>JARRNO010000122.1:0-6596 GCA_037384885.1 Acidobacteriota bacterium
GTCATGAAGCCGGCCTCCTTCACTCCCCTTTCCGTCTACAACCTCGTGAAGGCCTGTGAAATCGTGGGAATCCCCAAGGGCGTCGTGAATTTCGTGACGGGCTCGGGGAGCCGGGTGGGTGACCCCCTCTGCCGCCACAAGGACGTGAGCCTCATTTCATTCACGGGGTCCACGGACGTCGGGGCGAGAATCAGCGAGGCCTGAGCCCCGGATTTCCGACACGTGACCCTTGAGATGGGCGGAAAGAACGCCATGATCGTTTTGGATGATGCAAACCTCGAACTGGCGTTGGACGGAGCGCTGTGGGGCGCATTCGGTACGACCGGCCAGCGGTGTACCGCGACCAGCCGCGTCATCTGCCAGCGGGGCATTTACGACAAGTTCCTCGATGCGCTGGCCAATCGGGCGAAGGCTCTGAAGGTAGGCGACGCCCTCGCCGATGAATCTGTGGATATGGGACCGGCCATTGACGCCGATCAGCTCGCCAAGGACCTCGAGTACGTAGAAATCGGCAAGAACGAGGGCGCCCGTCTCGTAACGGGAGGAAACCGCCTCACGGGTGGCGCCTGGGACAAGGGATTCTTCCTTGAACCCACCATCTTCGCCGACGTGACCCGCCAGATGCGCATCGCCAACGAAGAAATCTTCGGGCCAGTTCTCTCCGTCATCCCGGTCGACACCCTCGATGAAGCCGTGGACATTGCCAACTCCGTCGAATACGGGCTCTCCGGCGCCATCTACACCCAGGATGTGAACAAGGCCTTCACTGCCATGCGCGATGTGTTTACCGGCATTTTCTACGTGAATGCTCCCACCATCGGTGCGGAGAACCACCTGCCTTTCGGCGGCACAAAGGCAACCGGCAATGGCCACCGCGAGGCGGGCACCACGGCGCTGGATATCTTTTCCGAGTGGAAATCCGTCTACGTCGATTTTTCCGGAAAGCTCCAGAAGGCCCAGATCGACGAGGTCGGCATCGAGTAACTTCTCAAGGAAAAAACGGATGCTTTGGAGTCCCGGCCCGAAAGGGCCGGGATTTTTTTGAGGTTTCCGCGCACTAAGATATCAGTGGGGAAAGGGAGGGAACATGAACACAAAGCTTGCCTTGACAGGTCGGGAACAGAGGCTGTTCGACCTGCTTCGGACGGCGATCGAAGCCGAGCGCGAATCCCAGAAACTCTACCAGGAAGCTTCAGGGTTGACCGACGATCCCATGTTCCGGCTCGTGCTTAATCATTTTTATCAGGACGAGGTCAAACACGAAAAGGAAGTCATCGCACGCTACCAGCAGTTTCGCTCAACCCTCAAGCCGTGATCGCAGCGCTTGGAACTCCACCCTCTAGGTTCCCGGCCCCGAGGGAAAGATAACCTGTACCGCTTCCGGTTTTGCAGTGATCGTGACAGGGGTGTGGTGGAGCACATCTCCATCGAGCTGCAGCGGGGATGGAAGGTTGGATGTGATCTCCACGTGGTGCGCATCGAGCGAAATGACTCCCTTTCCGCCTTCGAGTCCCCTGCCGCTCAGCAATGAGCAAAGAGCGGATGGAATTCCTCCTCCGAATCGTCTCTGCAGAACAATAAGTTTCAGTGTTCCCACAAAAAGAGAGCCTGAAGGCGACAGTTGCAGACCTCCACCGTAATACCGGCCGTTCGTGAGCCAAACCTGCCAAGCGCTCACAGCTTTTCGCCCGGGAACATGAATCTCCAGGTCAGGAAGCTCACCCGAAATACTCGAAAGCAGGCCCGCGTAAAGATAGGCCCAAGCACCGGTCTCGCGCTTCATTTTCAGATCGATATGGGAAACGGCCATGGAATCCAAGCCGGCCGAAGCGCAAAACGTAAAGACCGACTTGCCGTTAACCAGCCCCAGGGTGACGGATTTTGCAAGGCCTCTGCCCGCCTGTCTTGCACATTCCAAGGTCCTTTTGACGGGAAGACCGATTTCCCGGGCCAGGACATTGGCGGTGCCCAGTGGAATGATGGCCAGCGGAACTCCGCTCCCGGCCAGTCCCTGGGCCGCCTCGCGCACACTGCCGTCTCCCCCGCAGACCACGACTCTGTTGTAAGCATCTTGGGCCCCTTGTGCCGCAAGAGCCGAAATATCACCCGGCCTCCTGGAGGCCGCGGTGTGCACCGCAAATCCCTCCCATCGTAGACGCAGTTCGATGTCATGAAGCAGTGCGGCTCCAGGTGCGTGTTTTGCAGCGGGATTGTGGAGAAGAAGGAGGCGGGCCATAATCCGTTCCCAACTCATACGGGCGGCGCCTGGCGGCCGGCGGCGCCTCTTCAGTCCTGAGAATCTCCGATCTTCAGGAGGGATAGAAAGGCTTCCTGCGGGATGGCCACATCACCGACCTGCTTCATTCTGCGTTTCCCCTCTTTCTGCTTTTCCAGAAGCTTTCGCTTTCGAGTGATATCGCCCCCGTAGCATTTGGCAAGGACGTTCTTTCGAAGAGCCTTCACGTTGGTGCGGGCGATGATTCGCCCTCCGATCGAAGCCTGGATCGCGACTTCAAAGAGCTGTCTCGGGACAAGCTCTTTCATGCGCCGGGTGATCTCGCGGGCTCTGAATTCGGCTTTGCGGCGGTCCGAGATAAACGAAAGGGCGTCCACGGCCCTGCCGTTGACGAGAATGTCGACGCGCACAAGATCGCCCGGCTCATAACCAACGACCAGATAATCCATGGAGGCGTATCCGCGGGAAAGCGATTTGATGCGATCATAGAAGTCCACGATGATTTCACTCAAAGGGAGCTTGTAGCGCAGCAGGACAGTCTCGTTGCTCGCGTATTGGAAGGTTTCCTGGATTCCACGGCGCTCCTCAAAAAGCCGCAGAAGATTTCCCACGTACTCGCCACGCGTCAGCACGGTCACGGAGGCATGCGGTTCAAGAATCTCATGCATTTCGTTGGGGGCGGGCATCTGCGAGGGATTTTCCACATCCGTCAGCGAGCCGTCGGTCTTCCGAACCTGATAGCGTACGTTTGGGGCGGTGGTGATCAGATCCAGGTTGAATTCACGTTCCAGACGCTCCTGTATGATTTCCATATGGAGGAATCCAAGGAAGCCGCATCGAAAGCCGAACCCGAGGGCTTCGCTTGTTTCGGGCTCGAACACAAAGGAAGAGTCGTTGAGCCTGAGCTTGTGAAGCGCGTCCCTCAGGTTTTCATAGTCTGCGGCGTCCACGGGATAAAGTCCCGCAAACACCATGGGCTTGACCGCCTTGAAGCCGGGCAGCGGAACCTCGGCGGGCTCGCTCGCATGGGTCAGGGTGTCTCCCACTTTCACAGCGGCCACATCCTTGATCCCTGCGATGACGAATCCAACCTCACCTGCCTGGAGGCAGTCGACCGCGAGCGGTTTCGGAGTAAATACTCCCAGACCTTCCACGTCGTGGTCGGATCCATCAGCCACCAGGCGGATCTTGTCTTTCACATTCAAGATCCCGTCTATCACGCGAACGAGCATGACCACGCCCCGGTAAGCGTCGTACCAGGAATCGAATATCAAGGCTCTGAGCGGCCCTTCGCGTTCTCCTTTCGGCGGGGGAAGCTTTTCCACGACCGCTTCAAGGATCTCCTCGATTCCGGTGTTCTCCTTGGCGGAAGCCAGAATGGCGTCGGATGCCTCGAGCCCTATCACTTCCTCTATTTCCTGGATGACTTTGTCGGGCTGCGCCGAGGGAAGATCGATTTTGTTGATGACGGGGATGATAGCAAGGTCTTGATCTACCGCCAAGTAAGCGTTTGCGAGCGTCTGCGCTTCAACGCCCTGGCTGGCGTCCACGACGAGCAGCGCCCCCTCACAGGCAGCGAGCGCACGCGACACTTCGTAGTTAAAATCCACATGGCCGGGCGTATCGATGAGGTTAAGCGTATACTCATGGCCGTCCTTGGCAGTATATAAGAGGCGAACGGCATGGGCCTTGATGGTGATGCCACGCTCGCGCTCCAAGTCCATTCCATCGAGGAACTGGTTGACCATTTCACGGTCGCTGACGGCGTGAGTGGTCTGGAGCAAACGGTCCGAGAGCGTCGTCTTACCGTGATCGATATGGGCGATAATGCTGAAATTGCGAATTCTTGACTGGTCTTTGCTCAACGATGTCACCCGCTTTTCCCAGAGTCTCCGCCCTAATCATCCCTGCAGGGCTCCAATCACCATTTTCCATGGATTCCGGCTCTTCCGCAAGTCACCTTCCCGGATTTGCATCCTTCGCTCCGCGCTTGCGACGGGCGCTCGACGCAGGGTATAACGCCTATGTGGGCCTGACTCGGCGAATGATGACGTTCCGCCTTCGCTGCTTTTCGGGAGGAAGCACGTGCTATTTCTGGCCATGTATGTTCTTGTCTATGGAGCGATGAACGCCTATCTTTTTTTAAAATGCCGTTCGGCTTGGGCGTTTGGAATGCGCACCGGACTTTTCCTCGCTCTTATCATGGCCGGAATGATCGTGGCCCCCATCTTTGTCCACCTGGGCGAGCGCCTCGGCTGGGAAACCGCCTCACGTATTTTGGCCTGGATCGGTTATCTGTGGATGGGATTTGTCCTGATTTTTCTAGCGTCGGGATTGGCGGTGGATGTTTATCAGATGGCCGGGAAGGCTGTTGGTATGATGATGCATCAGAACCGTCCTCTTTGGATCCTATCCTCACGGGCGGCTTTCTTCACTGCGCTGGCTCTAGCGCTTGTGGGGGCCGTTATCGGCTTCGTTCAGGCGAGAACCCTTCAGACCCCGCACGTCGTGATCCGTACTGAAAAACTTCCTCCAGGCACCCGCCGTCTCCGGATCGTGCAGATCTCAGACGTCCACCTGGGCCTGATGGTGCGCGCTTCACGTCTTAGGGCTATCCTGAAGGCGGTCCGGAAAGCGCGACCAGATCTCCTGGTGTCCACGGGAGATCTCGTGGACGGTCAGATGAACCGGATGAATGGATTGGCCGCCATGCTGGCGTCGGTGCATACCCCTCTTGGGAAATACGCGTGCACCGGCAACCACGAGTTTTATGCGGGGATCGCTCAAGCGTCCGAGTTTACGGACGAAGCGGGGTTTGCGCTCCTGAGAAATGAAACCGTATGGAAGGGGTTACCCCTCGCCTTGACGGGCGTGGATGATCCGGCTGGCAGGAGATTGGGAAAAGAGAAGCCTGCTCCCGAGAGTTCGTTGCTCAGTGAAGCGCCGCAGGGGATGTTCAGATTACTTCTCAAGCACCGGCCCGACGTCCCTGAATCGGGCCCCTTTGACTTCGATCTCCAACTTTCGGGACACACGCACGGAGGGCAGATCTTCCCTTACAATTTCTTGACCAGGCTTTCTTATCGCCGCATCGCGGGGCTCTATAAACTGGGCGCGGGAGCCTGTCTCTTCACCAGCCGGGGAAGCGGGACCTGGGGGCCACCCTTCCGGCTGTTCGAGCCTCCCCAAGTCGTCATCATAGATCTCGTGCGTGAAAGCGGCCCATCCTCAGGCTGATTCCCCAAAGAGGTGCTTTGGGATCCTGGCCCCGGCTCTCTCAGGACAAAACAGCAATGGCTTCGATCTCTACCAGGGCATCCTTTGGCAGACGCGCGGCCTGAACCGCGGCCCGCGCTGGGGGACGTTCACTGAAAAACTCCGCGTAGACTTCGTTCATGGCGCCGAAGTCGTTCATGTCTCGAAGGAAAACCGTTGTCTTGACCACATCCTCCAAGGAAGCGCCGGCGCTCTTCAGAACTTCGCGCAGGTTTTGAAGCACCCTGCGAGTCTGTGAGGCTACGTCACGACCCGCCATCTCCCCGGTTGCCGGATCCAAGGCGATTTGTCCCGAACAGAAGACCATGCCGCCGCCGATGACGGCTTGCGAATAGGGACCGATAGCGGCCGGCGCCGATGATGTCTTCACTACCCGCTTCATAGTATGCTCCCCATTCAAAATCGTCCCATTATAAAAAGTTCGCGAGCCCCAAGGCCCTGGTTAATCCACGACGAGTTTCTTAACAGGCCCCGTCAACGTGGGTTTGGCGCCCTTTCCGAAGTCCTTCAGCACCACCTTGTCATCTCCGCTGACCAATTTCACCAGGCCGAAGGGAGGAACTTCCCGGCTAATCCAAGCTTCGGCGCTGTCACCGTCCTTCCCGATGATTTTAATGTGCGAACAGCGCAGCAAGTGGCCCTTGATCTTCAGCGTCTCACTGGGCAGCGACTTTAGTTTACCGATCGTCGGCCCGATCGGCACGGCGTTCTGGCCGAGAACGCTTTGCCTTTCCCTTCTCAACCGCTCCAACGTGTCTTTGTCAATTTCAATCAGGGTCCCGTCAGGGCTCCTGGCTTTTATTTTCAGGACGTTGGCATCGATCGTCGGGTCACCCTTCACCAGATACGCCACCGTAAACAGACCTTCGCCGGTCTTGCTTCTCATCTCGAACCAGTCGTTCTTTCCGTCTTTGGACACCAAAGCGAATGTCAGCGTTTCCGTACCCGATTTGCCCGTGATGTCGTAAGTCGCCCAATGACCGATTTCTGGAAGGTACAGGTGGTAGAATTCCGGAAAGTATGAAGACCCGGCCGCAACAGCCAGGGCCGCGATGAAAAACAAACAGATCAGGATAATACGACG
>JARRNO010000123.1:0-6565 GCA_037384885.1 Acidobacteriota bacterium
CATGGCAACGGTGCCGCGGGCGGATACTCTTCGGAAGAAGCCCGCAGGGGTGGTGAGGAAGTGAAGATGTCAAGAAGCCGCCGCCTCCGGCGGCTGTAGCGGCCTTTGGTTGCCAAAGGCCGACCTTGCATCGGTCCTCTATTCAAATCTTTGCTTACGAAGGATTTCCTGCGAACACCCTTTACGCCCTAGCTCTTCTCTTCCTTACCGGACGTGGCGCGGCCCGGCCGCGGAGCAGCCTCTACGCCCGGGCGGCGTACATGTGGAGGAGACCGCGGCTCTTGGGGTCGAGGGAGCAGAAGGCCATGCCGTAGCCTTCGGGGATGCGGCGGACGATGCGCGCGGTGCAGTGAACAATATGGGTGTCGCGTCCCAGGAGGACGGCGAAGCCGAGGCGAACCAGCATCCCCGGGGACATGCTCTCCTTGAGGGCCACACGAACCCCGTTTACCGACACGTCGAGCACGCGGCCTTCAAGCTTCTTGCCGCCTGTGGACACCACGCAGGGGCTCTTGATCTGCTTTCGCGCGGCCTTCCGAAGTTTCGACGTGATGTGCTTTGCCAGAGCCGCGTCGAGGGCGGCCGTGTCCACCGGCTTGGCCAGAAAGATCGAGGCGCCCGCCAGCTTGGCGTCGTTTTCGCGGTCCTTGGATGAAAGAATATAGATGGGCAGTTCCTGGAACTGGCTGAACCGGCGCAGGGTCTGCGCCACGTTAAAGGCCGAGTACCGGGGCAGATCGGCATCCATAATCACCAGATCAGGCTGGTGTTGAAGGACGAAGCGATCCACAAGACCTTCGTCCGCACTCAAGATTTCCAATTCCACTTCGCGTCGTGAAAGGGCGTGGCTCCCGGTACGCAAAAAGCTCTTTTCGGGTTCCTGGACCACCGCGGCGATTCTCATGACCGGCTCCTCCCTATTCGGCGGTTCCGGCTCCATGACCTTCTTCGTTTCGTTGGTTCCGCCATGTCAAAAACAAATCTCTCTATCATTATATGCCCGGGCGGTTCCGGCTGCCACTGTCCGCCGGCGCGCGGGCCCCGCGCAAGGAACAAACACGGCGAAGCGGCTGTTTCTCCCGCCTTTGGGGGGTATGAGGCAGGGACGGCGTTTGATCCGGCGAGGCCTTTCGGCGGCTCTCCCTCCTGTCCTTGACATTGTGGAATTTCGATTCTATAATTGGAATTTCTATTCTGAGAGCGTTGCGCCATGGCGAATCGAAGAAAAGAAATGGAAAAAGCACTGAGACGGGACCTGCTGCTGCAGGCCGCTGAACGGGTTTTCGGGAAACATCCGTTTCACGAGGCGACTATGCAGGAGGTCTCTGCGGAAGCCCAGATCGGCATGCAGGGCGTTTATGAGCACTTTCCATCCAAACAGCGTCTGTACGAAGAGGTTATTCTTTACCGGGCGCAGTCCTTCCAGTCCCGGATCACGAGGGCGCTGGAGGGATTGGACAACCCGCTGGACGAGCTGAAGGCGCTCATCGAGGTTCGGGTGGAAAGCTTCCATGAGGCGCCCGAATTCCTCCCGGTCTTTTTGAAGGAGCGCCTGCATTACGACTGGGATTTCAAATCGCGCTTCGGGCGGAGGATCGACCGCGTGTACCGGGAGGAACGGGAGCGTGTGCTCCGAATCATCCAGCGGGGCCTCGACCGGGGTTTGTTCCGGGACGAGGATCCGGAGTTTCTGGTTCAGTTTTTCTGGGACGCCACGCAGGCGGCCCTTTATTATCACCGTAAGTTCAGGCCCAACGAGGAGATTTCAGAATGCGTAGAGCGTGCCGTACAAGGATTCCTGCGCGGAGTGGGGGGACAGTGAAACGGATGGCGGCCGCGGTCCTGGCCATTGGCTTCGCGCTGCCGCTGCTCGCCGCGGATCCACCGGGCCCGGCGCCCCTGTCGCTCTCCAGCGCCCTTCGTCAGGTGGCGAAAAACAGCGAGCAGGCCGTCAATGCCCGCCTGGACGTTCAGAAGGCCGAGCAGGATACACGAAAGGTTCAGTCCAGCTATTACCCGAGCCTGGAGCTGTCGGGAGGCCACTTCAACCGGGACAATCAAATTATCGCCCTCTTCGGGGCGCTGGCCGCTCCAACCACCGAACAGAACTTCTGGCAGTACAAGCTCGGAGCCCGCGAGCTGCTCTGGGACGGGGGAAAGCGCAAGTACGCCCTGCAGGCTACCCGGAATATGGTCGACGCCGCGGATCAGAAAGGTATTTACCATATCGTGTCGGCGCAACTCGACGGAATGGGAGCGTACCTGAAGGCCCTGGCCTACAAGGCTCGCCAAGGTGTGGTGGCGAAGCGGATCCAGGCCCTGGAGAGCCACCTCAAGGTGGTCAATGATCTTTACTCCCAGGGAATGGTGGCCCGCAACGACCTGCTGGAAACGCAGGTGCGCCTCCGCACGGTGGAGGATCAGGCGTCCCAGGTGAAGAACCAGGAAGCGGTGGCCGTCCAGTCACTGAACCGGATCATGGGCCGCTCGCCGGCGGCGCCCCTGGCGCTTCCAGACGGCTTACCCGCCCCGCCCATGCTGCCTGGTACGCTTCTCCAGTACAAAAAGGAAGCGCTCGCCAGGAATCCCCTGGTCAAGGCCATCAAGGCTTCGGTCAAAGCGGCCTCCGCCCAGCTCACCGCCAGAAAGCGGGACTATTATCCGAACGTCTTTGCCGAAGCGGCGCACACCTATGAACAGAATCAGTATCTGGAATACCCGAACGCCAACTATCTCTTCGTGGGAATGTCTTGGAAATTTTACGACGGGGGCGTGCGGTCCGCAAAAATCAAGGAAGCAGGGATCGACGTGCAAAAGGCGCAGCGGAGTCTGGTGGAAGCCCGGCGGCAGGTGGAAATCAAGGTCGACCAAGCCTATCGGGATTACCGCCAGGCGCTGCAAGAAGTGAAGACCGCAGAAACCAACGTGACGGCGGCGGCGGAAAACCTCAGAATCGAAGAGGATCAGTACAAGGCCGGCCTGGCCAAAACGACGGATGTGCTCGACGCGGAGTCCGTTCTCGCCGAGAGCCGGTTCGCCCTTGTCGCGCAGCACTATAGCGCCTACATGAAGCAGGGGATCCTTCTGGGTATCACGGGGCGCAAACTCGCTCAATTTTACAGTGACCTATCCACATCCGGACAGGAGCAGAAACATGAGTAAGAAATGGATCAGCCTTCTGGTGATCTGTCTTTTCGTAGCGGCCATCGTCGTGGGCGGAGTGATCTACTGGCGCCACGCCCAGATTTACCCCAGCACCGAGGACGCCTACGTGCACGGAGACAAGTATTCGGTCTCGTCACGAATCCCCGGGACGATTCTCACCGCGCCGGTGACGGAGAACCAGCTGATCAAGAAAGGACAGGTCATCGCGACGCTCGACCCGAGAGACTACGACCAGGCCGTGCAGCAGGCCGAGGCCGCCCTGGCCCAGGTCCAGTCGGTACTGGCGACCGACCGGGCTCAGATCCTCCAGGCCGAAGCCCAGATCCAGGCCGCCCAAAGTGAACTGGCCCTCAGGAAGCTGGACCTGAAGCGCTTCACCGAACTGATCAAGCGCCAGTCCATCCCCAAACAGAAATACGACCAGGCCGTGACCGCCGAGCAGGTCGCGGAGGCCAGGTTCACCGCGGCCAGGAAGTCTCTTTCGGCGGCGGAGGCCAAGCAAGCGGTCGACCGCAAGGGTATCAAGACGGCCGAGGTGCGGGTGAACGAGGCTGAACTCAAGCGTTCCTACTGCACCATTACCTCGCCCGTCAGCGGCTACGTCAGTAAGAAGAGCATCCAGGACGGAGAAGTTGTGGCGCCGGGCCAGCCCCTCTGTGCGGTGGTTCCCATGAGCGGCGGGCACGTGTGGGTGGATGCGAACTTCAAGGAAACGCAGCTCAAGAGGATTCAGCCCGGCCAGAAGGTCACCTTCCACACCGATGTCAACCCCGACCGCGAATATAGGGGATACGTGGAAAGCCTGAGCGCGGGAACGGGAGCCGCCTTCTCGCTCCTTCCGCCGGAAAACGCCACGGGCAATTGGGTCAAGGTTGTCCAGCGGCTTCCGGTGCGGATCGCCGTCGATCCCAAGTCCAATCAGGACCACAGCCTCAGGCTCGGACTCTCCGTTCATGTGGTCGTGGATACGAAGTCGGCGCCGGTCAAGGTGGAAGACGGCCGGGTGGAGAAGAGCTGAGTTCTCTCGCTCCCATACTGCCGCCGTAGGAACGTTTTGCCAGACACGGCCGGCTGGAGAGGGTCGATGCTTCCAGCCGGGTGACATCAAGGGCCATTCATGACGAGCGGGACCACCAACAAATACCTCATCGCCTTCACGGCCATGATCGGAACGCTGATGGAGGTGGTGGACACCTCCGTCGCCAACGTCTCCCTGCCGCACATGCAGGGGACCTTTTCCGCCGGCGTGGACGAAATCACTTGGGTCATCACCTCCTATCTCGTTGCCAACGCCGTGATCCTTCCGATCACGGGCTGGCTCGGCAACTATTTCGGACGGAAGCGTTTCTACATCTGGTGCCTGGGCATCTTCACGTTGGCTTCACTTGGATCCGGCGCGGCGCCCACCCTGAGCTTCCTGGTGGTGATGCGCGTCATCCAGGGCTTCGCCGGGGGCGCGATGGTTCCCATGTCCCAGGCCATTCTCTTGGAATCCTTCCCCAAAGAGGAGCACGGAAAGGCGATGGCGCTTTTCGGCGTCGGCGTTGTCTTCGGTCCCATCATCGGCCCCACGCTCGGCGGCTACATCACGGACACCATGAACTGGCGCTGGGTTTTCTACATCAATATTCCCGTCGGTATCCTCGGGATCTTGATGGGCCTGCTTTTCATTGTCGATCCGCCCTATCTCAAGAAGCCCAAGGGCAAAGTGGATTATGCCAGCTTTATCTTCATCGCACTGGGCCTCGGCTGCCTGGAGGTCATGCTGAACCGCGGCCAGCGATATGATTGGTTTCACAGCAACTTTATCAAGATTTTCGCCCTCATGTCCCTGACGGGGCTGGCTTTGTTCATATGGCGGTCCTTCACGGCCGAGCACCCCCTGGTGGATTTGAAGCTGTTCAAGAACCGCGAGTTTGCCACAGGCACCTTCCTGATGTTCCTGCTCGGGTTCGGGCTCTATGGCTCGTTTACCATGCTTCCGCTCTACGCGCAGAACCTGATGGGATACACGGCGACGTGGGCGGGCCTGGTGCTTTCTCCCGGTGGCGTGTCTTCGCTGGTGGCCATGGTGGTTGTGGGGGCGCTCGTGGGCAAGGTGGATACGCGGATTCTCGTTCTGGTCGGAGCCGTTTTCAATATCTGGTCGCTCTGGCTCCTGCAGGCGGTCAACCTTCGCGTGGACTTTTTCTACCTCATGCTTTCCAGGCTTATTCAGGGATTCGGCCTTGGGTTCCTCTTCGTTCCCATTACCACGGCGGCCTTTGTGAGACTGACTCCCCAGCAAACGGGGCAGGGGACGGGGCTGTTCAACCTGCTTCGCAATGAAGGCGGTTCCGTGGGGATCGCCCTTTCCGCCACAGTCCTGGGCCGCCGGGCTCAGTTTCATCAGCACAATCTGGTGGCGCACTTGACGCCGTACTCGCAAGCCTTTCAGCAACGTATCGAGGAGATGACGCACGGGCTCTTTTCCCTGGCAGGCCTTGACCCGTCCTCCACAAAGGCGCTCGCCCATCGTCTCATGTACGGCATCGTCCAGCAGCAGTCCGTTCTTCTCGCCTACGTGGACGTTTTCTGGATGCTTACGCTTGCGTTTGTGGTCTTTTTGCCGTTCATTCTCCTCCTGTCCGGCAAAACGGGGACCTCTTCTCCCGGCGGGCACTGACGTTGTTCCGGCAGCTTAGGCTGCGCTGTTTTCAGCCCTGATCGAGTAGGGAGCACAGCAATCAACACATCATCCAGCCCCAGCAAATTCATGATTACCTTCGCCACCATGCTGGCCACCATGATGCAGGCGGTGGACACATCGGTGGCGAACGTGGCGCTGCCGCACATGCAGGGGACCTTTTCCGCCGGTGTGGACGAGATTACCTGGGTGCTGACCTCCTACCTGGTGGCCAACGCGGTGATCGTTCCCATGACCGGGTGGCTGGGAAATTTCTTCGGAAGACGCCGGATCTTTATCCTTTCCCTGGCCGTCTTCACCCTCGCTTCAGTGGGAACGGGCGCGGCGCCGACCCTCACCTTCTGCATCGTCATGCGTGTTCTCCAGGGGCTTTCCGGCGGCATTATCGTGCCCATGAGCCAGGCCATTCTGCTTGAAGCCTTCCCCCCGGAGGGCCGGGGCAAGGCGCTGTCGTACTTCGGGATCGGCGTGGTCTTCGGCCCGATTATCGGCCCCATCCTTGGCGGATGGATCACCGACCGGTTCGGCTGGCGCTGGATTTTCTATATCAACCTGCCCATCGGAATTCTGGCGATCATTCTCGCCCTCATCTTCGTCATCGACCCGCCCTACATCAAGAAGCCCAAGGGCCGGGTCGATTATTGGAGCTTTCTCTTCATCCTCCTGGGCCTGGGGAGTCTCGAAGTCGTCCTGAGCCGGGGCGAGCGATTCGAC
>JARRNO010000124.1:0-6502 GCA_037384885.1 Acidobacteriota bacterium
TCCTTGACTTCCCGGGCGTGGGCACCCTCGAATCATTTAACACCGACGGTCTCAGGACGCTTCTTAAAACGATCGACGTTCCAAATATGAAAGAGAAGACCCTTCGGTACCCCGGCCACGCCGAAAGGATGCGGATGCTTCGCGAAACTGGGTTCTTCGACAAGGCGCCTATGGATGTGGGCGGGGCTCCCGTTGCGCCTCTCGATGTGACGTCACAGCTCCTCTTCTCGCAGTGGCGGCTTCCAGAAGGTGAGGAAGATCTGACGGTGATGAGGGTAATCCTGGAGGGCGAAAAGGACGGCCGACCCGCCCGCAGACGCTTTGACCTGTTCGACCGTTACGACAAAGAGACCCGAACGACCTCGATGGCGAGAACAACCGGTTATACATGCACGGCAGGCGTCCGCGCTCTCGCGGCAGGACTGTACCGGACGCCAGGCATCACACCCCCGGAATTCCTCGGGCGGGATGAGGGCTGCTTCGATTTCATGATGGAAAAGCTGGTGGAGCGCGGCGTTGTTTTCAGGGCATCCTGAGCCCGGTCCCGGGCGGATCAGGAAGGGTGTTCACGCCATCGCTCCGATGCCGGGAGCATGACCCGAGCCACAAGGACGAGAGAAAACAGCAGTGTGACAAACATCGCCGCAAAGAGAGCCTTGCCGCCGTCCGTTTGGAGGAAGGGAACCATTTGGAGCAGGGTCTGCTTCAGGTGGTAGATCCAAGGAAACAGCCCTTCCAGCATTCTGGCGACGGGTTGCGGCCATTTCCAGTCATGCACGAAGCCGGGCAGCGCAAAGAATACGCCCGCCAGAATGCCCCCCACCATGACCGCGGTGACAGCCGCGTCCACTAAGCGCTCGTGGATTTCACGCCGGAAAAGCCGCCGTACGGCCGCCTGGGCCAGCAGGGCGACCCGCCTCTCCGTCGCCATCGAAAGATGGGGCGACCAGTCCGGAGCGTCAAGCATCAGCTCTTCCAGCCGGAGTGAAAAGCGGCATTTCGGACAGGAGTCCAAGTGCTGTCTCACCTGTGCGGGCCGGTCGCCCCACCGTGAAATACCCTGTTCCAGCCACTGCTCAAATTCCAAACAGTTCATGATGACCGCTCCTCGACCAGATTGGCGATACGCTGACGAAGCGCTGAACGTCCGCGGTGCAGATGGGTCTTGACGGTTCCTACGGGGGCTCCCGTCACATGCGCGATTTCCTCCACGGAAAATCCAGCCCAGTAATAGAGGTTCAGCACCTCCCCCTGGGAAGGGTGAAGCTGATCTAACGCCAAGAGAATCCATTCCCGTAGACGCTTTTGATCCAAGGCTTCTTCCAGGGAGACCGACGTATCCTGAATTTCCGCAGCAGCATCCTCCTCGACGGCCGGCTCCTCGCGCCGGGCGCGGAGGTGATCCGCCGCCGTGTTGTGGGCGACCCGGAAGATCCAGGTCTTCAGGCTGCTCTTATGTCGGAAACGGGATAGACCTTTCAGCACCTTCAAGAAAGTTTCCTGGCATAGGTCTTCCGCCAAATCCCGCTTTCCACCCGTCATGCGCAGCATGAGGGCAAGAACGTATACCTCGTAATGGACCATGATCCGCTCGAAAGCGGCTGGGTCACCGTTCTTGAAGCGCAGAATCCATTCCCGCTCATTCGGCAGCGGCTCCACAGCGGCCGTCTCCTTTGCCTTCTTTGACGAAGGAACTCACTATTCGGTTTCACCCCTTCCGCGGGCGGGGCTGAAACCGGAATCACCGTCCCTCCGTCTAAGCAGTTGAAAGGAGGCGAGGCATGGGTTCCCTATCGAATACATTCTTTTCGTTCTTGATCCCTCTGGTGGGGATGGCTCTCGGCGGTTTTGTCGTGGCGGTGGTTTTCTTTTTTATTTACAGGATCCGCATGATCGAACACAAAGAGAATCTTGCGGCCATCGAGAAGGGCATTCTTCCAAAGGAAATGAAGAGCCGCCGGACCAGATATCACCACGACCGACAGCGCTCATACGCCCGGCGGGCCACCTGGTGGCTGTCCGTCGGTATCGGGTTGACCATCGCTCTCTGGGTGTCGGCGCCCCACAGTCCCGCTTGGGTATGGGGCTTTTTCCTCGCGGTGATCGGACTGGGATACCTGGTGTATTGGACCCTGTTTGAGCGGCACGGTCTGTCCGAAACAGAGTCTCATAAACAGGACGAAGATTAGCCGGCGCGTTCAGAAAGTTAGGTGGTACCCAGGCTTTCCAGCTCGACGGCAAGGGATTCCGCCAGGGCTGAGGGGTCCCTCTCCACTCTGAGCAGCCGGCGGTGTTCAGCCGCGAGAAATCCCTCCTCCACCTGATGGTCGAACAACGCCAGGAGCTGATCGAAAAAACCCTCCACATTCAGAAGGATGCATGGCTTTTGGTGAATGCCCAGCTGCGCCCATGTGAGAGCCTCGCAGAGCTCGTCCAGTGTCCCGTACCCCCCGGGAAGCGCGATGAAGGCCTCACAAAGCCGGTTCATGAGAGCTTTTCGCTCATGCATGGTTTGCACTACGCGGAGTTCCGTCAAACCGCGGTGGCCGAGTTCGCGGTCGAGGAGAGCCTGGGGAATGACCCCAATGACCTCGCCTCCCGCGGCGAGAGCGGCATCCGCCGCCACACCCATCAGCCCTATGTGTCCTCCTCCGTAAACCAAGCCGATTCCCCTCTCCCCCAACGACCGGCCGAGTTGTTCCGCCGCGCCGGCGTAAACCGGCCCGAATCCCCTGGACGAACCGCAAAAAACACAAACCCGCAACGGACCGTTCACCGACCCCGCCTCCCCGGCATCAGCCCGCCTCCTTCAATGCCGACACGAGATCCAGAACAGCCTTCTTACCATCGTTGAAATACATGAGGGTATTGTCCCTGGCGAAAAGGGGGTTTGGCACGCCGGCAAAACCGGGGCTGAGGCTTCTTTTGATCACCACGACGGTACGGGCCTCGTCCACGTTGAGAATCGGCATCCCCGCGATGGGGGAATCCGAAGCTTCCCGCGCCAGTGGGTTCACCACGTCGTTGGCCCCGATGACAATGGCGATGTCCGTCTGCTGGAAGGATGGATTGGCTTCTTCCATGGTCTTGAGCTTGTCATACGGAACGTTCGCTTCCGCCAGCAAGACGTTCATGTGGCCGGGCATGCGTCCCGCCACGGGGTGAATGGCGAACTCCACCTCGATACCCCGTTCCTCCAGCAGGTTCATGAGATCCCGAACCGCATGCTGAGCCTGGGCGACGGCCATACCGTAACCCGGCACCACGACGACACGGCGCGCCGCTTCGAAGATCATGGCCAGTTCCTCGGCCGTTGTGGACTTGATGCGTCCTTCGTAAATGGCTTCCCCTTCACCGGGGCCGCCGCCAGACTCCGTCATGCCCATCAGCACCTTTCCCAGAGAGCGGTTCATGGCCCGGCACATGATCTGGGACAGGATGATGCCGGATGCACCCACGAGGGACCCGGCGATGATCAGCACGTTGTTGTTCAACACGAAGCCCGTGGCCGCCGCGGCCAGGCCCGAATAGCTGTTGAGCAGTGCGATCACGACGGGCATGTCGGCGCCGCCCACCGGGATCGTGACCAGAACGCCGAGAACCGAAGCGACCGCGACAAGCACCCAGTAAGTCCAGACATCGGACGGCGCCAGAACCAGCCAGACGCCGAATCCGGCGCTGACGCCCCCCAGCAGGGCGTTTAACACCTGTTGCCCCGGGACTAGAATGGATTTGCCGGGCATGATTTCCTGAAGCTTGGCGAAGGCCACCAGGCTTCCCCAGAAGGTGACGGCTCCGATGATCCCCGAGGCGGCGGTGGATATGGTGAGCTGGCGCCCGGCGGCGCCTCCCTGGTAAATGATCTCGATGTAGGCGGCGCCGGCCACGAGCACGGAGGCGCCTCCTCCAAAGCCGTTGAGCAGGGCCACCATTTGGGGCATGGCGGTCATCTTGATTTTCACCGCCAGCAAGACGCCGAAAGCGCTGCCCACCACCAGTCCGGCCAGGATAACCCAGTATCCCACGATGTGCTGGTCGAGCAGCGTGACGACGATAGCAAGAAGCATTCCCAGCGCCCCGATCATGTTGCCGCGCACTGCCGTCCGGGGATGCGCCAGACCCTTCAGGCCCACGATGAACAGGACGGCGGCGATCAGGTAGGCGAGGTTGATCAGTGTGGGATTCACAGCTCAGTCCTTCTTCCTGAACATGCCCAGCATACGGTGGGTCACAAGAAAGCCCCCGATCACGTTGATGGTCGCAAAGACAACCGCCGTAAAGCCAAGGATCGTCGTCAAGAGCGTCAGTTTGGCGCCCGAAGAAAGGATCGCGCCGATGAGCGTAATCCCTGAGATGGCGTTCGATCCAGACATGAGGGGCGTGTGGAGAATCGGGGGCACCTTCGTAATGACTTCGAACCCGACGAAAATCGCCAGCACAAAGACCGTCAGAACCATCACAAATGCTTCCATGGTTGAACCCTCCATGGTCATGAGCTCAGGAGATCATTCCTCCGGCTCCAACACCGCCTTAACCGCCGGGTGAACCACTTCCCCGTCCTTCGCCACGAGGGTGTCGCGGGTAATTTCGTCGGCCAGGTCGGGAACGAATCCGCCAACGCCCTCACCGGTTCCGGCCTGCTCGAGCACGTGAAGCAGGAACGAGGCGATGTTTTTCCCGTACATCTGGCTGGCATGATAGGGCGTGGCCGCGGGCAGGTTGCCCGGTCCCAGAATGGTGACCCCGGCCTCCATAACTTCTTCATCCACCCGGGTCAATTCGCAGTTGCCGCCCCGTTCCGCGGCCAGGTCCACAATCACTGAACCCGGCCGCATGGCGCGAACCATATCGGCGGTTACGAGGACGGGAGCCTTCTTGCCGGGCACCGCCGCCGTCGTCACCACCACATCGCTGTCACGGACCACCCGACCCATGAACTCCCGCTGTTTCTTATAGAAAGCCTCATCCATGGCCTTCGCATAGCCCCCGCCGCCTTCCGCGTCTTCCGCTTCCAGGGGAATCTCCAGGAATCGGGCGCCGAGGCTTTCCACCTGCTCCTTCACGGCGGGACGCAGATCATACGCCTCCACGACGGCTCCAAGCCGCCGGGCCGTCGCGACGGCCTGTAAGCCGGCCACGCCGGCGCCAACTATGAAAACCTTGGCCGGGCTGATCGTCCCCGCCGCGGTCATCATCAGCGGAAACATTCTGGGTAGGCGGTCGGCGGCCATCAGGACGGCTTTATAGCCGGAAACGGTCGCCATGGAAGACAGCGCGTCCATGCCCTGGGCCCGGGTGATTCTCGGCATGAGTTCGAGCGCGAAGAGGAACACTCCCTTTTTCGCGAGTTCCCCCGCCGCATGCGGGTTGGACAGCGGCTCGTGGAAGCCGGCCAGAACTTGTCCGGGCCGGACCAGCTTCAAGTCGGTCTTCCCATGGCCGGCGTCCGCTCCATATCCCCTCACCTGGAGGATGATGTCGGCCTCCTCGAACACCGACGGCCGGTCGGGCGCAATTCCGGCACCCTTTTCGCGGTACAGGCCGTCGGGATACCCCGCTTCCATGCCTACGCCGCTCTGCACCCGCACCTCGTGACCCGCCTTTGCGAGGAGCTGGACCGAAGCGGGGACGAGGGCCGCCCGCCTTTCTCCCGGGTAAATTTCCTTTGGGACGCCGACAATCATGCCGCCTCCTGCGCGTTGAATGAACCGTTACGGTCAGTATAACAGCAGATTAGGCGGCAGGAATTTCATCCGGACGTCCATCGCATTCCGGCGCCGGCGTCAACGCCCGTTCGGGACCCGCTAGGAATGCAGGAACAGCAACTTGAGACTGATGACCAGCACCACGAGGATGAATATGGGGCGGATCAGCCGCGTTCCCCCTTTGAGAACCAGTCCCGCCCCCAGTCGTCCGCCCAGAACCTGCCCCGCCGCCATCACAAGACCCGCGGCATAGTAGACGCTGCCGCCTACCGCGAACGTCACAAGCGAAACGAAGTTGCTTGTAAAATTAAGCAGCTTTGTCCCGGCAGTCGCCCTCTGCATGTTGAACCCTACGCCCAGCATCATGGCGATCACCCAGAATGATCCCACGCCGGGACCGAAGAACCCGTCGTAGAAACCGAAAAGCAAGCCGGCCAGGGGGAAGAAAACCCCCGGCGCGATCCGGCCCCGCCGGTCCAACCGGCCGAGCCGGGGGCTGAACAGGACGTAAAGCGCCACGGCGATAAGCAGAAAGGGGATGAAGTGATTCAGAAAATCGGCGTGAAGCAACTGAACGCTGAATGCTCCGGCAGTGGCGCCGACTGCCGTGCAGGCGATTCCCCAAGCGTAGTATTGCAAGCTGACCGCCCCCTTTTTCACGAAGTGACGGGTGGCGCTGCCCGAACCGAACGATGACTGCAGTTTGTTGGTCCCAAGGGCGATCTGAGGCGGCAGTCCCAGGCTTAAGAGCACCGGCAGCGTGATCAGGCCCCCGCCCCCTGCCAGCGTGTCCACCG
>JARRNO010000125.1:0-6949 GCA_037384885.1 Acidobacteriota bacterium
GCAAATTCTTGATCGGAACCGGAATCGGCGTCGGATAATCATGCAGGGCCACGGCGAGTACCTGCTGTGCGCCGGAAAGCTTGGATTTCACATACCACGAAACGCCGCTGCCCACGTGGCATTCCACGCATGCAACCCGCGCATGGGGACCGTTCTTGTAGGCGGTGTATTCGGGCTTCATCACCGTGTGGCACACCTTGCCGCAGAACGTGACCGACTCGGTAAAGAGGTAGGAGTTGTACCCCACAAAAGCAAGCAGAAGGGCCAGGAACGACCCGCCCACCAGGATGAATCCGAATTTGCGTCTCTGGCTGGGAATGTTCAGGTCAAGGGCGGGGTAGGGGCGTGCTTCTTCGGTGCCCAGCTTGCGGCGCCGCCGGCTTTCGTGAAGCATCCCGTAAAGGAAGATGACGATCCCCAGCGTGAGAAAACCGGGGAAAATCATATACGTAAAGATACCGATATAGGGATTCGGCTGGGCCAAGCTGAAATTTACGAGCAGGAAGAAAAGGATAAACAGCGCGCTGATGATAACAACGAGCCCGCCGAAGTAGCTGATCGCGTTGCGGTAGAGGCCGCCTGATCTGTTGTCTTTGGTCACGGTAGCACTCCTCTTCTCAGACAGGTGAGTTTATGCTCACCCGGCCGGTCTGCAAAGTAGTTCTACAGGGGCGGTGATATGCCCCAATTAAAATCCGGATTCCCCGTCCTCTGAAACACTTATGGCGCCTTCCCCTTTGTTGTGGCCTGCCTCGAATAGACACTTAACCGGCCGGCTTATTGGAGAGACGGCTGCCGAATTCCATCTGAATTAAAGGGTCTTGGGTGCGCTACGCCTCGATGAAATCTCATTGTATCACGACTCCGCCTTGCGGCCCTGCCGGACGCCAAAGGCCGCTTCGCGGCCAGGGAGTCGGCTGCTGCGTGGGGCCTGGAGGCCCGACGGCTGACGGACGACGGATGTCGGCAATGGCCGCACAGCGGCCGGTGAACCGTGAACAGTGAATCGTGAGTCGTGGTGGCGGAAGACCTACGCGGGAGTCAGACAGAATTGATTGGGTTTTCTTTGTGAGCTCTGTGGTTGGACGCTGCGCGTCGCGCCGGCCATCCGCCGACCGCCGTCGCGCCGTGTCCCGAGGCGCAGGGGCTTGCGCACCATGTCGGATCATTGAATGGCGGTCAAAACCCTCTCCAGGATTTCGTGACGCCGACCGCCGCTCGTAAGGTAGGCGCCGGGGGTGAGGGAGCGGAGCCCGACGAGAAGCTCCCGCGCCAGTTCCACGCCGTAGCTCTCTTGATCTTCCTTCGTCTCAAGCGATTCTATCCGTTGGATCAGATTGTCTGGAAGAACGATGCCGGGCACCTCGTGGTGGAGGAAGAGCGCCTGTTTGAGAGTGGAAAGCGGCAGCAAACCGGGAAGGACCTTGATGGGCAGGGAGTTCGCCTTTTCGAGAAAGCGTTCGACCGCTTCGAGCGTAAAGACGGGCTGGCTCATCACGAAATCGACGCCGGCGTCCACCCGCTCCTTGAGTTTGTTCAACTCCTTATCCCAGTTGGAGGGGGTCATGTTGACGCCGACTCCCACGGCGAAGCGGGTCATTCCCCCCAGGGGATGGTCCGAGAAGTCACGCCCTTCGTTGAGAGATTTGATGATCTTCACCAATCCCAGGGCGTTGACGTCATTGACGGAGGTGGCGGTGGGAAAATCGCCGATGGATGCGGGATCTCCGGAAAGCGCCAGGATCGCCTCCACGCCCAAGAGAGAGGCGCCCAGGAGTTCGCTTTGAAGCCCCAGGAGGTTCCGGTCCCGACAGGTCATGTGTAGGATGGTGGGAAGCCCGGTCTCTTGCTGGATGAAGTGGGCCAGCGCGGTGGAAGAGACGCGGACCTTGGCCATGGGATTATCGGCAAGATCGATGGCGCCCGCTCCGGCGTGTTTGAGGAGGCGCGCGGTTTCCACCGCCTGCCGGGCATCGGGATTCCTGGGCGGTGAGATCTCGCAGGTGACTGAAAATTGAGTCTCCAGAGTCTCGAAAAAGCGCCCGTTCGTATGAAGGTGGGGAGGGTCGGCGGGTTCGGGCGGAGGCTCGTCGATCACGATCCGGCCCTGCGGATTGACTTGCCGCCTCACGGGCGGCCGGTGGTTGACGAGTTCGGCGACCGCCCGGATCGTCTCGGGGGTCGTGCCGCAGCAACCGCCCACGACATTGACGCCGAGGTCAAGGTATCGCTTGATATAACTGGTAACGTAATCTGTGCTGGACAGGTAAACAATCTTACCGTCCAGCTCGGTGGGGTAGCCGGCGTTGGGCATCACGGACAGAGGGGCGTTCACATTTTCAGCCACCTGTTCAACGATGGGCAGGGTGCCGGCGGGTCCCACGGAGCAGTTGATCCCCACGATGTCCGCCCCGCTCTCCACAAGCTTCCGGCAGCCTTCCACCGCCGTGTCACCGAAGAAGGTGCGCCCTTCCTCACTGGAGAAGGTGAGCGAGGCGAGGATGGGGATCTCCGGGGCGATTTCCCTGCAGGCCTCGATGAAAAACACCGTTTCCAGCACGGACTGCTGCGTTTCCAGGACGAACAGATCCGGGCCGGGATCGGCCAGAGCGGCGATCTGCTCGCGGCAGATGTCCCGGGCTTCCTCCTCTGTCATGTCCCCATAAGGCTTCAGCATCACCTTGAGGGGCCCCGCGCTCGCCCCGACCCAGACGGGACCGCCGTGAGCGGCCTGCCTGGCGATTTCGACGCCCCTGGCGTTGATGTCCCGGACGCGGTCCGCCATTTCGAACCGGCTCATGGCCAGGCGGTTGGCGTGAAATGTATTGGAGGTAAGAATCCGGGCGCCGGCGTGCACGTACTCGCGGTGCAGCGCGAATACCGTTTCGGCGCGGCTGAGGTTCGCTTCTTCAAGGCACTGTCCGGCCGCAATGCCCCTGCTTTGGAGGAGGGTACCCATGGCGCCGTCCGCCACGATGACGGAATCGGCCAACCAGCTTGAAAGTGATTCGCGTTTGGAGCTCATCGCAAACTCCCATTTTGCAGGGCCCCTCATGGGGGGGCGCGAGTGTTTTGGAGCGGGTCGTCACATACTGAAATAGACCGCCTGGGGATGGTGGACCACGACGGCCGACACCGAGGCTTCCGGATCCATCATGAAACCCTCGGTCAGCGAGACACCGATACGGCCCGGCTTCAGCAGTTGGAAAAGGAGCCTTTGTCCTTCCAGGTTCGGGCATGCGGGATATCCAAAGCTGTATCGGATTCCCCGGTAACGGGCCTGGAAACGTTCGGCCATGGTCATGCCGGGTGGATCGGGAAAGCCCCAGCGCTCGCGGATCAACCTGTGGACCCATTCGGCGGCCGCTTCGGCCGTCTCGAGAGCAAGAGCCTGCAGCGCATGGCATTGGAGGTACTCGCCGTCGTGCTTCAGCGCTTCGGCTCTTTCGCGAATGCCCTCGCCCGCCGTGGTGACGAACATCGCCACGGAGTCCCCGCCTTGGGGATGCACAAAATCGGCCACGCAAAGATTCGAGCTGCGGCGCTGCCTGGGGAATTCCAATTTAGTGCGGATTCCGCTGCCTTCCAGCAAGATGGAGTTGTCAACCGAACGGGCCCCGAAAAAGCGGAACAGTGCGCGGCAATGGATCAGGCCCTTGTCCACAATGTCGTCCACGAGTGATTTCAGCTGCCGTGCTTTTGGGTCTCCCTGCTGAAGACGCCGCTTGAAATTTCCTCGAAATCCGAGGTGCTTACTGTACAGCATAACGGGATTAAGGTAGGGAAGGATCTCTTGAAGCGGGATGTCTTTGTAGAGGTGCTCTTCCAGGTCGGGAGGGCGGACGGGCTTGACGACCTCCACGGACCGGCTTCTGGTGCGGGGCGGCTCTGGCCGGGATTCCTCAGGAGATGTTTCCTGACCGCGGCGCTCATTTCTTCTTGCCTCGCAGTCCCTTTTAAGGGCGGCGTATTTCGCCGGATCCCGGATCCGGTTCAGTAAATCCAAGCCCTTCATGGCGTCGCGGGCGTAAATGACGAAATCGCCGTAGGCGGGTGCAATCTTCAGATCTGTAAATTTCTCGGTCAGTGCGGCGCCTCCTACCAGCATGGGAATTCTGACACCGGCGGCCGTAAGGTCTTCGGCAGTGGCGACCATCTGCCGGGCGCTTTTGACGAGAAGTCCTGAGAGGCCGATGGCGTCGGGCCGGCGCCGCCTGGCCGCTTCAATTAATTTTTCGGGCGTGACTTTGATACCGAGATTGATGACGCGGTATCCGTTATTGGAAAGGATAATGTCGACGAGATTCTTTCCGATATCGTGAACGTCTCCCTTAACGGTGGCCAGAATCACCGTCCCATTTCCATCCCGGTCCGTCTTTTCCATAAAGGGTTCCAGCGTGGAGACCGCCGCCTTCATGGCTTCAGCGGACTGGAGGACTTCCGCGACGATCAGCTCGTTGTTGTTGAAGAGCCGGCCCACTTCCGCCATGCCGTCCATGAGGGGGCCGTTGATGATTTCGAGCGGCGGCATGCCCTGGCTGCGGACCGCCTCAAGGTCCTCCACGAGCCCATCTTTTGATCCTTGAACGATGTAGCGGGGCAGGCGCTCCAGGGGTGTGCCCGCCCTTTCAGGCTTCTGGGCGGATCGTGGCGCCTTCTTCCTGAAGTGGGCCGCAAAAGCGGCCAGAGAATCGCTGCCGCGATAGAAGATCAAGTCCTCGGACAGTCGCCATTCCTATTCGGGGATCAGGCCGAAGCGGAGGATCTTCTCTGTGTTGACGATGGCGGCGTCCAGGCCGGCCTTGGTGGCGTGATACAGAAAAACGGAATTGAGCACTTCACGCCCAGAGGCGGGAAGGCCGAAGCTCACATTGGAGACGCCGAGGATCGTCCTGCATCCGGGGAAGCGGCTCTTGATCAGTGCCAGGCCTTCGATCGTTTCCTCGGCGCTTCCTGTATAGCTTTCGTTCCCCGTGCCGCAGGGAAAAACAAGCGGATCAAAGAAGATGTCTTCTTCGGGAAATCCGAACTTACCGGTAAGAAGGTGGTGCGAACGCTCCGCGATCTCCAGCTTGCGGTGCCGGGTGACGGCCATGCCCTGGACCGGATCTTCGTCGATGGCGCCCACTACGAGGGCGGCGCCGTATTTCAAGGCCAGCGGCACGACGCGATCAAAACGCTCTTCGCCGTTTTCAAGGTTGATGGAATTGATGACGGCCTTGCCCTGGCTGTAAGTCAAAGCCGTTTCGATGACCTCTGAATCAGTGGAATCGATCATCAGAGGATCTTTCACGACACGGACGGCGCTTTCGAGAAAGGCCTCCATGTCGCGCTTTTCGTCTCGTTCCGGATCCTGAAGGCAAATGTCGAGGATCTGGGCGCCGGCCTGGACCTGAGACCGGGCCAATTCCGCTGCGGTCTCGAAGTCTCCCTCAGTCACAAGGCGCTTGAAGCGCCGGCTGCCCAGCACATTGGTCCGCTCTCCCACCAGGACGGGCTTATTGTCTTGGGTAATCTCAAGAAAGTCGATGCCGGAAAGAAAGGTCCGGTGATGGTCTGCGGCTCGACGGGGAGGAAGGCCCGCCAACGCCCCGGCAAGCGCCCGGATGTGTTCGGGGGTCGTGCCGCAGCACCCGCCTGCCATATTGAGCCACCCGGCGCTGGCGAACCTTGCCATCTGTTCTGAGAAAGCGTCCGGCGAGACGTGGTAATTTCCGTCTTCGTCCGGAAGTCCAGCGTTCGGATAACAGGAGACCCGCGTTTTGGCAATCTGGGAGAAACTTCGCAGGTGGCCCCCCATAAATTCCGGTCCGGTTCCGCAGTTGAGACCCACCGAGAGCAGCGGCAGATGCATGACCGATGCATAAAAGGCTTCGATGGACTGTCCCGCGAGCAGCGTCCCCATCGTCTCCACCGTCGCAGAAACCATGATGGGAACGGCCCTGGATGCTTCGGCCATGGCCCGCTCCGCTGCAAGGAAGCCTGCTTTCAGGTTTCTTGTATCCTGGGTTGTTTCGAGAAGCAGAACATCGACGCCGCCCTCCAGGAGGCCGAGGGCCTGAACAAAGAAATGCTGTTCCAGTTCGCGAAAGGTTATTCCCCCGGTGACAGAGATGGACTTGGTGGTCGGGCCCATGGAGCCGGCTGCGAATCGGGGCCTCCCGGTCGTCGAGTACTTCCGGCATGCTTTTCGGGCGAGGACCGCCGCCCGGCGGTTGATCTCTCCTGCTTCTTCCGCCAAGCCGTATTCGGCTAGAACGAGAGGCGTTCCGCCGAAGGTATCAGTTTCCACCATGTCGGCGCCGGCTTCGAGGTAAGCCTCGTGGATGCGCTGCACGACTTGGGGGCAAGAGCGCGCGAGATTTTCGTTGCAACCCTCCAGGTCCGGTCCGCCGAAATCGGCGGCGGAAAGCTCTTCCGTCTGGAGAGCGGTTCCCATGGCGCCGTCGAGGATGAGAATCCGGGTCTCAAGAAGTTCAAGCAGATCCTTTGTCCGATCGCTCATGGCCGCCCCGTTTGGTTGTAATCACCCGATAAGGCGGGGAACGAATGCCGCGGATGCGTGAACGATGGCCCCGCCGGCCCGTATTCATGGCTATTGTAGAGTGAAACGCGGGTTCTCGGCAATTGATTCCTGCGCCGGAACAACCGTGCAACGGCCGGAGGCGCTTCGCACCGTGAACGGTGAGTTGCGCGGCGCACTGTCAACTCTTGGTAGGGGCTGCCAGGTTTGCCAAGGGCCGAAACCCGCGAAGGCACGCCCTTCAAATCCTTAACGTCCGACATCCGTCGTCCGTCAGCCATCGGGGCCGCCAGGCCCCACGCAGCAGCCGGCTCCCGGGACGCCCCGTGGCCGGATTCGCTGGGTTGAATGCCCTACCGATTGAAGAAAGGGCGTCAAGCCATTGACTGAAGTGAGGATCGGCTATACATTCACAGCCCGCCGGCA
>JARRNO010000126.1:0-6271 GCA_037384885.1 Acidobacteriota bacterium
CCTCTCAGACGATTTGGCGGAGAGGGGGGGATTCGAACCGGCAGAATCTAAAAGCCTCGGAGGACAGAGCCTCCTGTGTTTCAAGATTCTCCATCGGTTCCCGGGGCGGGTCCCCTTCCTGGTTTTCTTACGGTCCGCCGCCAAGCAGTTGGCGGCGGGACCTCGAAAACCATGGACACTTCCCCGCCCTTCGAATCCCCCTTACGGGATGTCCGTTGTAAGATTTCTTCGTGGGATGTCCGTTGGCGGAGAGGGGGGGATTCGAACCCCCGGTCCGGGTTTCCCCAGACAACTGCTTAGCAGGCAGTCCTGTTCGGCCACTCCAGCACCTCTCCGCGCGAGCGGCAACGACCATTATAGGGGGTCGGCCTCCGGCAAGTCAAACCCAGCGGGGGCGGCGATCCCGCGCCCGCCGCCCGGGCCAGGCCCAAAGAGAGGGCGGGGATGAAATCCCCGCCCTCCGGCCGCCGGGCCGCCTTTCAAGACGATCCCCGCGGCGTCAATATTCCGAGGCCTACTTGGCGGCGGACAGCAGTTCGTTCGCCACGCGGGGCGCGTCGTAGATCTTGTTGAGCGCTTCCATGATGGCGGGCGTATCCACCGCCACGCAGCGGGCCACCTTTTCGGAGTACACGAAGGTGTTGGGATTCATTTGGGGATTGCCGTCGAAGACCAGGCCCACGAGCTTCCCGGACTTGTCCACGACGGGGCTGCCCGAGTTGCCGCCGGTGATGTCGGCGGTGCAGACGAAATCCATGGGAGTCTTCAGGTCGATCTTGCCGTACTTGGCCTCTTCCATCTTGCTGAGCCTGAATTCGCCCTTGTTGTCGAAGGAGTACGCCCGGTTGTAAAGGCCGTAGAAGGTGGTCTTGTAGGGCACCAGGCTGGTGTCGAAGGCGTAGCCCTTCACGGTTCCGAAGGCCAGGCGGAGCGTCCCCGTCGCGTCCGGATAGACATCATTTCCGTACACGGCGAACTGGGCCTTGGCGATCTGGGTGAGGGCGTGTTCCTCCACCGCGCTCACGTTGTCCCTGACCTCCTTGCGGAGCCGGCGGAGCGTGGGGTCCATGATGCGGACAAAGGCGATCAGGGGATCCTTCGTCGTTTTCACCGCCGCGCCCTTGTCCTTCAAGAGCGAGGCACGGAAGGACGCTTCGTTGAGCTTGGTTTCGGAGATGACTTCATGCGCGCGCGCCGCGGGGCTCATCCCGTCGAGAAGCTTCTTGACGTAGCTGTTGTTCGCGCCGAGCCCATCGTGCATCCGGGTCAGCCCGTAGGCCAGCCAGGCCTCATCGAGCCCCTTATGATAGGGACGTTTTGCCTTCAGCCTTCGCATGAGGCCCTGGATCTGGGCGTCGTGGTAGCCCGAGAGCCGGTCGGCGTCGGGCTTCTGGATCTCTTCCGAGTAGCGCAGAACGCGCATGGCGGCGCCCACCACGCCGTACCCATCGGGCATGATCCCCTCGTACATGATTTCCTTGAAGTGCTTCCGCTGCCACGCAACGGTTCCTTCCACCTGCTTCCAGGCGTCTTCATAGTGGCGGAGCTTGGGGTCGTTGCGGACGGCGTCGCGGAGCTTCTTTTCCCGGCGCGCTTTTTCGGCCATCAATTCGGGGTTTTTCAGGCCGTTGTATTCGCCGGTAATCGCCTTGATGCCGTTGTGGATAAAAAAGATGATGGACTGGGTTTCCTGGGCCTGCTTCGGTCCCAAGCCGGCGTAGTCCGTCAGGGCCTTGTCCAGCCCTTTGAGTTCGGCCAGTTCGGCGGGGTAAGAGACGTCGCGGAAATACTTGAGCTGGGCGAGCGTGTCCAGGCGGTCGGTCTTTCCGGGGTGGCCGGAGACGAAAATGGGCATGCCGTCGGTCACGCCGTTGGGATCGATTTTGAGGTAATCAGGCGTGTGGGCGGGCTTCCCGTTCTCATAGACCCGCAGAAAGCTGAAGTCCAGGTCGTAGCGGGGATAGAAAAAGTTGTCCGAGTCGCCGCCGAAATAGGCGGCTTCCTCTTCGGGTGCCATGACGATTCGGACGTCTGTGTATTCTTTATAGCGGTAGAGCATGTACCGCGCACCGCCGTACATCCGGATGACGCGGCCGCGGAGCCCCGTTTCCTTCTTGCACTGGTTTTCGATCTTGGCGATTTCCGCATCGCGGGCCTTCTGGGCCTGGGCGGGCGAGGCGCCCTTCTTGACGGCGGCGTTCACTTGCTTCGTCACATCTTTCATGGAACGCAGCACCTCCACCATGGCCCCGGGAACCTTCATCTCGTCCCCCTGGGTCTTGGCGTAAAAGCCGTCCTGCACATAATTATGCTGAGGAGTGGAGAGTTGCTGGAGGTACATGCGCGCCACGTGGTGGTTGGTGAGGATCAGGCCGTTGGGCGACACGAAAGATCCGCTGCCGCCGCCGATTCCCACGGAGGCGAGGCGAAGATGGTCGAGCCAGGCCTGGGAAGGCGTGAAGCCATAGCGCTTCTTCAAGAGCTTGAGCGGGGGGTGGCTGTAGGTCCACATTCCTTCGTCCGCGCGGACGCCGCCGGAGAAGGCGAAAAGGAACGCGAACGCCAGAGCCGCGGTGCTGAGTGAGTACATCATTCTCTTCATGTGTGACATGACACCTCCTAATCGGTGAGATGGGTACAACAAGGCCAAGGAATCAAATACGCAGAGGATGCGGGGATTGTTTCAGGGGACGGGAAACCACGTAGACATCAGCCGTTGGCGGACCTATATTTCCAACAGGGGTGAAAAGATGAAAGCAGAATGGTTCAGGAGCGTTGTCACGTTCGTGGCCGCTTTGTCCTTGGGCATTTTGCTGGGATGCGGAGGCGGCAGGGATGTCAAAATAGCCGTTGCCGGACCGCTTACAGGGCCGGAAGCGCCCCAGGGAAAGGCCGTGCTGAACGGGGTAACCCTGTCGGTCGCCCATTGGAACAAAGCGGGGGGCATACTGGGCAAGAAGATCGTGCTGATCCAGAAGAACGACGAGGACGACCCGGCCAAGGCCGCCGCCGTAGCCAAGGAACTCGTGAAGGCTCGCCCGCTGGTCGTGGTGGGCCACGTGGATTCGGGATGCTCGCTGAGGGCGGCGCCCATCTATCAACGCAACAAAATCGTGATGATTTCGCCCACATCCACCAGTCCTAAGCTGACAGAGAGCGGGTGGAACCATGTCTTCCGCGTGTGCGGCCGGGATGATCTGCAGGGCCGGGCCGCAGCGGTGTGGATCGTCAAGCACGGGCAGGGCAATCGCGTCGCGGTCGTACACGACGGAAGCGAGTATGCCAAGGGGCTTTCCGACGAATTCAAGAGCAACTACGAGTTCTTATCCAGCAACAAGGTCGTGGCGGATGTGGCGGTGCAGCGAGGCGATCTCAACATGGATCCCGTTGCCCTTCAACTGAAAGCGGCCAACCCCGACCTGGTCTACTTCGGCGGCCTTGCCGACCAGGGCGGCGCCCTGCTGAAGGCCATGCGAAAGGAAAGCATGTCGGCGACCTTCATGGCGGGCGACGGGTGTTTCGAACCGGAGTTTCTCGAAGCGGCGGGCCCGGGCCCGGCCAACGGGGCCATGGTGACGTTCATGCCCGATTTCAGTTCCCTGCCGGGGACGGGCATCCGCGCCTTCATGAACGAGTACCGTGAGAAATTCGGCAAAACACCCGGTCCCACCGCCATCTACGGGTATGAAGCGGCCAACATCGCACTGGCTGCGGCGTCCAAAGCGCCCACACCGCTGAACGACCGCACACTCATGGACACGTTGCACCAATTGACCTTCAAGACAGGATTCGGTCTCATTCGTTTCGACGACAGGGGCGATCCGACGGAAATCCCTTACGTTGTCTGGAGGGTGATGGACGGCCGCTTTGAGGAGATCGGGAACTGAGAGAGACGCACTACGAGTCTCAGCCGCAAGGTGTTTACGGTACGCTCGACGCTGCTTTATCCATGGGTCGCGGTGATTCAATCATGGGATTGAAAACGCCGTGCGCCCTGGTGGATTTGCAACGCCTCACCCAGAACTGCCGGGCCATGTCAGAGCGCGCTGCCCGCTTCGGCGTACGGCTGAGGCCGCATGTAAAGACTCACAAGTGCGTGGAGGCGGCAAGGCTCCAGGTGGAAGGCCATTTTGGCGGAATCACGGTGTCCACGCTTGCAGAGGCTTCCCGATTCGCCTCGGCGGGCTTCAAGGATATCGTCTACGCGGTTCCCATTCACCCCGGACGTTTTCAGAATGCGGCGGAGATCGCATCCACCGGCGTCAAACTGGGCCTTCTTCTGGATAACGGCGGTGCGCTGACGGCGTTGGAAGATTTTTGCCGCGCCGCAGGCCGCAGGTTTCCGGTCTGGTTGAAGGTGGACTGCGGCGGCGGAAGGGCGGGCGTATTGCCAGGAGACCCTTCGAGCGTCGCTCTGGCCCGACGGGTCGCCCAATCGGGCGCCGTTGATTTCGCGGGCATTCTTACCCACGCGGGTCAGGCCTATCATTGCCGGAGCCGCGAGGAAGTCTTCAATATTGCCCGCCACGAGCGCGACGTGATGCTCCGCTTCGCGGGGACGCTCGACGAAGCGGGTGCAAAGGTGCCCGAGATCAGCATCGGTTCCACGCCCACGCTTTGCCGCGTGGACCACCTCAGGGGCGTCACCGAAGCCCGCCCCGGGAATTATGTCTTTTACGACGCCTTCCAGGCCGCCCTGGGGAGCTGCAGCCTCGACAATTGCGCTTTCACGGTCCTCGCCACGGTGATCGGGCATTATCCTCAGCGAAACGGGTTCCTCATCAACTGCGGCGCGCTGGCCCTGTCCAAAGACGAGGGGCCGGTGCAGCTTGATCCGGCCTGCGGGTACGGTGTCGTTTGCGACACGCACACAACGCAGCCCCACCCGCATCTCAGAATCGTAGGGCTCTCTCAGGAGCACGGCCGGGTAAAAGGACTGGAGCCCATCGACTACAACCGCTTTCCCATCGGGAGCACGGTCCGCATCATTCCCAACCACTCCTGTCTGGCGGCGGCGTGCTTCGACCGCTACTTCGTGATCGAGAGCCACGACGTGGTAGACGAATGGATCCCCGTCAAAGGGTGGTAGGGCCGGAGCGAATGCCCCACCTGTTCAAGACCCGTGTCGCCGGTTCCCCTTTAAAATCAAAAAGATGCTATAAGAAACGGGGGGGACGAAATGACCGGGCCGTCCACCTGACCTGGCCCGCCGGGAGACGCATCGCGTGAAGACGCCATGAAAAGGAATTTTGTAAAAATTCTGATGCTGCTTCTCGGAATTTGCGGAACCGAGCTTCTCGGCGGGTCCCAGCAGCATCTTCCCGTGGCGGAACGCCTCTCGCAGGCGGCCTCGACCGGCGACATTCAATCCGTGAAGGCTCTGCTGATGCGTGGCGCGGCCCCCAATTCTCACAGATGGCCGGCGTTGTACGAGGCGGTCGCGGGAGGGCACGAGCGCATCGCGGAAACGCTGCTGAAACACGGTGCCGACCCCAATGCGCAGGCGGGCGCCTGCCTCAGGCTGGCGGTGTCGGAAAACCGCATCGGGCTTGTCAGAATGCTCCTGCGCCACGGCGCCCGAGTGAACGTGGGTCCGTCGGCCTCGCTTCCGGCGCCGCTGGTGGAAGCCTGCAGCCTGGGCAACCTGGAAATGGTCCGGCTCCTCGTAGCCCGGGGCGCCGATATGCAGGAGACAGGAAGCGGCGTGACGCCCCTGATGGCGTCGGTCTACCACGGGACGGACCTTCTCCATTTTCTTCTCGACCATGGGGCCGATCCCAACCGCCACGACGGCCAGGAAGGCAAGACGGCGCTCATGTACGCCGTCGGCGCCGGAAAAGGTGACGCAGTGCAAGACCTCCTGGCTGCCGGCGCGAGTCCGGACGACACCGACAAGCTCGGTGAAACCGCGCTCATGATGGCCGCAAAAACCGGCGAGGTGGGCATCATGAAGATTCTCCTGGCGCACGGCGCCAAGGCCGGTGCGCGGGGCGGAATTCTTCAGGACGGCGAAACGGCCTTGATGCAGGCGGCCTATGCCGGAACCTACGATGCCGTGGGGGTTCTGCTTCAGGCCGGCGCCGATCCACGGGCTGCGGATATGCGCGGCCGGTCTCCCCTTATGTTTGCGGCGGAGGGAGGGCGGCGTGAGACGGCGGAGCTTCTGATCCGGGCCGGAGCCGGCGTCAACACAAGAGATTCCTCCGGACGGACCGCCTTGATCATGGCCGTCCAAGGGGGGTTTCCCAACGTGGCCGCGGCGCTCCTGAAA
>JARRNO010000127.1:0-7527 GCA_037384885.1 Acidobacteriota bacterium
CGGAAGCCCTTCAGCCGGCTAATGAGAACCGTCACGACATCGTAGAGCAGTCCCCACTGGCCGGATAAACTCATGTACAAGACGGGGGGACCATTCCCGGAACGCGCGGCGGCCAGGACCAGGCGTGTCCAAGCCTTCATCAGACGCGGGATTCTACCCAGCCTGAACCATACCAAGCGGTTCAGAGAGGGGGGACTGGTGTTTAGAATTTTGACTTCGGCCCCATCAGCGGTAAGGCGGTTTTTTACGGCCTCGTTGGCTGCGGACATTCCCGTGACAGGAGGCGGAAAAGTTCCAACCATGATAATGGATGGACTTGCCTTGTCCACCATATTTTTCTCGTCAGGGGGCAACTGCTGTTTCCTCCAGAAGCATCCATACCTGTGCCGCGATCTTCTCGACCATACTTTTCCGGGAGCGCACGTTACGGGTCCCCATCTCATGCCAGCTTATACCGGCAGCGAACTTTTGAACAAAGGCTACCACTTATAATCGGACGCAGCAAAGTCCTCTTTATGATAGGCATCAACATGTGACTTTCCCCCTGGCGGGTCAACGTTCTTTACAATCCAGAGGAGAGCCCGGGCTGTTACGCAAATTGGAAGAAGAAATGTCGGGCCAATTGCAGGAGCTCAGGAATCGGCAGAAATCCTTGGACATCTGTTTGAAGCGAAGCAATGGACTCTAACCCGCCACGTTATCTCTTCTTAGGTGGGCCTTATCTACAAGAAAAAAGAATAGGGCTAATAGTGAGAATGGATTCCCCAGGCCGAACAAGTACCTGTCAAAGAAATTGTTAACCAGAAACGCAACCAGTATGGCGGCGTAGAGCATAAAAAGCTTGCGTCTGTATGGATCCAATTCGATCAGATAGCGTCTCGTAGTTATCCAGAGACACCAGGACAGCTGGATAACGATGAACACGAGGGCAAGGATTCCGTTCTCGTAAAGAACGGTAAGATAGCCGTTATCCACAGTGAAGCCAAGTTCCCTGGTTGAAGTCCTATATCCAGCGCCAAACGCCCAAATCCCTCTTTCAGAGAGGGCCGCGGCTGTTGTCTCCCAACGGACAATCCGGCCGGAGAAGCCGCTATCCAGGCCCCGGCCTTCCGTATTCAATTGGAGGGATTCCACTGTGTAATCCAAGCCCCTTTGTATCAAGACCGGCTTAACCGCGATTACGACCGAAGCGACACAAAGGAAAGCAGCCAAGGTTAATACGACGGACTTTACCGGCAGCCCCTTTCGCTGGAACAGGCGGTAGCTCCACAAGCACCCTATCCAGGCAGCGGAACATGCAATAGCGAGCATTGAAGCTCTGGACGATACCAGGATCAGACCCAGGCCCGAGAAAAGGATCAAAACGGCGTGAATCGCCCGGCTCAAGCGTCCTGCTTCGCTATCCAGGAGGCGCCAGGCAAAGACCGGAATAAAGCCCGTGAATATGAATCCGATTGCATTGGGCTGAGTAGGATGATCTGGCAGGCCGCCAGCACGGCAGTCATCAAGAGGGCGTAACCCAATGAATCCCATTTCGCACCGGCAACCGCAACGACGCAGGGAGTGATCGGCAGGACCAGGCCAAAGAGAATAAATCTGGGTAACAGCAGGCTCCTGGCTGCGTTTCCGGCCCGCCGATTATACATGAGGGGAAGCAGAACGATGCCAATGATAAGAAAAAGGGCGGCGGAAAGCAGTTGCGTTTGTATGGTGATGCCGGCCACGTAAGGGACAAACGCTGCGAAGAAGGCAAGCGTAAGCAGGCAACCCGAGAGAGTGTTCCGGCTTAAGGCCCATCGTTTCATCATGTGCAGAAAACTCCCATCCTCAACCGTTTTATTTCTGGGCGAATCATCAACGCCTTCCTTTCATGTCCAGTCGCTCGCGGATGGATTCAAGAAAGTAATGCGCCAGCTTCGCGGGGCTCCAGAGACGGGCCAAAGTTCGGCTGGCGTCACCCATGCCGGCGAGTTCGCTGTCTGTCATCGTTGCTATTTTGACCATTGCCCGGGAGAGTTCCCGGGCTCTCGGGGGAACGATATAGCCATTCACACCGTCCCTGACAAACATGGTTACGGAGCCGCATCGGTGGCTGGCGATAACGGCCATGCCCGAGGCTGCCGCTTCGTGGACAACAACCCCCCACGGCTCAAAGCGGCTCGGAAGAACCAAGCAGCGCGCTTTCATCATGATTCCCGGGAGCTCCCCCGGCTGGATAAAGCCCAGATGAGTGATCCCCTGAACATCTTGGATTTCGGATTCAAGCGGACCCGTGCCGGCGATCAGAAGATCCCAAGGGTTGTCGACGGATTCACGGTAAGCCCTGTAGCCGGAAGCGAGGTCCCTGATCCCTTTGGCTTCGACCAATCTTCCCACAAAGAGAAAGGCGGGCGGGCGGCTCGGCAGGACGTCCTCAGTGAGGAAGCGATCGGTTTCCGCCGTATAAAAGCCATACATGACGTCATCAAATCCAAGCATCCTGGCAAAGGCCGCCTGGCGATCCCCTGCCACAAGAAACGTATCGATAGCCGGTTTGAGAAACCACGGTGAAGTCAAGATCCCCAGCCGCTGCTTCATGGTTCCAAGATACTGGTTGTCCATGGAGGCGACAACAAAAACACCGTCCTTGCGGAGACGTCTGCACGCACGTCGATAGGTGGTGAAATTCCAGGAGGACATGAAGATGCAGTCAGGATGAAAGGTCCTGATGGCCCGGCAGAGCTTATCCAGGGAGCAGCCTCTCGCATCCAGCAATTCACCGCAGAAGGATAGATCAAATTCATCAATAGGAGCGTGATCAATAGGCGGCTGATATATGAGCTGCAGGTTCGCCCCTTCGGCCTCGGACATGCAACGAAACAGGGCAACCATGTAAGGTGTAAGTGAGCTCCAAAGGATCGTGATTTTCACTGCCTTCAATCTCCTGGATCTACCGGCTATAAGTCAGGTTTGCTCGAGAATCTGCATTTTAAGTTGGCGAGGCAGAAGAATATTCGCTTGGTTTTTAATGTACTCCACGTCTTCCTCCGGGACTGCCGGCCTGGGTAGGCCCAAGACAGCGGTTGATGTGGGCCGAGGCGAGAGCCTGCGCCAGAGCCTACCTAACAAGCCCTCCGGCAAAGGCGGTAGGGTGGCCTCGAATGTCCTCGGGAGAGGGACGCCGATCTTGTCCGAAATCTGATGGAGTATCCGGCTTGGGTTTCTGGATAGAGTTTCGGAATTTACAACGAGGACTTCTTCCTTAGAGGTCCACTCTATGAGGTGTCTCGCCCAGCCCTCCATCATCGGATAAGGACGAGACTCCCAAGGAATGAGTGCAGAAGATGGATAGTTGTGGATGAAATTCGCAAAGGTTCTCGGAGCATCCTTATCCCATAGCCGGACGTATTCCCAAGCTGACAACATGACCTTAATGGGATGACGAAGCACATAGATAAAAGTCGGGCTTCTCCCGGCTTTCTGCATTAAAGTACTGAGTATTTCACCCTCTTCCCAAAGACCTGGTTTGCTGTGGGTTTTAATAAGAACGCCCCTTTTACCTGAAAGCCGCTTAATCATGGTTGAGGAGGAAACCCGCGGCGTTGAGTCAGGGGCGACATGGTCAATATTCACAAAGGTTCGATCAGTTCGCTGGAGCGGGAGTTTTGAAATGTTCAGCGTCTCGAAATTCGCCCGAAGCGTATCGATGGTGAGATGAGTCCCTGAACGGGGGAAGCTGGCGACAACGACTGCTCTGGATTCTGTACTCAATGCCTGGTCTCCCGTCATTACAGAATTAGGATACATTATAAAGCAAGAGCTTCAGGAGGGTTCCGCGATGATCTGACATGAATGTCGCCAAACGCCCGGCAAGGTTCGGAAACATCATAATTTCTCCCAAGGTTCCAACAGAAACCGCCTCAAGATTTCGTGCTGTCCGCCAAAGACCCCCGTCTATTGAAGCGTCTCAGGATAGAGCTTTCCTTGGAAAATATGCTTGGAAGCCACCAGGTAAATAGCAGCGCTGCCTGCAATCAGGGCCGTTGCCCGGGCAACACCTCCACCGGTCGCGCCGTAAATTGGGACTAGAAACACATTCAGAAAAACGTTAAGCACCAGCTGTGACCAAATGATCCATGCTATCTGCTTCTCTCTCCCCGTCATGCTGAGAAACGCGAGGAAGGGCACCGTCAGGCAGTAGGCCGTGTTGCTCATGGCAATCAAGATAAGCGCCGGTAAGGCCTGCATATATTGGGGCACCAGTGCCAGCAATATCTCGTGCCCGAAAACAGCCACCAACCCAACGCAGAAAAGTGCGGGGATGCCAAACAGGGCGACGGCCCGGCGCAGAAGGCGTTTCACTTGACCAAGATCCTGCATTTTCGCTATCTGGACGATACGTGGCTGCAGAACAAGCAGGCCGGCGACTCCGATCAGGCTGATCATATTGCCGACTTTGGCGGCCACACCGTAAAACCCCACGATACGTTCGGAGCCAAACCACCCGACGACCACGATGTCCAGCTGGTTCATGAATGATGTGCCCGCCGTGGCGAAAAGAAAGAAAAGGGAAGTTTTCAACCATCCCTTTCGGGCCCTCTTTGAAGCTTCTGTCTCAAGATGGGAGACGGATGTCCGCGCACGAATCACAACGGCGCTCAACAGCCCCGGGATGATTCGTTGGATGAGAAACCAGCCGATCAAGAGGGCCAGCCCGATGGCCAGGCACTGAAGAATCAGGACGACGGTGGCACCGTGGAGCAGGCCCAGCCCAAGGGCCGTGAGCGCGCCGGTAAGGAGAAGGGCGTTACGGAAAAGGGTCATGAGGGATTGACCCCAGATGACACGTCCCTTTCCCCTTAAGACGGCCTGGGCCAGGAGAATGCCGGTGAGCAAAGGAATCAGTATGGCTGCAAGGATGATGAGGGCCGGTTCCCGGCGCAGGTCATGATATCCAAACCAGAAAAAGGCGGCCAGGCCCGCACAGAATGAAATGGCAACCATGCCGGTCAGGCCAAGCGCCCAGCGTGTTACTTCGACGGTCTTGGCAGCTTGCCCACTGCTTTCGTCCCCGGCGATTTCGCGCACAAGCAGCGGGCCGGTTCCCATGGTGGCCAGCCCTCCCAGGACGAGGCTCCAGGAGAAAACGTACAAGTAGCGCCCGAAAATCTGAGGGCCAAGAACCCGGGCCAAAATGACGTTCGCAGCAAGGGCTAATACCGCACCTCCGCCTCGAACCAAGACCGCAACGAAGGAAGTGCGTACCAAGCCGCTTTTACTGAACATGTTCACAAAATTTCAACCTCTGATGCGGCTTGTCATATCGTTCAGTCTCCCGGTATCCCTGGGGCTTCCAACGTTGTGTAATAGCAAGAAACGCCGCTTTCAAAAGGGGTCTTAACAAGAAGGCTCTGGGCGGAAAAACGGTTCCTGGATTTAAGGGCCTCCCCTGCTTATTCGTCGACGTATGGCGGCAACATAATTGGCGAACGCGGCGGCCAGCAGAGACACAAATAAAGCAGCGACGAGCGTAAGGAACAAACGAATCGACCTGGGAAGGCCTGCGGGGATGACAGAACGAATGGGGGGCGTCACCATTCGCGTGAGACGGAGGCTGTCAATTCTTTCACGGAGCTGATTCAGCTGTTGCTGCTGGGCCTGCATTTGAAGTATCAGGAGTGAATCAGAGGAAATGCCCAGGGTGGATCGGCCATTTCCGCGGCGGCTTATCCTGCCTCCCGTTTTAAGGGACCCTTTAATGACGGCCATGTTGGCCTCGGCTTGTTCGAGCGAGGATTGAAGAGCTTTTCGGAGACGTCCGATATAGTCTTTACTGTCTCTGATCAATTCGTTTGCGGCCAAAGTCTCGATTTGATTGTAGGCGGATTCCTTAGCGAGCGGCCCTTTGCCGGTCAACGTGATCGTCCTTACGCGACGACCCTTGGTCTCTGTTGTAACCGTCACCCTGAGGTGCCTGGCAGGAAAGCCTTTGGAACGGGCGACTTGTCGGGTAGCATGCGGGATATAAGCATTGGTGAGCTTGGCGGTGGCCGAAGCAGCTCCTTCAATAGAGATGGAACGGCCTTCCTCATTGACCCAGGAGGACATCTCAATGACGGTGGAATATGAATACCTCGGCACAGCTAAGATAGTTTTGATGATACCCAGGGCCATCACCACAAGAAACACTACCAATATAAGGCGCCAGCGCCGCAGAACAGCAATTCCGAGATCAACCAAATCCAGGTCGTCGTCATTCCGGCCCTTCTTGAAAGATGCCGTTTCCTCGGTATCGGGTCTGTGGGAGGTTTCTGACCCCCTCGCGTTCCGCTCTTCTGTCATTTCTATCGTCTCCCTTCCAGAACCCATGTGCTGATACCTCAGAATCTATCAGAGATTCCGTGATCGGTCCCATATGCCGGCCGATCCCCGGTGCAGGCATCCGCTCCATCGAATGCTGCAAGTCCATGAATCTAATATAGGGGAGAGAATACTACTTATGCGGCAGGAGGTCAACGCAGCGGAGACTTAGTTCTGCAGGTGGGGCGGATGGCTGATATGGTCACGTGGGTATTCTTTACAATTTCAAGGACCTTGGGTGTTCACAATGATGATATGAACCCGCCTAAACCCGGTCAGACCAGCAGCGCGGGGACCTTCCCCGCTCCCGTGACGGGAAGGGTGTCGCCGGCATAAAGCGCATCCAGGCCGAACAGGGAGAGGATTTCCAGGGCGCGCTCCTCTTGGGCGCGACGGATCGATGCTTTCCAGGATTCCGTCAGGCTGGCCCCCGTCCGGATCGCGCTGTCCGGCCGGGCCATGTGGGATGGACGTTCGAGCGCTCTTGCCACGCTTTTGCGAAAGGGCAGATCCAGGAAGGCAAGAAGGCGCCGGGCTTCGTTCTCCGGCTCGAGGCAGACATTCTCGTAAAAGATGAAGTGAACATCGCTTTGTGAAAGTTGGCGAAGCGGAATGTAATTGAGGATGCTCCACAGGAAGATCAGCTCTTCAAATTCGCTCCCGGCGCCGTTGATGGCATTCATGTGAGGCAGAAGATGATCCTGCACGAGCGATTCCTGGATCAGGCAGTGGGTGAGGTCGTTTTCTTCGCCGTTGTCCGCCCGGCCCCAGCCGAGCTTTATCCAGGAGTTGACCACGGCGCACGGGTGCCGGATGAGGAAGACGATGGGGATTTCGGGAAAATGACGATGAATCCATCCGAGCATCAAGTTCGCCCGGATGGTTTTGACCAACCGTCTGGATGCGATCCGCTTCTTGTTCACGCGGTCGGCCCAGGGGTTGCGGAACCGGCCGGTCAGAATGGTTTTCGCGGCGTCGAAGATGACGGGGTCATCGGCGCCGGGCCGGAGATATTGGTGGTATTGGAAGGCCTGCGCCTCCGGCACCTTGAAGGGGTGGAAGGGTTCGAAGATGTAGCGGAAATTGTTTCCGGAGTTGATGATGTTGGAAATCCAGGTCGTGCCGCTGCGCCCCACGCCCGCCAGCAGGACAGTCCGGCCGGGATCGGCGTTGAGCTCGACGGGAAGC
>JARRNO010000128.1:0-20663 GCA_037384885.1 Acidobacteriota bacterium
CCGGGGACGAAACATATCCCGCATCTGCATCTGCGGGCCACGAATTACGAAGCCGGCGAATTCGGTATCCAGTGGATGTATTTCGAGCCCGAATGTCCGCTTCCGGCCCTGGTCCGCCGGGTCGCCCATCCGGCCTTCGAGGTGGAGGACCTGGATGCCGCTCTCGACGGGAGGCGCATCCTCGTCGCCCCCAACTCGCCTTCTCCCGGTATCAGGGTCGCCATGATCGAAGACTGCGCGCACCCGTGGAGTTTCTCCAAATGGAGAGACCCGCCGGTTGAATCGATCGCGCCGGAAAAGACGCACTTGATTTCAACGTGTTCCCACGCGGACCGGTAGGGCGCCTGACGGCGGCCAAGGATCTGCACGTGGCCCTGGACCCTACCAACGGGGGAACCGGCCGCAGCGTGGGTATTTTTTCTGAATGGCAGCCGGAGGACGCACAATGAGAAAGAGAGGCTCTCACCGTCTCCTTGAGATTCAAGCGCCCTGTCCGACCCCGCTAAGCTCGATCGTATACCCGCTTGCTTTCCCGGCTTTCCCGCCGTCGAATTTTTCGGGAGGCCGGGGTGTTTCAATGCCTACACGTTAACCTTGCACTGGAACCGGCAGGCCGATATACTCGACAAGGTAAGGATTCATGGACGGAATTCTACTTCTGGAAGACGGTACAACCTTCACTGGAAAAGGGTTCGGCCACAAGGGAACGAGCCTGGGCGAAGCCGTTTTCACCACCACCATGGTGGGCTATCAGGAAGTGCTCACCGATCCGTCCTACGCCGGCCAGATCGTGGCCATGACCTTCCCCCACATCGGAAATTACGGCGTCAACCCTGAGGACATGGAGAGCCGCGCTCCCGTTCTGGCGGGTTTCGTGGTGCACGACCTGTCGGCCGCACCGTCCAACTGGCGGGCGCACGGCAACCTGCAGGACTACCTGCATCTGAACCGCATCGTGGCGCTGCACGGGCTGGACACCCGCGCCCTGGCCCGCCACATCCGGACGCGTGGCGCCATGAAGGCCGAGATCTGCAACGACGGTACCCCTATCGAGGCGCTTTCCCGGAAGCTCGCGGAGTTCCCGGGAATCGACGGCGAGGATTTGACCGCCCGGGTGACGGCGCCGGGCGCCCATGAATTCACGGACCGCTTTTCCGGGCCGGAAGGATTTATCGAGGAAGTGACCCCGGACCGTGTGCCCGAACGCAGCTTCCACGTGGCGGCCATGGACTTCGGTCTCAAGGAAAACATCCTGAAGAATTTGACGGCCCGCAACTGCCGGGTGACGGTGGTGCCGGCTTACACGCCGCTCGACGACATCCTGGCCCTCAAGCCCGACGGCGTTTTTCTCAGCAATGGGCCCGGGAATCCCGAAATGGCCCGCGCGGCGCTTCCCGCCGTCCGGGGACTGGCCGACCGTCTGCCCACCTTCGGAATTTGTTTCGGCCACCAGCTCCTGGCACTGGCCTTCGGCGGCCGCACCTACAAGCTGCCCTTCGGTCACCGCGGCGGCAACCATCCGGTGAAGAACACCATGACCGGCGCCGTGGAAATCACCACGCACAATCACGGCTATTCTGTGGACGGTGACCGGATGCCGGAGGGGTTCGAGGCCACCCACTGGAACCTGAACGACCGCACGCTGGAGGGCATGCGCCACACCGGCCTGCCCGTCTTCTCCGTGCAGTACCACCCGGAAAGCAGCCCCGGCCCCCACGATTCGCTCTACCTCTTCGACGACTTTATCGCCATGATGGACAACTTCTGGAATGGCGGGGCCGCCCGCCGTTGACGAGGGTTCCCGGTGCTGTCCTGCAGCGCCGGATTTGGAAGGACGGTTCATGAGCAGCTCCCGCCCCGATAAACCGGAATCTGTACTGGTCATCGGCTCCGGTCCCATCGTGATCGGCCAGGCCTGCGAATTCGACTATTCCGGCGTCCAGGCCCTCAAGGCCCTGCGGGAAGAGGGCGTGCGCACCATCCTGGTCAATTCCAATCCCGCCACGATCATGACCGATCCCGGTCTGGCCGACGCCACCTACATCGAGCCCATCGAATCGTGGGCCATCGAGGCCATTATCGAGAAGGAGAAACCCGAAGCGGTCCTGCCAACCGTGGGGGGGCAGACAGCCCTCAACGCCGCCATGCTCCTTCAGCGAGAAGGCGTGCTTGAAAGGCACGGCGTGCGCCTGATCGGGGCCAGCCCGGAGGCCATCGAGCGGGCGGAAGACCGTGACCTTTTCAAGGCCCTCATGGGGCGCCACGGCCTGGCGACGTCCAGCTCCTTCATCGCGCATTCCATGGAGGAAGGCTTCGCCCGGTTGGATGAAGTGGGCTTTCCCACCATTCTCCGCCCGTCCTTTACGCTGGGCGGTGCGGGGGGCGGTATCGCCCGCGACCCCGCCCAGTTCGAAAGAATGCTGGAGCACGGCCTGGCGATTAGTCCGGTCCACAGCGTCCTGGTGGAGGAATCCCTGGTGGGGTGGAAGGAGTTCGAGCTGGAGGTGATCCGCGACCGGGCCGACAACGTGGTCATCGTCTGCTCCATCGAGAACCTGGATCCCATGGGCGTCCACACGGGCGACTCGGTAACCGTGGCGCCCGCCCAGACCCTTTCGGACAAGGAATACCAGTGGATGCGGGATTGGGCCAAGAAGATCATCCGGGCGGTGGGCGTGGACACGGGGGGCAGCAACATCCAGTTCGCCCTCCACCCCGGCACGGGCCGCATGATCGTCATCGAGATGAACCCGCGCGTGTCTCGCTCGTCGGCCCTCGCAAGCAAAGCCACCGGCTATCCCATCGCCCGGGTGGCCACGCTGCTGGCCCTCGGTTACACCCTGGACGAGCTGCCCAACCGCATCACGGGGACCACGCCGGCCGCCTTCGAGCCGGCCCTGGACTACGTGGTGGTCAAAATCCCGCGATGGTCCTTCGATAAGTTCCGCGAGACCGATCCCACCCTTTCCACGCACATGAAATCCATCGGAGAGGTGATGGCCATCGGCCGGACCTTTAAGGAATCGCTCCAGAAGGCGCTCCGTTCGGTGGAAATCGGACGCTACGGTTTACTGGACGGCGTGCCGCCGCTGAAGGACCGCAAGGCGCTGCTGGAGAAGATTTCCATCCCGACCTGGGAGCGCATCTTTTACGTAGCGCTGGCTTTCCAGCACGGAATGACCGTCGAGGAAGTTTCCGAGGCGACGGGCATCGACGCCTGGTTCCTGGCGCAGATCGCCGACCTGGTGGCCACCGAAAACCGGCTGCATTTCTTCCGTCCCGAAACCTGTCCGGACGACCTGTTGCGGGCGGCGGTTCAGGACGGCTTCTGCGACCGCAGGCTCTGCAAAATCTGGGGCGTGGACGAAGCGGAAGTCCGCGCCATGCGCGAGAGGCTCGACCTGCGCCCGGTCTATCTCGGCGTCGATACGTGCGCGGCGGAGTTCGAGGCGAAAACCCCGTATTTTTACAGTTCCTACACGGGACGTAACGAAGCCGAACCCATGGCGGGCAAGAAGGTGGTCGTCGTGGGCAGCGGACCCAACCGGGTGGGGCAGGGCATCGAGTTCGATTACTGCTGCTGCCAGGCCGTCTTCGGGCTGAAGGACGAGGGCTACGAGACGGTCATGGTCAACTGCAATCCCGAGACGGTCTCCACAGATTTCGATACGGCGGGCCGGCTTTATTTCGAGCCCGTGACGCTCCAGGATGTGAAGGCCATCCTCGACCAGGAAAAACCCGACGGAACGATCCTGACCTTCGGGGGCCAGACGCCGCTCAAGCTGGCGGGCGAACTGGACCGGATGGGCTACCCGCTTTTGGGTACGTCTCCGTCGGCCATCAACCGGGCCGAAGACCGGAAGGAGTTCCAGGCGCTTTGTGAGAAGTTAAAGCTGCTTTCTCCGAGAGGCGCGACGGCGGTAAGCTTGGAGGAGGCCCGGGAAAAGGCGCACGAGCTGGGGTTCCCCCTGATGGTCCGCCCGTCGTATGTCACAGGCCGTGGAGGTGAGCGAGGACCACCCGTTGCTCTTGGACACCTTTCTCCAGGATGCCGTGGAGATAGATGTGGACGCCGTCTGTGACGGAAGGGACGTCGTCCTGGCGGGCATCCTGGAGCATATTGAAAAGGCGGGTATCCACTCCGGCGACTCCTCCCAGGTCTTCCCTCCGCAGACGATCCCAGCGGAGGTGCTCGAGGAAACGGCCGCCGTGACGCGCCGGGTCGCGCTGGAGCTCGGCGTGGCCGGCATGCTGAACCTCCAGTTCGCCTGGAACAGGGAAGGCATCTTCGTGCTGGAGGTGAATCCCCGGGTTTCCCGGACCGTTCCCTTCCTGTCCAAGGCCAGGAACATCCCCTTCGCCCGGCTGGCGGCCCGAATCATGGTGGGCCGGAAGATCGCCGATCTTGAAGAACTGAAGGGGCTGGCGGACATACCGGCGAAGAACCCCCGCGTCTTTGTGAAAGCCAGCGTCTTTCCCTTTGCGCGCCTGTTGGGCGAGGACCCGGTTCTGGGACCCGAGATGAAGTCCACGGGCGAGGTCATGGGCGTGTCCCCCGAGTTTGGCGGCGCCTTCGCCAAGGCCCTCTCTTCGGCGGGAATCCCACTCCCGGAGGCGGGCGGAATTTTCCTGAGCGTCCGCGATGCAGACAAGCCGGAACTCCTCCCCCTGGCGCGGGCCTTTTCCGAGGCGGGATTCCGCCTTTTTGCCACGAGCGGTACGAGGCAGTATCTGGAAGAAAACGGCGTGGCGGCGGACGCGGCGTTCAAGGTGGGCGAGGGCAGCCCCAACGCCGTGGAGCTTTCGCGCTCCGGGGAGCTTCAGCTCGTCATCAACACGCCTCTCGGCCGCAAAAGCCAATACGACGAGACGGCCATCCGCTGCACGGCCATCGCCATGGGGATCCCCTGCATCACGACTATCGAGGGGGCATGGGCGGCGGTGGAGGGGATGAAGGCTCTGCGCCAGGGCCGGCTAAGCGTATCGTCGATCCAGAGCTGGCCGAAAGGCTGAAACATCCCTGTGGTCTTTACCCCTCGTTCCACCTCTCGTCTTTCTCGTGAGGGGGAGGGTTGCGTGAGCGTTCTCGAAATCGTCCTCCGGCTCAAACAACAGTGAGAGACAGCGCGGGCCCGGCCCAGCGGAGGGCATCTGATCGGATGGGCCGCAATAGGCGTGTCCAAACCAGATGGAGCCGCCCATGAAAAAGAATGGGAAAAGAACCACCCCTGCTTCATGCTGTCGAATGATTGCTTTCGCCGCAGTCCTGGCCGGAGCGGCGTTCGGCGTCGCAGTCTCCGCGTCAGGAGGCCGGATCCCAATTTACCAGGCCGGAACTGCGATTTCGCAGCCCGGTAGTTACTACCTGACGCAAGATCTGGATGGGTCCTCCTACGGGGGGGACGTGATTTCCGTCCAGGCCGATGGCGTCACTCTGGACCTGAACGGGCACACCGTGACGGCAAGCGCCACCCATAATGGAATCAGTATCGCCGGTGTGACCAGCATCCGGGTGACCAACGGCCGGTTCGCGGGCGGCCAGGACGGTGTCTACATGTCCGCGCCGTCGGGTACGGGAACGATCCGTCTCGACCACCTGGATTTCTCCGGCCAGACGAATTACGCGATTTACCTCGCCGGGTCCGGCAGCAACAGCGCGTGGGTGGATCAATGCAGCATCGACTGCCAGTCGCTTGGGTTCAGCAATTACCATGCGGGGATCTATCTGACGAAACTGGAAGGCTGCCGAATCGTCCGCGACGTTCTCACATCGGTCGACAGCTACGGCATCTGGCTGTCGTCCAGCGTGACAGGCGCCATCGTGCGCCGCAACACGCTGACAGGCAACTACTACAACAATTCGGTTCTGATCCAGGTGGACGGCAATGGAAACACCATCGACTGGAACATGATCACCAACGCGCCCACGGAACTCGGGATCAGCGGCGCAGGAAACGTATACGCCTACAACCACTCTTACAGCGGGTCCTATTCGATCGTTTCGGGAAACACCGACGGCGGCGGAAACCACTGAACGCCGCGGGGCGGGGTTGGCCGGCGTTCATCAGAACACAGCCGCGCCGTGCCCCTGGCGGAGTGCTTCGAGGCTACGGTTGGCCTTGGCCGCAAGCCGCCGGTAGACCAGGGCCGGTACGGTCGCCATGCCCCTGTATTGCCCGGACGCCATGTAATCCGCGCCGTCCTGCCAGAGGCCGTGGTCTTCCGTCAGGGCGTCCATCTGGACGAAGTAGCGTTCCTCGAGTGTCAGGTCGCAACCGCACCGCCCTCCCTGGCAGGCCAGGCCGAATCCATCTTTCCAGCCCTTGCGCAGAAGCGCCATCCTCGCGGCCTGGAAGAGGAGCTTGTCCATGATGTAGGTGTCGAGCCGGCGCCAGCGGCCTTCGATTTCCACCTCCAGCCACGCGTGTGACGAGAACCGCGGCAGAACGGCCAGGGCGGCGGAAGGTAGAACGCCCCGCAGAATGGACTGGTCGATCAACCCGAAATGAAGCCTTGCATGGATCCCGGCGGCGCGGCAGAGGGCCGCCATCAGCGTGGTCTTGGTGACAGCCTGGCCGATTCGGGCTTCCATGGTCTGGGAAGCCTTGACGGTGTCGGCCAGGGCCGGAAACCCGTACTTGATCTCGTCCCGGACGAAGTAGAAAATGGCGCCGAGCCTCTCTGCTTCCCCTGCTTTCCCTTCCGTCAAACTTGCGGCGGTTTCGGCCACCAGCGGGTGAGCGTCGTCCGAAAAGTGCACGATTTCTTCCACCGGCCTTCCGCTATCGGACTGAAATTTTTTGTGACGCGCCATGATTTCCCCTCCCGTGATCTCCATAAAAATATAGTGCCGGCCGCCGGCCGGAATCCGGTTTGGAGAAGAGGAAGGCGGGATTGGAAAGGCCGCCGGGGGAGGGATCCGGCGGCCATTGATTCCCTAAGAGGGAGGATCTATGAGAGTCGCCGCCGAATCAGTTCGCAAGGTGCGGCGAAAGCTTGGCCACCAGGGCCGCCTTGGGCATGGCGCCCACAATGCCGTCCACGGGCTGGCCCTCCTTGAAGAGCACCAGGGTCGGGATGCTCTGGATCTGGAAGGCGCCCGCGATGCCCTGGTTTTCATCCACATTGAGCTTGACGATTTTCAATTTGCCGGCCAGGTCGCGCGACAGTTCTTCCAGAACGGGGCCCACCATGCGGCAGGGCCCGCACCATTCGGCCCAGAAATCCACAAGAACCGGTACCGGCGCCTCAATGTCCGTGTTGAAGGACGCGTCGGTCCCGTGTACCAGCCAGGGCAGGGCGGTTCGGCAATTCCCGCAGACGGGGACCTTGGTCCCGTTTTCCGCTTTCACGCGGTTCATGGTTCCGCATTTGGCGCAACTGATCATTTCTTCTGTCATTCGTTCGATCTCCTCGCTTCCAGGGGCCTGGGAAAGGGCTTCCGGGCCTCCTCATTCAGATGGTGTAGATGCGCTGAACGCTCCGGGGTAACAGATCCGGACAGCGGCCGTTCCGGGTGGGAGGGCCCCTTGTGCCCCGGGGGGCGTTTCATCCTCGGCCGCGAACTGGTATCCTTTTTCTCCGGGGAGGCGACGCCGTCCCGTACCGAAAAAGGAGTGGTTCATGCCGCATGACAAAATCGCCGTCGTGGACTTCGGCGGGCAGTACGCTCATCTCATCGCCACCAAAGTCCGGCGCCTGAACGTTCTGGCCGAGATCCTCCAGCCCGAGGATCCTGTGGACCGGTTCAAGTCCTATAAAGGCGTCATTCTTTCGGGGAGCCCGGCGCTCGCCTCCGAAGATGAAGACAGCGCCTACGACAAGCGCATTTTCGATCTCCCGGTTCCCATTTTGGGCTTCTGCTTCGGGCACCAGGAAATCGCCAAGCATTACGGCGGCGCCGTCGAGCACACCAAGCGCGAGTATGGGCCCGCCATCCTTCGCATCAAGGGCGGCAGCCCCATCTTTGCAGGGCTCGGGCCGGAAGAGACGGTCTGGATGAGCCACGGCGACTCGGTGACCGAACTGCCCCCCGGATTCATGGAAACGGGAGATTCGTCGGCAGGCGGCGGAGGCGGGGAGAACCGGAATGCAGCCATCGCCAACGACGAATTGCGCCGGTATGGGTTTCAGTTTCATCCGGAAGTTGACGACACGGTCCACGGCGAAGATATGCTGCGCAATTTCGTCATCGGCATCTGCGGCTGCCGTCCCGACTGGACCGTGGGCAGCTTTCTCGAAGAGGAAGCGGGCCGAATCCGCGAGGCCGCGGCCGGGCGGGACGTGTTCCTTCTGGCCTCGGGAGGTGTGGACTCCACGGTCTGCGCCATCCTGCTGGGAAAGGCTCTAGGCCCGGAGCGCGTCCATCTGCTCCACATCGACAACGGCCTGATGCGGAAGAACGAGAGCGCGGGGGTCCTGGCCGAATTCAAGAGGCAGGGCCTGTCTGATAATCTCCATTTTGCAGACGCCTCAGAGAGGTTCCTGAAGAACCTGGCCGGGGAAACGGCGCCCGAAGCCAAGCGCCGCATCATTGGTGATACTTTCCTGGATGTGTTCGAAGATGAGGCGTCCCGGCTGGATCTGGGAGGGTCCCTCCTCGCCCAGGGGACCATTTATCCCGACACGATCGAAACGGGTGGGACAAAGCGGGCCGACGTCATCAAGACCCACCACAACCGCGTGCCGGCCGTGCAGAAGATGATCGATGAAGGCCGGGTGATTGAGCCGCTGGCTGATCTCTACAAGGTAGAAGTCCGGGAACTCGGGCAGGCCCTGGGAATTCCGGAAGAACTTGTGTGGCGTCATCCCTTCCCCGGTCCGGGCCTGGGCATCCGCCTGCTCTGTTCAGACGGCGCTGCGCCCGAACCTGCTCCCGGGGCCCACGAGGCGCTTGCCAAGGCGGCGGCCGCCTCGAAAATCCAGGCCATGATTCTTCCAGTCCGTTCGGTGGGGGTCAAGGCCGATCTGCGTTCCTACGAGCAGCCCGTTCTTCTCTGGGGCGGCTTTCCATGGGAGAAGGCCGAGAGCCTTGGCGCAAGGATCTACAAGGAGGTGCCCGGCGTCAACCGGTGCGTGGTGGACCTGACAGGTAAAGGCGCTGCGGCCGCCCGCCCTCTGGCCGCCACGGTGACACGGGAGCGGTTGGATCTTCTCCGGGAAGCGGACGCGTTGGTGATGGAGGCTCTGAGGCGCCACGGTCTCTACCGGGAGGTGTGGCAGTGCCCCACCGTGTTTGTTCCCCTGGAGATTGACGGCCGTGGGCGCGAGTTCTGCGTCATCCGGCCCGTTTTGTCGGAGCGCGCCATGACCGCCCGTCCCGCCATGCTGCCGCCGGATCTCCTGGAAGAGCTTTGCAAATCCATTCTCAAGCTTTCGGAAGTTTCCGGAGTGGCCCTGGATGTGACGACCAAGCCGCCCGGCACCATCGAGTGGGAATAGGGCCCCGGCCTCCCGGCTTTCGTGCCATAATGATTCACTGCTAGTCGCACAGCCGGGCGGTCTCCCTCATCCGCGCGGAAAAACGACGCCCAACTTGGAGCAGCAATTGGCAGCCTCTCTCCTAGACAACCTGAATCCCGAACAGCAGAAGGCGGTGACACACCCCGACGGTCCCGTATTGGTTCTGGCCGGGGCGGGATCGGGCAAGACCCGGGTCATCGCCCACCGGATCGCCTACCTCTTGAGCGAACGCCACGTGTCCCCTCATTCCATCCTGGCGGTGACTTTCACCAACAAGGCCGCCTCGGAGATGAAGGAGCGGGTGCTGCGGCTCCTGCAGAAGGACAGCCTGCCCTTCTTGTGGATGGGCACGTTCCACAGCATTTGCGCCCGCGTCCTGCGCGCCGACGTGGAAGCTTTGGACGGGCCCTACACGAGGGATTTCACCATCTACGACGCCGACGACACCCGGGCCCTCATGCGGCATATCATCCGCGAGAAGCTGCTGACGAACGACAAACTCTCCCCTGGGACGGTTCTGGGAATCATCAGCCGCGCCAAGCGCGAGGGATACGATGCGGACGCCTTCGCCGAACAGGCGCGATCGCGGAACGAAATGCAGGTGGTGGATCTCTATCGTGAATATGAGCGGCGGCTGCACACGGCCAACGCCATGGACTTCGACGACCTGCTCGGCATTACGCTCGACCTCCTGGAGTCCCGGAAGGATGTGCTGGAGCGCTACCAGAAACGTTTCGAGCATGTCCTGGTGGATGAGTACCAGGACACGAACCGGATCCAGTACCGTTTCCTGCACCTGCTCAGCTCGAAGTGGAAGGACCTCTTCGCCGTCGGCGACGAAGACCAGTCCATCTATCGCTGGCGGGGGTCGGACATCCAGAATATCCTCGATTTCCAAAAGGATTTCCCCAAGGCGTCTGTCATCCGGCTGGAGCGCAACTACCGCTCCACCAACGCGATCCTCTCCGCGGCCAACGCCGTCATTGCCCACAATACGCAGCGCTTGGGGAAGGAGCTTTGGACCGAGCGGGCCGGTGGTGAGAATATCCGCCTGTTCACCGCGCCCTCCGACCGGGAGGAAGCGGCGTACGTGGCCGATATGCTCCAGTCTCTCCGGAAACAATACGATTTGAAGCAGATGGCGGTTCTTTACAGAACCAACGCCCAGTCCCGAGCCCTGGAAGAAGCCTTCCTCAATCGGGGAATCCCCTACCAGGTCGTTGGGGGGCTCAAGTTCTACGAACGGCGCGAGGTGAAAGACATCCTGGCGTATCTCCGGGTGGGCCTCAATCCCATGGACCGGCTCTCCCTGCTGCGCATCCTAAATATCCCCTCCCGGGGAATCGGCAAGACTACGCAGGAAAAGCTGCTCGACCTGGCGCGGGAGCGGGGAACGACCGTTTCAAACGCCCTGACGCTCGCCGGCGGAGAGGAGGACCACTTCAGCAGCCGGCAGAGGATCGCCATCAAGGCCTTTTCCGCGCTCCTGGACCAGCTCCGCAGCCGGATCGAGACCCAGCCGGGCTCGGAAATCACCGAATGGCTGATTGCGGCCACCGGCTATGTGGAGTATCTCCACAACCAGGGAGACGGAGCGGGCGATCCCATGACCCGCGTAGAAAACCTTCAGGAACTGGTGTCGGCGCTGAGGCAGTTCGAAGTGGCCGAGCAGGGCGATCTTCGGGCCTTTCTGGAGCGGCAGGCGCTGTCCAGCGACCAGGACGATCTGGACGACGGGGCGGGGGCCGAGTCCATCAAGCTCTTGACCCTGCACGCAGCCAAGGGATTGGAGTTCCCCGTTGTGGTGCTTGCGGGGCTTGAATACGGGCTCTGCCCGCACATCCTCTCCATGGACTCGGACGCAGAGGTGGAGGAAGAACGCCGGCTCGTGTATGTGGGCATGACGCGCGCCATGGACCGGCTCTTTCTGACCTGGAGCCGCGAGCGTTATATTTACGGTGTGTCCCAGCAGCGGACGGCCTCGCCCTTCCTGGGAGAAATCCCCGCCGACATGATCGAAGAGGTGGGCGGTGTTTCCGGCGAAAAGGCGCCGGCTTCGTTCCAGGACATGGCGGCCGCGCTGGATGATATCCAGTACGTCCCGGCCGAGGCGGGATACAGGGTGGGCTCGCGGGTCCATCACAAGAAATACGGGTTGGGCATCGTGCTGTCCACCGAAGGTGTGGGCGAGGATACCAAGGTGACGGTGTCTTTCAGCCGGTTCGGCCGGAAAAAGCTGCTCGCGAGGCTGGCCCGGCTCGAGGTGGTTTGACGGGGTCCGGGCAACCCGGCACCCGGCTGTTCGTTCCGGGCGGAAAGCCGACGGCCGCCCGGGATATTTCGGGGCGGGTCCGGCCCGCTCAGGGAGGCAAGGCCCATGGCGGAATCGAAAGCGATCTCTTATGCAAGACAAAACCGGGAACGGTTCCTGGAACAGCTGAAAGATTTGCTGAGGATCCCGAGTATTTCCACGCTGCCGGAAAACAAAGACGACGTGAGGCGTGCGGCAAAATTCGTGGCGGACGATCTCACGCGCAGCGGCATGGAGAACGTGGAAATCATTGAAACGTCCGGCCATCCGCTCGTTTACGCGGACTGGCTCAACGCACCGGGCAAGCCCACGGTGCTGTGCTACGGCCACTACGATGTACAGCCGCCCGATCCGCTGGAGGAATGGAAGACGCCGCCCTTCGAACCCGAGATTCGCAATGACAACATTTACGCCCGCGGGGCCGTGGACGACAAGGGACAGATGTTCATGCATCTGAAGGCCTTCGAGTCCCTGCTGAAGACGGAAGGACGCCTCCCCGTGAACGTCCGGGTCCTGATCGAGGGAGAAGAAGAGGTGGGCGGCGAATCCATAGAGGCCTACGTCAAGGAGCACCCCGAACGGCTGGGATGCGACGTGGCCCTCGTTTCCGACACAGAAATGTTTGCTCCGGAAACACCCACGCTCACGGTGGGGCTGCGCGGCCTGTGCTACGTGGAAGTCAAGGCCCAGGGGCCCATGACCGATCTGCATTCCGGATCTTACGGAGGCGCCTCTCCCAATCCTTTCGTGGCCCTGGCCCAGATCATCGCCAAGTTGAAAGACGAAAGCGGCAAAATCCTGATCCCCGGCTTCTACGACAAGGTGAAAGCCCCTACCGAGGCGGAACTCAAGGCGTGGGAGTCGCTGCCCTTCGACGAGGAACACTACCGGAAAACGGAAGTGGGGTCCACCGTCCTGACCGGCGAGCCCGGATACTCCGTCCTCTACCGGACCTGGGCGCGGCCGACTCTGGATGTCCACGGCATGCCCGGCGGGTTTACGGGTGCGGGCGCCAAGACGGTGATTCCCGCCCGTGCATCGGCCAAGATCTCCATGCGGCTGGTTCCCGACCAGGACCCCAACGAAGTGCTTGGACTATTCAAAGACTATGTGAAGTCCATCGCGCCGGAAGGGATCCATTTGGAAGTGGAAGCGGTTCACGGAGCAGAGCCGGTCGTGGTGAATACGGACAATCCCTTTGTGAAGGTTTCCGCGGATGCCATGCGCGAAATCTGGGGCAAGGAAACGGTCTACATCCGCACGGGAGGGTCCATCCCCATCGTGGCCGCCTTTGAAAAATCCCTCAAAGTACCTTCTCTGCTGATGGGCTTCGGCCTGCCTGACGACGGAATTCACGGGCCGAATGAGAAGTTTCATATCCCGAACTTTTACAGGGGCATCGACTCCCTCATTCTCTTCTTCGAAAGGCTGGCGGAGTCCTGAACTGCAAAGACCTGGGGTTAGGGAGCACGCTCAGCCACCTTTCCGGATGCAGGGGAGGTGGCTGAGTCTGCCGGATACAACGTTCTCGCCTTGCTGGTAACTAAGTACCCGGACTCCAATAGCTTGCTGGGCATGTATCCTCGCTTCCCGGAACCCGTCTGTTTCCGCCTGGCGTGAACAAGGTTCTCATTCCATCTCCGCCCTTCAAGCGCCTAACATTCTGCTAATACAGGATATAACGAATCAGCCTGATACTGGCACCTGTCTTGCTCCAGTATCAATATGTCGAAGTTTGTCCATTCACCCACCCACCCCCAAGGAGGAGTGTTCATGAGAAAGCGTATTCTGCTTGCCGCGCTCGCATGCTTGGTCACGGCAGGAATTCTGGCGGCGGTCCCGCCCGGCTTGCTGCCCGGCAACGTCCCCATGCCCGGCTCCTCGAGGGTCGCGATGAAACTCGCTGCGGCCCGGACGGCGTCGGAGGCCGCCGCGGCCGGTTACATGAAGTCACATGGATTGAAACTCGGCTACTACAACAGCAACGTCAATTTCAACCTACGGCGGACGGTGGTCGATCCCAGTGGAACGGGCCATGTCCGCTACCGGCAGACCTTCAAGGGCCTTCCGGTATTCGGCGCCGATGTGGTCGTCCATGTGAACAATCAGCTTGGCGGGGTCTTTGCGGTGACCAACCGCAGCCGTATCCTTCCCGACATGAGTGTCAAGCCCGGACTCGGGGCGGCGGCGGCCTCTGCGGCGGCGCGCCTGGATTTCGTTCGCCGGACCGGCGAGCGCGGCGCCCGGACGACGGCCGTGCTTGTTATCTACCCGCAGGACGGGGCGTTCCGGCTCGCCTACGAAGTGAACGTTTCCAGCCTGGATGTGCCGGGAGCGGCAGTTCCCGCGGACCGGCTCTATATGATCGACGCCCGGAGCGGCTCCGTGCTGGCTTCCTGGAACAACCTGCACACGCAGAAGCCTTCGGGTGCGGGAGGCGGCCACGGCGGCGGAAATGGCGGCGGCGGTGGAGGCTCGACCTACTCCACGCCGGCGACCGGGTCAGGCAACACCCTCTATCTCGGAGCCGTGCCGCTTTCCACTGCTCAGGCGTCGGACGGTTCGTCCAGCTTTGCGCTGCTGGATCCCACCCGGGGCAGCGACCAGACCAACGACATGGCCGGAAAGACACATGGTTCGGGAACGCTGTTCACCAACAGTACCGACAGCTGGGGAGACGGCACGACCTACAGCGCCGAATCCGCTGCGGCGGACGCCCACTTCGGCACCGAAATGACCTGGGACTTTTACAAGAACACCTTCGGCCGAACCGGCATTTACAACGACGGCAAGGGATCTTACTCCCGCGTTCACTACGGACGGAATTACAACAACGCTTTCTGGTCCGACTCATGCAAGTGCATGACATACGGAGACGGGGAATCCGGCGGCCTCAACGAATCCTTTTCGGACATCATGGGAACGGGCGTGGAATTCTACGCGGCCGCCCACGGCGCCCACAAAACGCCGAACTACTGGATTGGCGAAGACGTTTATACGCCGGGAACTTCGAACGACGCCCTGCGTTACATGGATGACCCGACGCGCGACGGCAGCAGCATCGACAACTATGCGAACTATACTTCGAGCCTGGACGTTCACTACTCGTCTGGGATCTGGAACAACTGCTTCTACCTGATGGCCCATGGCGGGACCAACGGCACGTCGGGCATCAAGGTGTCGGGAATGGGCATCGACAAGGCCCTGGCGGTCTGCTACCTCGCCAATACGTCCTACTTCACTTCGGGAGAAACCTTCCACCAGGCCAGGCTGGACTGCATCGCCGCGGCCCAGCAGCTGCAGTCGCAGGGCCAGCTGACCTCGACGGACGTCAACGTGGTGGCGCAGGCCTGGACGGCGGTCGGCGTTAATTAAAATAAGACAGGGTCGCGACGGAGGCCGGCCCGGATGCATGGCGCGACAGCGAGCGAAGTCTGATGCGGAACCTTCGGTTGAGCGAGCTGGCAAAGCCAGGCGCAGGGCCGGCCCTATTTCCGGATAGACTCTAGCCACTTGTTTTTCAGCTGAACCGGCCGGGCTATGTTCTTCGGGGAGGATCGCCGGATCGATGCCGAGGTCTCTCAGGGCGGCGGCCGTCGTGGGGCCGATCGGGACGCATGCCGCCCTTCGAAGGGCCTCGCGGGCGGCTGGAGGACTCTGCTTCCAGAAACTGCCCACCGCAGACGGCGAGGCGAAGACGACGATATCCACACCTGAGGCGAGAACGGCCAGGGCCTCGCCGCGAAGACGGGCCGCGCGCGTGTCGTACACGATCAGCGGAAGGGTCTCCCATCCGTGTGAATGGAGTATGGAGGCCAGCTCCTCCCGCCCTCTTTTGCCCCTGGGAAGAAGGGCGGCGGCGGGGTCAAAAGAACGGGCCATGGCTTCCGCCAGTGCGGAACCCGTGAAGGTGTCCGGCAAAAGGTCCACCGTCCAGCCCGCTTCTTCAGCGGCGCGGGCGGTGCCCGGACCCACGCAGGCCACGCGGACGGAGGCGGGGCGTTGGGTTCCGGTTTCCTTGAGCCAACGTTCGAAAAAGCGCACGCCGTTTTTGCTGGTAAAGACGATCCACTTCAGGTGCGCCCACCGTGTCGAGATCTCGTCGTCGAAGGGCGCAGGAAGATAGACCGTTTCAATGGCGGGAAGACGGTGTACGCGGGCGCCTCGTTCCAAGAGGCCCGCTTCAAGCGGATCGTATCCTTCGGCCGCCCGGGTCAGGACGACGATCAGGTTCTTAAGCGCGGGGCTCACGGGGTGAGGTCCTCCATCCGGGATGGCCCCGGGGCGGGACTGTCAACCAGACATCTGTCCCGACATCATTTCTCGGCCGCCTTGATCCATGAACCGCTTCAACAGTTCGTCCACCAGATCGTCGGAGCGCTCGGGCTCGCCTTCCAGGCGTTCCTTGATATGGCGTGATCCGTCGTAAGCCGAAAGAAAGGCTCGGAGCACCACCTTGCCGCCGGTGAGTTCCGCGTTGATCCCCACAGGCGTGGTGCAGTCGCCGCCCAGTCCCTGCAGGAACCTGCGTTCGGCGTGCACTTCGAAGGACGCCTTTTCGTCCTCAAGGCCGCTCAGCACGTCTTGAAGTTCGGTGTCGCTCTTCCGGCATTCGATGGCAAGGGCGCCCTGGCCCACCGCGGGGACCATTTCGTCGGGGGAAAAGAGGGCGGTGATCCGCCTTTCGTATCCAAGGCGTTTCAAGCCCGCTGCTGCCAGAATGACGGCGTCAAGGTCGTCGGAGTCGGCCTTCCTCAGGCGGGTCTCCACGTTGCCCCTGAGTCCGTGCATATCCCAATCAGGGTGCAGGAGTTGAGCCTGGAACCTGCGGCGGAGACTGCCCGTTCCCACGCGGGCCTTATGGGGGAAATTCGCCTTGGTCAACCCGTCATGCAGGATCAGCGCATCTCTCCTGTCGTGGCGCTGCGGAACGCAGGCAATTTTCAGTTCGGGCGGGTTGGCCACAGGGTAGTCCTTCAAGCTGTGAATGGCCAAGTCGATCCGGCCGTCCAGGAGGGCGACCTGGATTTCCTTGATGAACAGGCCCTTGCCGCCGATTTCATAAAGCGGGCGGTCCTGAATCCGGTCCCCGCTCGTCTTGATGATGTCCACCTCGACCTGGTCCCCGGGAGCCGCCTCGAGAAGCCGGTCTCTTACGTAATGGGCCTGCCATAGGGCGAGGTTGCTGCCCCGCGTTCCGATGCGCCAGGTGCGGCTCATTGATCCCCCTTGTCCGTGTCTTCCCGTTCCTTCAGCGGGAAAAGTTCCTGAAAGATGGAAACGGCCGCCGTTGAATCGTCTTCCACCACCAGGCGCTTCACCTGCGTAATGGGCGAATGGAGGAGCTTGTGCACTACCCGGCGAACGGTTTTTCTGATGACTTCCTTGTGCCGGTCCGGAAGATCGTCCAGTTTCCTCAGCGCCTCGGCGACTTCGGTATCCTCGATCGCCTGCGCCCATGACACGAGCCCCTCGATCAGGTGCGACAGTTCCTGATGCTCAAGATAGCGGCTGTACAAATCCACTTCGGACTGGATCAGCGCTTCGGCCTCCACGGCCTGGCGCCTGCGTTCGGCCAGTCCCTCGTCGGCCACCTGTTGAAGATCGTCGATGTTGTAAAGGTAAACGCCGTCCACCTTTTCGACGCCTTCCCCCATGTCGCGGGGGACAGCGATATCGATCATGAAAATCGCAGAGTTGCGCCTCAATTTCATGATGGTTTCCATCATGGGACGGTGAATGATGGGCTTGGGAGACCCGGTGGAAGAGATGACGATGTCACTCTGGACAAGCCCCCTGGGAAAGATATCCCAGGGAACGACTTCCGCCCCGAAGGTCTTGGCGAATTCCGCGGCCCGCTCCAGTGTGCGGTTGGCCACCTTGACCTGGCGCACGCCGCTTTCGAAGAAATGGGTGGCCAGGATGCGGCTCATTTCACCGGCCCCGAGGATCATGACACGTTTTGTGGTCAAGTCTTCGAAGATGCTGCGGGCGAGATTGAAGGCGGCGTATGACACGGTGACGGGATGCTCCCCGATCCCCGTTTCGGTCCGTGTCTTCTTGGCAACGTGAAAGGCCTTCTGGAAAAGGAGGTTGAGCGGAGTGGTAACGAACCCGGACTCTCGAGAGATGGCGTAGGCGTCCTTCACCTGGCCGAGAATTTGAGGCTCGCCGAGAACCATCGAATCGAGGCCCGCCGCAACGCTGAAAAGATGCTGGACCATGGATTTCCGGCGCTTGCTGTAGAAGAATTGGGCGTATTCCTTGGGGACATCCCTCGTTTCGAGGAAAGTATCCACAATGCTGTCGGCGGGAAGGCCCTCCGCCACATCGGCGTAAAGCTCCACCCGGTTGCAGGTGGAAAGCAGGACCGCCCCCCTGACCTGGCCCCGGCGGCTGAGCTCCTCCACGAAAGGGAGGACCTCTTCCGTGGCGAAGGCCAGATGTTCGCGCACGTGCACAGGCGCCTGCTTGTGATTAATGCCCACAAGAACGATTTCGCTCAATGCCACAAAATCCCCAAAATGATGAGTACGGAAGAAGCGGCGCCGGCCACCACAAGCCAGGAACGCTTGCGGGGGTTGAGCTTAGCCGTGACCCATCCGTAAATGGCGACTCCCAGGATAACGAGGGCGGCGGTGCTTGCGAATTCAAGCAGCCCTGGATGCCAATCCTGCTTTTTACCGTATAAGATGCCGTAGAGCATGGCGGAAACGAACCCTACCGTGAACAGAATGTATCCCAGGACCAGGAACCGGGTCGCCCACTTGGAGGCCTGTTCCAGGGAGGGGACGTTGAGTGGGCTCGGGGCGCGCCGATGGCGGAGGCTGTGGTCCTGCATGATGAAAATGGAAGAATAGATAAAGGAAAGAAGGAAGAGACTGATGCCGAAAATCAGCATGAGGATGTGGAAGGTAAACCAGGGGGTGTAGAAAAAGGGTTTGGGCTCGCGTGGGATGTTCGCGGCGAACCCGGCCGTAAGGTGGGCCAATACGACAAGCGGCATCAGGAAGAAGAGCATGACTTTGCTCTTGATAAACGGGAAAAAGACGAGAAACGAACACACGATGGCCCAGGACGTCAGAATCAGGACCTCATACAGATTGGTGGCGGGCACGGTCCCGTAAGTCGCCCAAGACCGGCCGAGAGTCAGGGTCTGCAGGAGAAACCCAAGCAAAAGAAAGGAGAAGCCGAGGCGAAAGAGGACCTCCTTGCGAAACCCTCCATAAACCAGGGCGAAGGCAAGGCTGGCTACGTACAGAAAAAGCACTCCATTTTCAGCTATCGCCATGTCTCTCTCCGGATCCATCCTCCCCCGAGCACCCGGTCTCCCGAATAAGCGACCGCGGCCTGCCCGGGAGTGACGACCCGCGGATCGCCGCACCATTCTAGCACGACGCCTTCCTTGGCCTCACGAAAACGGGCCGGTTTCGGAACCTGGTGGTAGCGGACCTGGATATCCGCCTCCGGGGGCCTTTCATCCGGCGGGGCGTGCCAGTTCCAGGGCGACACCCGGAACCTGGGCCGGCCCAGGCTCGAACGCGGTCCGACGGTGACGTCTCCCGTGGAAGGATTGAGGGCGGTCACGTAGAGCGGTTCGGACCACGGGATGCCCAGGCCCCGTCTTTGCCCCACGGTGAAATGGTGGATTCCATCGTGGCGTCCCAAGACTTCTCCGTCCACGTGGCGCACGGTCCCAGGCTGTGATGTGACGCCTCTGGACGCTAGAAAATCCGTATAGCTTCGCCGGCCGACGAAGCAGATGTCCTGGCTTTCCGCTTTGTCGTACGTGGGAAGCCCCGCTTCTCGTGCCTTGGCTCTTAGTTCTTCCTTCGTCCATTCGCCGACGGGCAGCAGGGTTCGCCGGCGCTGTTCGTCGGTCAGCGGGAAGAGGACGTAGGACTGGTCCTTGGCCCGGTCCGCGCCGCGGTGGATTTCATACCGTCCCCCACGCTCCACCATCCGCGCGTGATGGCCGGTGGCCAGCTTGGAAGCCCCCAGAGACATGGCGTATTCCCAGAGGGTGCCGAATTTCACCCTCTCGTTGCACATGATACAGGGATTGGGGGTTTCCCCCCGAAGGTATGAGCGGACAAAGGGCTGGATCACTTCCGCATCGAAAGCGGCCTGGTGTTCCACCAGCCGGTGTTCGATTCCGAGGGCCCGGGCCACGTCGCGTGCGTCGGCCGCATCCTCGATGGCGCAGCAGCTTTTCGCCGCGGGACGCCCGCAGGAATCATAGAGGCGGAGCGTGACCCCGACAACTTTGTACCCCTGCTCCTTGAGCAAGAGAGCGGCCACGGAGGAATCGACTCCTCCAGACATTGCGATGACAACCGTCTCGGACATTTTTATGAGAGCTACGGGCTTTCCTGCGTCACGATGAGCATGAGAGTGGTGGACCCCATGCGGAACTCGGTCTTATCCTCAATGGGAAGTTCCAGTACCCGCTGCTCGTTCACGTAGGTCCCGTTCGTGCTTTTGAGGTCCTTGAGAAGGACCTCCTTTTCCTTGACTTCGATCCGGGCGTGGGTCCGCGAAACCTCCGGATCGTTGAGAACGATATCCGCCTGGGCCCTCCCGATGGTGATGGAGGACTTTTCAATGGGGAAAAGCGCTCCGCTGTCCGGTCCCTGGAGAACGGCAATGGAAAGCTTCATCCCCGGCGGCATGGTGAGTGCCGCTTGCCCGCCGCCCGCATCGGCGCCTGCAAGGGTGCCGGCCCGTATGCGCTGCGTGGATGGCTCCTGGCCGCCGGCCGCCGCGTCGATCATGGCCCGGCAGTTCGGACACCGCACCCGGATGCGGGACTTCCCTTCCAGATGCTTGTCGTCGAGCTTGTATTGTTTCTTGCAGTTTGGGCAGTTTAAAATCACGTGCCATGACTCCC
>JARRNO010000129.1:0-5991 GCA_037384885.1 Acidobacteriota bacterium
CTAGGTGATAGGCCGCGTTGCGGCCAGTGAGGAAGTAAAGAGCTAGGAAGTGAAGAAGTGTTCACGGGCACTTCGTTGCAAGCAAAGATTTGAATAGCGGCCCGTTGCGGGAACGGCCTTTGCAAGCCAAGGCCGCTACGCGGCAGTGAATCGTGAACCGTTAATATTGGCCGCTTTGCGGCCAGTGTCTTGTGAAAAGCGTCTGGTGTTTGGCAGACAAGGGCATTCCTCCGCAAGCAACAATTTCATTTGAAGGCCTTCGCGGGCTTCGTCCTTTGCAAGCAAGGCCGCTACACGGTGCAAAGCTCCGTGCTGCTTCCTCACCCCCTCGCTTCCTCACTTCTTTACCTCCAACCGGGGCGACGGACGACGTCCGCAAGGCATATCGTGCCGGGACCGCCGAAGGCGGTACGCCCCCGGGTAGACTCCTGCGAAGGCAGGCCCGCTTGACGGATTTTGCGGTTTTTCGCAAAATCCGGCTGCCGACCGGACGGTGGCTGGATCCAAGGAACGTGAGCCGGTCACACCGCAGGCGTACTGGGATGTACTCCGAGGATGTGAACCGGCGAGCAGTGACGCCGGAGACAGCTCCGGACTGTCGGCGCACCTTTAATAAGGTGGGGATGGCTGATTCGCCCAGAATTGCTTGGCGTAAGGCGGGACGGGGCCGCACCGCACGCCAGTGCGGCGCGACGGCAGGAAGGGGCTGGAGGCAAGCTTGCTTGTCGACAGGCGATTCGGCCGGAGCGACAGGGCGCGACAGCGCGCGCGGCCCGGCCCGCAGCGGTATTCTCGCCTGCAAACTAACGGCTGACGTTTTACGATTCACTGCGCGCATCGCGTGCTTCATACCCCTTCCGTCTTCCTTGGCGCAGTGTCCCGGGCCATTGACCCCTCACGACTAACGGTTCACGGCTGACGGCTAACCGCCTAAGGCGCCCGCTTTGCCTTGCGGCTCCGCCGGGGTTATTCTTTCGACATAGGAGGGGCACATGATTACACTCACGTCCTACGGCGCGGCCGAAGAAGTCACCGGCAGCAAGCACCTCGTCGAAGCCAACGGCGCCCGCATCCTGCTCGACTGCGGCCTCTTCCAGGGCCACCGCGAAGAAGCCCGCCGCAAGAACGCCTCCTTTCCCTTCACCCCGGCGTCCATCCACGCCTGCATCAACAGCCACGGGCACCTCGATCACTGCGGCTCCTACCCCACGCTCGTCCACAAGGGCTTTGGCGGACACATTCTCTCCACGCCCGCCACCCGCGACATCGCCAGCCTGGTTATGAAGGATTCGGCCCACATCCAGGCCTACGACGCCCGCTTCCTGGAGCGGCAGCACCAGAAACACCCGAAAAAGGGCCGCAAGGTCTTTCTCCCGCTTTACAACGAAGCGGACGTGGAAGCGGCGCTTTCACAGTACGTCACCGTCGCCTACCACCGCCCCTATCCCCTGCTGCCCGGTATCACGGCCACCCTCTACGACGCCGGCCACATCCTGGGTTCGGCGCTCGTTCATCTCGAGATCGAGACGGACAACGGCCCCTTCAGCCTCGGCTTCACGGGGGACCTGGGGCGGCCTGACAAACCCATCATCCGCGATCCCGAGCCCCTTCCGCCCCTGGACTGGCTGGTGTGTGAAAGCACCTACGGCGACCGGCTCCACGATGAAACCGGCCAGGCCGAAGAAGAGCTGGCGCAGGTCGTTCGCGAAACGGCCGAACGCGGCGGGCGTATCATCATCCCCGCCTTCGCCATCGAGCGCACCCAGGAGCTGGTCTACCTGCTGCACAAGCTGCACGACCAGGGGCGGCTGCCTCCGCTTCCCGTTTTCGTGGACAGCCCCATGGCCGCTTCCGCCACGGGCATCTTCCGGGCCCACGAGGAATGCTACGACCGGGAGACCGTGCGCCGGTTCCTGGACAACGGCGAGAGCCCCTTCTCCTTCGACCGGCTGCAGTACGTGCCCACGGCCGAGGCGTCGAAACGTCTCAACGACTTTAAAGAGCCCTGCATCATCATCGCCACCTCGGGCATGTGCGAGGCCGGCCGCGTGCTCCACCACCTGGTTCATTCCATCGAGGATTCCCGCAATACCGTGCTGATCGTGGGCTTCATGGCGGCCAACACCCTGGGCCGCGCCCTGGCCGACAAACGGGACCAGGTGACCATATTCGGCGACCGCCACCCCAGGCGGGCCCGCGTCAAGATCCTGAACGCCTTTTCCGCCCACGCCGACTACCGCGAAATCGGGCACTACGTCACGTCCCTCGACCGGGATCGGCTCAAGGGCATCTCCCTCGTCCACGGCGAGCCGACGGCGCAGGAGCACCTGCGCGACCACCTCGCCTCCCTCGGGCTTCCCACGCCGGGAATCCTCGCGGCGGGCAAGCCGGTGACACTGGGCGCGTAGCATGCGCACAGTGCCATAGCCGGCTGTGGAGGGTTGACGGCCGCCAATGATTTAAGCAGATTGCCTTTGCGGAACGATAGATGACCGAGTGACGAAGCGATTCGGGAACGGAGTGGCAAGCGCCGGGCAAAAGGGGAAGGCCGCCTTTCCTAAACGATCATGATTTTCTCCGCCACCTGGCGGAAAAAGTCCGGCGACCAGACCGCAAGGGCTGCGGTATCCGCCACGAACGGCTCAACTTCCCGTCTCGCCGCGCCGAGGTCCACGGTCTCGATGACCTCTTCGAGGGCCTTTCGAAAGGCCGCATGGGTGAGTGGCTTATCCCCGGGCCAATCGCCGCTCCGCGCCATGCGCTCCCGTAGGTGGGCCAGGTGGAGCGCGGGATGGTTGGCGGCAAACCAGGTGAAATCGTACCAGTCGCGGCCCTTTACGCGCGTTTTCCATCGTCTGCAAAGAAGGGCGTGCATCTTGCCGGCAAACAGGTCCGGCAGGCTGTAGGCGCGCACCGAAAAGGGGATCGGATTCAAAAGAAACTTCGCCTCCGTGCCGAACCCCTGCGGAGGGGCCGTGTCCACTTCCAATTTGATCTTGATGATCTTTCCCTTGGGAATTCCGCTCAAAACGGCTTCGCCCGCGCGCACCTCCACGAGCTGCTTGAGGGTGTCCGCCTTCGGGAAGGCGGATTGGATCGAGCCGCCACCGCCCTTTATCTTGGGGGCCACCTCGACCTCGAAGCCAAAAGCGGAAAGCTCGACCTGGAGGGCCCGGCTGTAGCGATTCAGGTCGAAGGCTTCGTTCGGCCGCAGTAAGGAGAAATCCAAATCTTCGGAAAACCGGTCCAGGCCGTAAAGAACGCGAAGGGCCGTACCGCCGTAAAATGCCGCCTCTTCGAAAAACTTGGCGCGCCACAGGCCCAGGAGGGCGATTTCCTGGAGAATCTCCCGAAGGGCGCGGACATGCGCTGCGGTCGATTCAAGCCGGTACTTCGACAGCATTCTCGCGACGGCGTCATTCACGACGGGCCTCCCGCTTGAAGGGGGGCAAAGTCTGGGCCAGGAGAGAGACCCGAGCCGAGCGGTACCGGTCTGCGATGGCATTGATGCGCTTGGAATTCATGCTGGAAAGGAGCGCGCCTTCGATTCGCAGCGAATCGACAAGGTAGGTCCTCATGTCCTCCTGGCTTGTCAGGCGCACCCGCCTGGCCAGGTACAGGGCGTCGGCCAGCGCCTTTTCGGGAGTGGCCATCAGGCAGGCGCCGCTGTGCCCGAGCTCGATGCGATCCACGCCCATCCAGAAGACCCGCTGAGGAACAGGCCGGTAGGAGAAGCGTCCGACCGGGGTGGCAAACCGCTTGCTGCGACCGAGCGAGGCGCTGGTGACTTCGACCACCCCTTCGGGAATCAGGCCGTGATGAGCCAGCGCATATTCCATGGAGATGTAAGACGGACCGTAGATGGTGTTGGCCAGGATTTCAAGCGAATAGGGATGCAGCCGCACTTCTGGGCCGAAAACGTAGAGGCCCTTTTTCACGCGCACGACGTCCTTCCGGCGCAAGAGGTCCGTGACCTTGTCGCGTGGGCTGGCGTAGTCCCTGAGCGCCTCCATAAGCGAAATGTAGTCGAACTCTTCCCGGCCGATGCTTCGGCGCAAGGCGTGCGCGTCTAGTGAGCGGCCGCCTCCCCTAGGCTTTGCCATTTCTCTCACCTCAATATCCACCGGTAAGTCTACAATATTCAGACATACTGGTCAATAATGGCGCATTAGGAGATCCCCTGACAGCCCCTTAAGCACGCCGGTTGACCGCCCGGCAGGCGAAGACCAACGACTCGGCGACCCAGTGATTGGGAGAAAACGGCACGCCGTGAGTCAAGCTGCCGTTCGGCCTGGCACAAAAGGTAAAGGCCTGTTCCCCTGTTCCGGGGGTTCGGCCAAGCGGGAGTGCAGCCTTCTATTTTCTGTGTTCCTGCCTATTGGCTCGTGCAGTCAACAACCGTATTTCTCTTTCTTTGGTCGCGATTTCCAACGCGATCCTTCCCATCCTTTGCTTTGCGCGTTGCAGCGCGCCGCAACTGGAATTCCTATCGTTCTCAACGGCTTGGTAATAACGCTTGCGTGCGTTTTCTCCCCGCTCCGAATCCGGAGGCGGGGCCCGCCTCGTCAATCCGACTTGCTCACCGTTTTGCAGCCGCTTGAACTCGTCGCACCTCTTTTCCAGCGACGGGAGCGATTCTTCCAGCTGCTGCTTTTCTCTCTTTAACATGCGTATCTGTTTGTTCAGTAAATCGATTCGATCGGCGGACGATCCGCCTTCCGGACTCTCCGGCGACAGCTGATTTCCATAATCTGCAGACGTGGAGCCTGCGTGTCCGCCTGCGATCGGTTGATTTTGCTGTATCACGAAATGATCGTCAGTAGACATGTTGGCCAGAGTTTCGTTGGTGATGACCTTGGGCGCCTTTTTCCGGCCGGCCGGGGAAAGCATGCCGGCGATCTCCCTGGACCCGGAAGCGGCCGCCATTTCGGCGGGCGTCGCGCCCTTTTTGTTGACCGCCGACCGGTCGGCTCCGGCCGCCAGGAGAATCCTTACCGCCTCGACGGATTTCTTGTACGCCGCGTAATGAAGCGCCGTGTTGCCCAAGCTGTCCTTCATCGCAACCTTGGCGCCTCCCTTGAGCAAAACTTTCAGCACGGCGGAGTGCGCCGCGAAGGCCGCGGCGTGCAGCGGGGTCATGCCCAGTGAGTCCTTGGCGTTAGGGTCGGCCCCGTCCTTCAGCAGGGCTTTTGCGGACGCCGCATCGCCCCTGTAGGCCGCATAATGAAGCGGGGTCATGCCGTACTTGTCCCGAACGTTTGGATCCGCCCCCCGGTGAATCAAGGCGTCTATTTTCGCGGCCTGCCCGGCCTTGACGGCCGCCACCAGTCCCGCATTCGCTGAAGACGCCGCGTTCTTTACCTGAGCGGTTGCCAAGAGGGCCACCCCCAACACACCTGCCGCCAGCAGCGTCTTCGCCATTCCAGTCTTCATCGCCATGTGACTCCCCCCGAGTCTCAGCCGCGCCGCAAAGCAACGGATTGTTCAGAATTCACAAGGGTTGATTCTATCACGGGCGTGGGGCGGTGAATCGGGCGCTTGTGTGCCGGCGTCTGGTGCCGGGTGGGCGTGGGTGGCCGGTCCGGGCAAGAAGCCGAATCGTGGGCCGTTGCGGGAAAGGCCGCTGCGCGGCCATAGGCTAAACCTATAGACTTGACCCCGAGCCCCTTCTGACCCCGCTCAGTAACGCCCTTTCCACTTTCTGTCGTAGCTGCTGATACGCGGGAATGTCCTTAAGCATGGCCTCGCCGTGTTCAAGGTAAGACATACTTCTTTCCAGATACTTGGCGTTGGCCACCGATTCCCAGTATTCATAATCTTCCGACGCCAGGAGGTAGTCTTCAGCCGATGAAGCCAGGGCGTTCCTGATCCGAGGCGGACACGCTATCCAGCCCCATATTTTTAAGATCATCAACCCCACGCCGACGCAAATCACGATCGTCCAGGGATCGAGATTCAAAGCGATCGCCACCGGAACAAATGCGCAAACAG
>JARRNO010000130.1:0-5986 GCA_037384885.1 Acidobacteriota bacterium
CCGCCCTGGCGTGCGGACGCACGCTGACCAACCACAAGGCGGAAACCCTGGTCCGGAGTTATCTCAACCCTTACAAAGCGCAGCACCTTGTCTTTAAGAGCATCGGCAAGAAGAGCTTTCCCTCAATAGGTGAGGGGTACGTCATCAACGCCCAATTCTCGATCCCCTACAAGGGACGACTGATCGACGCCGGCGTGCTGCCCTTCTATATCACGTACAACGAAAAGCACCACGGATACGAGATCAATCCAGATCTCACGGCCTCGACCCGGCAGTCCATCGACATGCTGGTCGGGATGCGGCAGATCAATCATCAGCTGAAATCGCACCCCTACAATCCCGAGCCCTGGCGCGAGCACAAACCATGACCCCCACCTTTGCGCCTCTGAACAGCCTGTTTCATTTCCCCCAGGGCCTGAAGACCTTGCGGGCCCTGGAGAGCTCGTTCGGAACGGCGACCAGCGGCCCGTTGGGCGTCATGGTCACGTCTCTGTTCCTGATCAGCCTGATGTGGGTTTGGATACGAAACAAGTTCGACACCTGGAGCTTCTGGGAACTCTTCCTGCGCCTCTTCGTCGCGGCTTTTCGCATGGAACTCCTCCTCGAATTACTGATGCCAGGGTTCGGGGCTGTAAGGATGCTGGTTCAAATACCGGGAACATCCCTTCAGGTAGTCATTCTCCAGCTGGGTCTCCCGGATGGCTTCCTTCTGGTAGGCCTCCTGCTGGGCGTAGTGCTGGGCTTCCATGGCCGCCATGGCGGAGAGCACCTGGGTGTTCTTGTCGACGGCCTGCGCCGTGTAGAGACTGGCCATGGCCTGGGTCTGGGCGGTCTGGTGCGGCGTGGAGCCCGGGCTCTGGATCTTGTCGCGCAGCCGTCCGTATGTGCCGCCAGCCCCGTCGATGTTGGTGAAGGAGTGGTTGACCTTGGACACCGTGCCCAGAGTCTCCAGGATGGCGGCGTCGGTGCTCTGAACCATGGCGTTGAGCTTCCGGGCCGCTTGCCCCCAATTCTCCGGCGAACTCGGAACCAGGTGAGACAGGTCAAGGGCCTGTCCGTAGATCTGCTGGTACAGGCGTCCCAGATCCCGGCTGTAGGTGACGGCGCCTTCCAGCATCCGTCGGTATTCCTCCACCTCGTCCGTCTGGGTCAGCCCCGAGGTTTCCACGACGGCCAGAACCGGAAGGACGCTGTAGATGCTGGGGTGGGAGAGGGTTTGGGCGACGTGCTTGGCCCAGTCGTAGGTGGCAACCAGCTGGCGATACTGCTCGGTCATACGGGCCAGCTGCTGCGTCCACTTGGTGAAGTCCGTGCTCCAGTTGATGACGTTGTGAATGTCGGACGTGGGATCGTACACCACCCACTGGGCGCTGACGCTCAGCGGGAGCACCAACAGCCCAAGAATGACGAGTAACGAAAGAATTCGGCGCATGATGACCTCCTATGCTTCACGTGCCAGGGGCGTCTGTTCCCGTTCTCCCGCCATGATCTCCGCCGCGCGGCCGAGACTGCCGTGGCGGCGGGCCAGGTCTGCACGGCGGGCCTTTTCCGAAGGGTCGGTCGTGAACAGCGCCATGGAGAAGGGATCCACCTTCACCTGCAGCTCGGCCACGCTGGGTCCGACCAGGAGGCACTCGCTGAAGCCCGCTTCGCGGCGCATCCGCAAGCCCTGGAGGACCTGGAATTCCCGGGGGTTCAATCCGAAGGCCTCGGCCGCCTCCTGATCGAGGCCCTTCTGCTCAAGAAAGAAGAGGAAACGGGTGTTGGTCAGGATGGCGTCCTTGTGGGCGCTGTGGATGAGATCGTAAGGGCTCTGCGTGATGGTCCAGACGCTGCCGTTGTGCTTCCGGATGGTCCGGTAGAGCTCCCCGATCTTCGTGGCCATGACGTCGTTGAGGAGAAACTTCCACGATTCATCCAGCACGATGATCTTGCGCCGGTGGGCCAGGGCCGGGTCTTGCATCTGCGTGAAGATCTTGTTGAAGAGCATGTAGATGAGGGCGGAGGCCACATCGGGATGATCGTCGAAGTTGCTGAGTTCGTAGTAGACCAGGTCGGCCGACCGGAAGGCGTCGAACCGGTGCGAGAAGAAGGCGGCGTAGGGGCCCGCGCCGATCCAGAGGCGCAGCGGCTTGGCCAGATCCCGGTTCAGCCTCTCCAGGACCGAGTAGTAGTCTTCCAGAGCCGGGGGGTGTTCTGGATCGTAGGCGGCGCCGTAAAGCTGATTCAAGGCGTCCATCAGGTCGACGCGGTCGTGCTGGTTGAGCGCCCCGCTCCCGCCCGTGACCAGGTGCTCCAACAGGTGGGAGAGCGTCACCAGGTCGGTGGGGGCGGGTGGCCTGGAAAAATGGAAGGGATTGAGGGCCAGGTCTGGTGATTCGAAGTCGATGTCGAGGCGCAGGGAGTTGGGCACCGCTTCGATGAGCGGAGCGTAGCTCGCCCCCACATCCAGGATGTAGATCAAGGGACGGAAGCTCAGCGAGTTCATCAGCATGTTGTTCGCCAGGAAGCTCTTGCCGGCCCCCGTGGTGCCGCTGATGTAGACGTTCCACGAGGTGGTTCTCTTGGAGAAAGGATCATGGCGGTAGTAGCCGCCGTCCGATCGGCCGAAGACCACGACGGGCCGTTCGTCCCCGTCATCTTCGCGCTGGATTAAAGCCAAGTCGCTGAAGTTGGTGTTGGTCAGCTTGTGCTGGCGGTAGTTCAGCAGACGACGGATGTTGGCGCCGGAATGGCCCGGCAGGGAGGTGAGCCAGGAACCGACCCGTGGCCAGCGGCCTTCGACGACGGCGCGGGCGTTCAGGCTGGCCAGCTCCTTCCGGATGAGGTGCGTCGTTCGATCGAGCCGCTGTGGATCCTCGTCGTGAAGGACGATCATCATGGAGAACTTGCCGACGGCTTCCTTGTCGCGCTGAATCTCCGACATGACCTCGGCGGCGTCTTCGGCCAGGTCGCCGGCCTTTTGGGCGATGTTGCGCAGGAATTTGAATCCCGCCATGCCGCCGGCGATGTTCTGCTGGAGGTTCAAGGAGAAGATGAACTGCTCCGCGTCGACCAGCTCGAAGTGCTGGGTGATCCAGTAGTCGGAAAGATCCGGGTCTTCCGCGCGGCCCCCGAGATTGGCCAAGCGCTGGAACATTCCGAAGTAGCTCGTGGGCGGCAGGGTTTCCACGGAAAGGATCCGGAAACCCATGGCCGGTCCGGCCGTGGAATAGCGGGGGCGCGTCAGGTCCGAGCCGGTGTTGTCGTAATCGGCTCCCAGCACCTGATCGCCGATGCGGTAAGCGGGATTGTAGGCCGGTTGCTCGTTGCGGTCCGCGTCCCCCGGGTTCAGGTAGTCGCAGAAGAGCGCAAACATGGCCTCGCGGTCCATGCGGCGCATCCGGGCGATTCCCGAGAGTCCCGAAGCGAAGCTCTCGAAGGTCGTCGTGAACTGCCTCGCCCCTTCAGCAAAGGCATCCCAATTAAACGACGGCCGAAGGCCGGCCAGGGCCAGAAGATTGTGCCTGAAGTCGTGCCGGACGGCTCCCGTGGGGCCTTCTACGGCCACGTAAGTGCGATTCGTAAAGAGATGATCCCGCTGTGCGTTCCAGAATGCTTCCTGGCGCTCCCGAAGCGTGTGGATGATCGGATCGGCTTTCGGATCGGTCTCCAGGGTGAGTGGAGGAACGCGCCGGCGTAAGACGTGATGAGACACGGCATATCCTGGGGGAAGCGTCTGCAGAAGCGCGTGATAGTCCCGCCGGGAGGCGTTGAGGGCCTCATCACTTTTCAGGTTGTAGGGGCAAGCCTGGACTTCCAGGAGGCCGAGCAGATTCCCCGTTTGCAGCAGCACGTAATCCTGCCCCTCATGGCGGATGAAATCCAACCAGTTTAGGGCGTCTGCCAGGTTGTCGGTGGCGCCGGCGTGCTTCAGAACTCGCGGTAGAAGTGCCATGGGTTGTTGTCCTTCTTCGTGGCGTCCAGTGTGGAACCGAAGTGCCGCGCCCGGATGACCAGTTCGAGGAAGCGCGGATCGCGGGACTTACCGTAGCGGATGAGGACTGCGCTCGCAGCGAGCGCAATCAGGCCGAGCTTGAGGTTGCCGAAGGTGCAGGCGTAGTAGAAGGCCAGGTAGGCGGCCAGCAATTCGAGCACGTTATATCCGGCAATCGTCAGGCGTTCGTTCAGGGCGCGGTGCAGCTTGTGCGGCTCGATCATGGGGCCGCTCAGCGAATGAGGTTGTTGATTAGGGCTGCGGCCCCGAAGAGGATGGAGGCGCCGATGATCACCTTGCCCAGGCGGCTCCAGCCCTCGGAGTGTCCGAACATGATGGCCAGTCCCCCAAGGATGATCCCGATGGAGACGATATAGGGCGCGAGCGTGTTGAACTCATCGATCACTTTTTGGGCGGTGGTTTGCAGGGGGTCCTGCTGGGCCTGGGCGGCTACGGCGGCAAGGTTCAGGAAGGTGATGACTGCGAGGGTGCGACGAGAAAGGTTCATTTTGGGTCCCTTTCCGCGCCCCCCCGCATTGGAGGGGCGCTAAGTACGCCTTCGGCGTTTCTTGGGTTTGACCTCGAGGCGGTCTGTCAATTCAAGCATCTTGAGGTAGAGGCGCAGCGCCCGGCGGAAAATGTCGGGCCGGGTGAGTTTCTTGTTGGCCGCCACCATGTCGTCTACGACCTTCAGAAGCCTGATGGGAGTAAGCACCTGGACCGCGTGCGAATATTTCGTCTCGCTGTTGTCCTCGGTGATTTCCGCCTCTTCGATCAGCTCGACCATCCAGTTGATGTCACGTTTGTCAGCCATGTCCTCCACCTCTCTTGTATTCGTTGCGGCGGAGCCCATTCCGACGCGCGCCCAAGAGACACCGGCGATGTGTTTTCTCTATCCATATATCATTCAACAATGATAGTCAAGCGAGTAATGACAGGAGTTACAGCGAGCTAAAATACAATCCAAAAGAGTAAAGAAGGGATGAGAAAACCGGGAGGCTTTGGCGGCAAACGCGTTACTGAGAGGGCGCCCAAGATGGATGCGGCAAACCTCTTCCACCTACAGCTACAGGAGAGATCCCACCGTTGAGGGCTTCTGAGCCCCCTGTCTCTTGGCTTCGAATGCCTTTATTGCGGCGCTGGCGGCTCTTTCTTAATCCACCCCTTGGTCCACATAATGTCCATAATTGCCTTTCCGCTCCGGACGAGAGCCAGCCCGGTTGGCGGGAGACATGTTTGACCGCCGCCAGTGCCCCTACTCCATTTCAGGCCGTGGCTTTGTACCAAGGTATGTTTTGGCTTCCTCGGCCGTCTCGCCTTTTCCTTCACTGAGGATATTGAGTTCCGTCATCGCCTCCGGCATGTGTCCTGTGAGGCCCAGGCACATGGCATATCCACGGCGGATCTCCGCCGCGTAAGCAAAATTCGGATGAGCCTGCAGAAAGGGACCCGCTACCTTTGCATAAGCTCGCATGGATTTTTGGACCTTGGCGATATGCGCTTGAATGTTGGCTTGGCCACCGCCACGGTCGCCCCAGCGGCGGAGGGTGCCATCGGGATCGTTCAGGTCGGTTAAGGCCTCACGAGCTAGGGCGGGAACCCTCTCCCGCAAGGCGTATCCTGCATAGGTGGAGGTGGGGAAGCGGGTGAGAATGATCTGATCGGCAGGGAACCTATGGACCTGGAAAACCTCTCTCCAAAGAAAGGGAAGCGGACGGGTCCGATGCCCCGGTTTCGACGCCTTGGCGGCCGCTTCTTCCAGGGCCTTTAAGCAGGCCGCATCCTGGCCTGTCGGGGTTTGGATGTCCACTGGTATTTCTACCTCCTGGGAGAGGACCCGGGCTTGGGTCCCCTCCAGAATGGGCAATTTGACGATCAGCCGCCCTTCGTAGCGGCCGGGAGGGACCCGGGAGAGCGGACAGGCCGTATGGCTGGTGATGCCGGCAGAAAGCGTGATCGTGGCTCCGGCCGCGAACCGGCACCTTGGCCCCCTGGATGGTGGCGTGTTTC
>JARRNO010000131.1:0-5939 GCA_037384885.1 Acidobacteriota bacterium
CTTGCGAGGGAATCGGCGGATGGCTCATTTGGATAGTGATCGGCTTAATTGCGACTCCGGTTATATTGTTTGTGCAGATCTTTCACACCTACCTGCCGCTCTTTACATCCGGCGCGTGGCAAGAGCTGACTTCGGCAGGCAGCAGCGTTTATCATCCCGTAATGGCGGGCCTCGTCGTTTTCGAGATGGTCAGCAAGCTGTTTTTCGCCTTTTCGGCCATCGGGCTGCTGGCCCTGATGCTTCGGGAATCGAGGCGTTTCCCGAGCCTGATGATCCTGTTTTTCGTCCTGAATCTCGTCTATGTCGCTTCCGATATGGTCTTGACCGGGTTTCTTCAAGGGGTCCCCGCAGAAGTCTTTAACGGGATGACGATGCAGCTCGTAAAGACCTCATTGGTAGCCATGCTCTGGATCCCCTATTTTGTCGTGTCCAATCGAGTCAGGCAGACCTTCGTCAATTAAAGCGAGGGCCGGCTGGGAGGATGCCATGAAATATCCGTTCAAGAACCTGGTGTTCGAAGGGGGCGGCGTCAAAGGCATCGCCTACGTAGGAGCCCTTCGCGTGCTCAAACAGAAGAGTATCCTGGGACAAATCCAGCGGGTGGGCGGCGCGTCGGCCGGCGCCATCATCGCCCTGCTGGTCGGACTCGGTTACACCGTGGCCGAGCTGAGGCAAATCCTGGGAACGCTGAACTTCAAGAACTTCATGGACGATTCGTGGGGCGTCATCCGCGACACGGACCGGCTGATCACGCACTACGGCTGGTACAAGGGAGATTTTTTCCGGAATTGGGCGGCGGAACGGGTCGCCGAAAAGGCCGGCAACGGCGAAGCGACCTTTCAGGAGCTAAAAAAGTCCGGGAATTTTCTGGATATGTATTTCATGGGGACGAACCTGTCCACTCATTTCTCGGAGGTCTTCTCCTTCGAGCATACGCCGCGCATGTGCGTGGCCGACGCTGTCCGGTATTCCATGTCCATCCCGCTCTTTTTCGCCGCCAGGCGCAGCGCGCGGGGAGACATTTACGTGGACGGCGGCGTGCTGGACAACTACCCCATCAAGCTCTTCGACCGCAAGAAGTATCAGCCCCAGTCGGCCAAGGTCCCCAAGTATTACGCGGATCACAACAAGGGGCTCAAGAAAGCAGGGAAAACGGTCAGCCCGTACCTTTACAACATGGAAACGCTCGGGTTCCGCCTGGACACCGCGGAGGAAATCGCCATGTTCCGCGACCAGGCCGAACCTCCCCGGCATGCCATCACCGACTTCTTCGATTTCGCCTGGGCGCTCGTGAAGACGATCATGGACAGCCAGACCAATCAGCATCTTCACAGCGACGACTGGCAACGGACGATCTACATCAATACGCTCGATGTGGGCACGACGGACTTCGACATTACGGATCAGAAAAAGCAGGGCCTGGTCAAACAGGGTAAGCTCGGCGCCGAAACGTACTTCAAATGGTACGACGACCCGAAAAAGAAACCCGCCAACCGGCCGGATTGAGCGGGAGGCAGCCCGGCCCGGAGAAGGGGATGCGGCCGGCCGCCTTCCGGTCCGGTTGTCAATCGGGGAGCGCCCGGGGGCGCGTCACAGCGCCGGAAAGGGGACGGAAGGGCCCGGTTCCGCCGACGGGATGCGGACGATCCAACCACTGACTTCAAAGGAGGAACTCATGAAACGAGCCGCACTCTTTTGTCTCCTGATCTTTGCTGCGTTGGCGCTCGTTGCGGAAGGCGCGGTGGCCTTCTCGGGAAGCCACACGGACTGGGATCACGAATTGATCGACCAGATGACCTTTTTGCAGAAAGGTCCGTGGGGTGGTCGTTATGACGTGATCGAGGTGAAGCCGGTCGATATGTCAAACACCCTTGTGATGGGTAAGAAGAAGGCCAAGGCGGACGCCGAAAAGGCCGAGAGTCTCATGAACGGCTGGTGCCAAGATGCCGTGCGCCAGACTTACGAAGGCCCCAGGCCTAAAATGCTGAAGCCGGGAACGGATGCCGCTTCCGGCGCCCGCGTTGCGGTGCTGGAGTGGAAGTGCGTGGAAATCGATCCGGGAAGTTGGGCGAAACGTTTCTGGATCGGCTTCGGCGCCGGGCATGCCGGTGTCACCATCTCGGGCGATCTTCGCGATAAGGCCACAGGCAAAGAACTTCTCACCTTCAAGCACAGCCGGGTCAATGGAATCGGCTTTGCCGTGACCGGCGGCCGGTACATGAAAGTGCTCAACCATTCTGCAGTGTGGACGGCGAACGACATCGGCAAGATGCTGAATGTGGTGCTTCAGACCCCGGCCCCCTCGCAAAATCCAAAGGCGAAGGCGGCCAGTCCAGACAGAGCTGCGGGGAAAGATTCCTGAGCCGGGCAGGGTGCAGGTGGACCGGCGCCCGCCGGCCCACCTGCCTCTTGAGAGCCGGCCGCCAGACGGGTCCTGCAGAAGGCGCGCAAAGGTGGGGGGATGAAAGTACTCGGTTCGTATGCTTTCGCATGGTTCGGCCTGGCCGTGGTGGCCGTGCTGAACGGCATCCTGCGCGTGGAGAGCTACGGCCGGTTCATGGGAGAGCTTGCCGCGCACCAGATCTCCACGCTGGTAGCCATCCTTGTCTTGGGCGCCTTGATCTGGTTCCTGACCGGATGGGTCCGCATTCAATCCCCGGCGCAGGCTGTCGCGATCGGCCTCATGTGGCTCGTGATGACGGTCCTCTTTGAATTTGGCTTCGGACATTTTGCGGCCGGGCATTCATGGTCAAAGCTCCTGGCGGATTACAACCTCCTCAAGGGAAGGCTGTGGCCGCTTCTGCTGGTCTGGATCGCCGCAGCGCCTTCAGTCTTTGTCAGGCTGAGGAGGTAAAGGTCGAGTGGAATGAGGGCCGCGTCCGCCGCGCTTTACGCCGGGGCCTGGAAACGGCGCTGCCGCGGTGATTCGATGGGAGGTCAGGGTGAAAATTCGTCAAGCCTTAATGTGTGTCATGTCCGCCGTCTTATTCGGATCGGTTGCTCTAGCCGCCCAATCTGTTCCAGAGGCGCGTCCCTCGAAGGCCTCCGGGGGCAAGTCCTCGCCGCAAGAAGCGGACCATGGAAAGCAGCATTTGGATCTGAAATCCATGGCCCAGATGGAAGCGGCCGGCAAGCGCGCACGGCGTCTTTACGAAATGGACACCGTGGCCTGGACAGGAAGCGACGCCCTCATGCCCGTTCTCATGGTGATGAGGTCGGAGCTGCCCGGCGATATCCGGCGGTTCAGCTGGGTCCAATGGAAAGATGAAGGCGGCTGGACGCTTCTGTTCTTCTATGCCCTGGATTCGGGGGAAACCCATCCCGTGGCCTCGGTCCATCTTTCTCCGCCTCTGACCCGCCAGAGCAGGGGACCGGTCAAGACCTACAAGATTTCGAACAAGGACCCTATGCCGGGCGATTCGGCGAAATTGGCCGCCGTGGCGGTGCGGGGGTCCGCGCTCTTCGAAAAGGCGACGGGGCTGCCCCTTCGTCCTCCGCTGAACCATTACACCGTCCTCGAGCCGGACGGAACCGGTTGGTTTTACGTGGTCAGCGGGGATGCGGCCGATGGGATCGCCAATGCGGGACCGACCTTCGCGGTTCACCTCGACGCGTCGGCCGAGAAGGTCCTCGAGCAGAGGCAAAGCATGCGTACCGGGCAGACGTATCGTTACGAACTGGCCAGCGGCCAAAACCGTCTTCCCGGCAAGCCCGCGCTGGTGCTCGACTCCCCGCTTCCCGAGCCGGAAGACCTCCTCTTCCTTCTGCTCCATCCGGACCTGTCCCCCCTGATCGCAGAGACCCCTTCCGGAAATTTCGTGCTGAGGGCGGGGACGCTGCCGGAATTCCGAGGCGCACAATCCGTGGATTCCATTCGGGACGACCTGGCGTCCACACCGCCTCTTCCCGCGGGACCGCCGGTCGCCGTCAAGGAGGCTCCTCATGCCAAGGACAAGCCCAAGCTTCTCGAGGAAGCCAATCAAGCGGTCCAAGAGCGGGCAAGGGACATGTACGTGACCGCTTACCTCGTGAGGGAAGCGAGACGCCGAATCGCCGGGAGCGCCGCGTGCTTTCCCGCAAATTCATTGACTGCCGTTGTGGACATCCCCACGAAAGACGAATGGTATGTGGATGTGGACTTTGTGTCCCCGGGATCAGAGGTCCCCTGCCTGGCTGTCAGGGCCTCTATCGAGAAGGGGAGGGGCGGTTACTGGACGTTTGAAATACCTGCGGTTCCACCCCCCACCGGCGAGCATTTTACGGAACGGCTCGCCATGGTCCGGGCCGCAAAAGAGCAGGTGGGGGCCTTTCTGGGGCCGGGCAGCCATTACTTCATGCCCCAGATCGTGGAGGATGGAAAGAGCGGAATGGTCTTTGCGTGGAGCGAGATGGGACGGGCCCTAAAAACCTACAACAATGAAGATCGCTACCTTGTCGGCAGCCTTGTAGTTCTTAACTTGGCCAAGTGGGGAGAGAGTTTCAAAGATATCGGTGACTTTGTGCTCAGCGCGGACCTGGAGGGGTGGGACACACGCGGCGTTCCAAAGGACATGCCTCTGGGAATCCGCTCGGCGGAAAGGGGTTATCCCGGCGAGGCGGCGATGCTTCGATGCAAGCTGAACCCGTGGTTGCTGCCCAGGTTGATCCGGAACGGCGGCAACGCCTACCTGGTGCAGAAGGACGGGACCTACAAGAAACTGAAGAAAAGGGAGGCCGCCCGGTTGGAGGACCTGCCGGAAGCGCTCTTTCCGAAAATCGTCTATAAGAACGAAGATCTTCTGAAATTCTGGAGAGAGTCTCCCTCGGCCGTCAACCGTTCCGAGGCCCCGCCGGCCAAGGAAACAGAAGAGAAGAAAGATGGGGTCCAAGACAAGGCGCCGGCAGACGACGGGTGAGGAAGCAAGTGAAAGCGCGCCGCACCGGAGTGGGCCTATACCCAATCGAAGCCGGGGAACAAGCGGAATCCTTTTTGTTCCAAAAGAGTATCCGGCGGACCAGAAAAGGGAGAGAGAAATGAAGCGACCCATCCGCTCCTTGACGTTCATCGCCGTCCTCGGGTTCATTGGAATCGCATGGATGTTTCCGGCGCTTCCGATACGGGCCGCCGAGCCCGGTTTCGCCGCCGTCAAGGCGAAGGCGGAAAAGCTCTACCAAGAAGGCGCCTACGGCGCCGCCCGAAAAGCCTACCAGGTGCTCGATCTCAAAACGCTTACCAAAGACCAGGCGCGCTGGGTGGAATTCAGGCTGGCCGACACGCTGTGGCGTACCGCATCGATCGAGTACCCGGACGATTACTCGCAGCTCGAATGGGCCCGGGCCAAGCTGGAAGCTTTGGCGGCCCGGACGCTGCGGGTCACGGACCGGGACGAGACTTGGGCAGATATCCAGCTCTCTCTGGGTGACTTCTGGTGGACAAGGAGGAATTGGAGTAATTGGGAAAAGGCCGGGCCATATTATGAAAAGGCCTTGGAATGGTGGGCCGGCCGGCCGAAAGGAGAAGAGGCGGCGGACCATTACCTTGGGATCCTTTGGTCCATGGCGGCGCCCACGGAAGACGATTGGAGCACGTGGCGAAGCCACCCGGGTGATGAAATCTCCCGTGACGCGCTGGAAAACGCCCTTCGAATCGCCACCACGACAGAACAGAAGATCCATCTTCACTATCTTCTAGCCAGGAATCTCGTTCTGAAACGGAAAACCGTTCGGCCGGGAGAGGTGCAGGCCCAATTCGAGGCCGTGCTCCAGGCCGGAAAGACATCCAAGTACTATGACGATGCGCTGTATCAGTATGCCTGCTGGTTTGAAAAAAGCCACAAGATCCAGGAGGAAGATGGAATCATCGATTCGCCCCCGGATTATTCGCGCACACTTGCGTTGTACCGCCGCTACCTGAAGGAATTCAAGAAAGGAGAAGGCGCTCACTGGAAGGCGGTCAAGTC
>JARRNO010000132.1:0-9771 GCA_037384885.1 Acidobacteriota bacterium
AAAAGAACTCGTGGGGAAAGAACCGTTCGCCTTTCTCTTCCGCCGCCGACCATAAATCCGCTATTGCCCGCTCGATACGTCTCATCGCCTCTTCTTCAGGGATGCACGTATCGGTCACCCGGTTGAAGCCGTTGTCGAGCAGCTCCACTTCTTCTGCTGGAGAGAGCTGCCGGTAATGCGGAACACGCTTGTATTCATCATGCGCCACCAGATTGAAGATGTCCTCTTCCAGATTGGCGCCCGTACAGCAAATGGCGTGGACCTTCTCCCGCCGGATCATCTCGGCCAGCGAAATTCCCAATTCTCCGGTACTCATGGCCCCGGCCAACGTGATCATGAAGCGCCCGCCGGCATCCAGGTGGGCCTTGTAAGCCTTGGCCGCATCCATCATGGCGGCAGCATTGAAATGACGGAAGTGATGGTCCATGAATTTTGAAATCGTACCCTCGCTCATGAGGCCGTTCTCCTTTCGCTGGAATTGGCCGCCGGCGCCTTCGCTTCTCTCGAACGGATCACCACCGGACCGGTATGTATTCTAACTGCGTGGTGCACCCCCTGCAACTCTCAGATGGGAAGGCGCATAAAGCGTCCGGGACTCTCTGCCGGGGAGCGCTGCATCTTACGTCCCACAGCGAGGGGTACTATATTATGAAGAGAAGGAGCCTGCTATGAAACTGAAATCGCTGACAATTCTGATTGCATCGCTTCTGATCTGGATGCTGGCGGGGTGCGCCGCTCAAAACCCACCGTCTCCCATTCCCAACGTCTCAAAGCTGCCAAAGGGAACCCTTGAGGGGACAGTGGTGAATGAAACGGGCGACACCATGGCCAATATCCATATCAGGGTTTCTCACTCGGGCGTCACCCAGGTTTGGAAGACCACCACCGACGACCACGGGAAATTTATCATCAAGGGGCTTCCGGCTCTGGGCAACTACCGGGTTACAGCCTCCAACCCGCCTTTTTGGACCACCACCTACAAGCACATTGAAATACGCGCCAAGGAAACGAAAACCCTGACCATCACCCTCACCGGCGTCCATATTCCCTCCGGATCACCCTCCCACCGGTAAAGGCCTGCGATCGGCCAGCGGAAAGACAAGCGCGCCGGCGCTTCCAAGTTGGAAGCGCCGGCGCGGGTTTTCTGCAAACAGCCGCGATTTACTTGGGCGCAGGCCCCTGCGTCACCTGAACAAGGCGCGAAGGCTGCAGCCACTTGGCGTAAGCGGCTTTGATCTGGGCGGCCGTCATCTTCATGTACCGGTGGGCGGCCACGGTGGGTTCGTCCAGGGGAAGCCCCATGACGGCCCGGTGAAGCAACCCGTGGGCGACATAACTCACGCTGGATTCCGAGAGCGGAATGGCGCGAAGCGCCATGGCCTTCGCCTGGGTCAATTCCTCCGCTGACACCGGTTCTTTGGCCATGGCTTCCAGGTCGCGCACGGCAAGCTTGCGGGCGCTCGAGACCTTGTCCGGATCGCACCCATAGAAGAGCTGGTACGTGGAGCGGGTCTTGCCGATGTCGAAGCGGGACGCTACCGTGTAGACCAGACCCGATTTTTCCCTGAGATCCCGGTAAAGGCGCGTGGCGTAGAATCCGCCCCCGAGAACGCGGTTGCCGAGCTGCAGCGCGTAGTAGTCCGGATTGGAACGTTTGAGCTCCAAGTTTTCTGAGAGATACACGCTGTCCTGGAGCCTGCTCGAATCGGGAACCGCCACCGTCGATGGTTTGTTGGCAGGAATGGGGGCCAGTTGCGTCGGCGGTTTAGGCCCGGTTGATTTCCAGGCTCCGAAGTACTTGCGGATGACCTCTTCCGCCTTTTGGGGGGTCACCTTGCCGATCACCACGATCTTCACGTCTGCCAGCGTCAAGCCTAAAACCGTTTTAGGCGTCGCCTGCCTCAAGGTCGGGTCCCCAGCTGGAACCAGGGCTTTCTGCAGAGCGCGTTGCGTGAGGTATCCGGGACTCTTCAACTGTCCGGCAACGGCGCGGGCCGTCTGCATCTTCACGATCTGAAACGCCCGCCCCGGCAGAGCCGGATGCAGCTCGTTCTCCGCGAGAAGCTGGACCCCCTTTTCGAAGTGCGGCGCGAGCACCTGCAGCGAAAAGCTGGTTCCCGCCGATTCGTCCGCACCGATGCTGTCCAGCGCTTTCTGGAAGGCCACCCGGTTCAGGGACGTGCTTCCCCAATCGAAAAGCCGGGCCAGTACATCGTCCACACCTTCTTGTCCCTTCTGGGTTTCCAAGTCGGCCTTGTGTTTTACGACGCCGTAGATGCTGATCGTGTTGCTGACCGCTTCGGGTTGGACGATGAGGTGAATGCCGTTGGGCAGCGTGGTGGCTTTGGGGTGAATCACCGTTTTGGGAACGGCCAGTCTTTTAAGGGCCTTCTCGGCCCAGCCGGGCAAGGGCACCTTGTGAGTCTTGGTGGGTGCGAAGGATTCCGCGCCGCCGAAGCCTTTATGCGCCACCGGCTTACCCGACTGCTGGGGCGTCAGGACTGCAGTGATCGCGTGGGTTTCGTCGAGATACCTCTTGGCGGCCCGGTTCACATCGGCCACGGTCACTGCCTTCAAGGCGTCGATATCGTCCTGGGGCGATTGGCGCCCCTCCACCGCAAGCGTCTGTGACCACGCCTGCGCCAAGCCGGAAACCGAGTTCTTCTGAAATTCCGCGGAGGCAAGCTCGTGGCGCTTGGCTGCGGCCACAAGGTCGGGAGACACGCCGTTTTTCACGACAGCTTCCAACTGTTGCTTGACAAGACCGACCAGCCCCGCACCGTTCCCTCCCTTGGGAAAGACGGCGAAGGCGAACCCCAGCCCCGACTGGGGAAGAGGGGCTAACTGGAAGGTGGCGTACAGGGCCTTCCCCTGCGCGGCGAGCGAGTAGATATTTCCCCGCTTGCTGGCCAGGACGTCGGAGAGAATCTGGGCCGCCGCGAAATCTGGACTCCGGTAGCCCGGCATGCGGAATGAAACGACGGATATTCCGTAAGGCTGGTCCGTTTTCAGGTTAAGCGATTCGGCTTTTACCGGCTGAAGCTTCACGGCGGGACGCTTTGGGATTTTGCGGGCGGGAATGGTCCCGAAGAGAGACGTGATCTCCTTCAGCGTTTTATGGGGGTTCACGTTGCCTACCACGATCAGGATCGCATTGTTGGGCGCGTACCAGGCATCGTGAAACTTGCTCAGCATCTCGCCGGTGGTTTTGTCGAAAGACGGCCGGGTACCCAACGCATCATGCGCGTAAGGCGTGCCTTTGAACATGGCCTTCAGCAGCTTGGTATAGAAGACGTACATGGGGCTCGAGTTGTCGCGGGAGACTTCCTGTTCGATGGCGCCCCGCTCCTTCTCCCAGAGCTTCTGGCTGTCGTTCACGCCCCGCATGCGGATCGCGCCGATGTGAAGGGCCACGTCCAGATCCTCAGAGGGCACGGTAAAGAAGTACTGCGTGACCGTCTGCTGGGTGTCCGCGTCGAAATCGCCGCCCATCTGCGCGGTGATGTCGGCGAGCTGGTCGGCCGTCAAGCCGGGGCTCCCGCGGAACATCATGTGTTCCTGGGCGTGAGCCATGCCCGGGAATCCTTCTGGGGCCTCGTTTGAACCCACAAGGTAGTTGATCTCGGTCGTTACAACCGGCGCCAGAGTGTTGCGGACGATCACAACTCTCAGGCCGTTCTTGAGCCTGGCGCGCAGCACGCCCGTCTCGCCCTTTCGCGAGTGAGCGGCGACGGGAGCCGCGAACAGAAGGCCCAGAACTAAGACGGGGGCGAACAACCGCAGTGCGAGCCGCCGGGACTGCTCTTTCCGGCCAGGACGTAGCTTTCGACTGAGGGCCGTGACGGCAGGACCGCCGCAGCCCCGACTGGGCTGAATCATCATAAAACCTCCTCAAATGTTTTTTGGAATAAGAAAGAAAAGATGCGATATGAAATCCCGGAACGAGGATATATCCCTGCTTCCCCGTTCCTGCGGGCAAACCGCTTCAACACACGGATTGTGGGCGCCTCAACATACGGCATCGCGCATTTTCGCAGCACCCCTGCCCGATTCGCGCGACATCCCTTACTCAACCTTCATTTTCACGTCCCGGCCACGCCGGGACTTTCATTATGCAAAGGCCGGCTGAACAATCCCCCGGCATTCACCGAAGCCGATCCTAACGGCGTTTTGGGCGGCGCAGAACCCGCGCATGATCACCTCGTCACCGTCCTGAAGAAATGTACGTGTTTCGCCGCCCGAAAGTTTAAGCGGTTCGGATCCCCGCCAGGTGAGCTCCAGCAAACTTCCACGCGATCCCCTTTCCGGTCCCGAAACCGTCCCAGATGCCAACAGATCGCCGGACTGGAGGTTGCACCCGTTTCCCGCGTGGTGGGTCAGCATCTGAGCAATGGTCCAGTACATCTCCTTAAAAGGGGCGCGGCTCAGAAGGACCGGCTCTCGTCCCTCCCGCCTCATGCTCTCCGTGGCCAGGTACACTTCCACCTGGAGGTCGATGCCCCCCGATTCACGGTCATCACCGTCGTCGAGATACGCCAGCGGCGAAGGATCCCCTCCGGCCCGCTTGAAAGAGGGGACGCGGAAAGGAGCAAGGGCCTCCAGGGTCACGATCCAGGGGGAGAGAGACGTGGCGAAACTCTTGGCCAGGAAGGGGCCGAGAGGCTGGTATTCCCATTTCTGGATATCCCGGGCGGACCAGTCGTTCACGAGGCAAAGCCCGAAGAGGTGATCCTCGGCCTCCTGGATGGGGATGGTCTCGCCCAGACGGTTGCCGTGGGACACGAAAAAACCCACCTCCCCTTCGTAATCCAGAAGGCGGCTCGGGCCCCTTGCCGGGACATCCGATTCCGGCGCCAGGATCTGGCCACAGGGCCGCCGGACCGGCGTGCCGCTGACGACAATGGAAGAGGCCCTGCCGTGGTACCCGATGGGGACCCACTTGTAGTTCGGCAGGAGAGGGTTGTCCGGACGGAACATGCTTCCCACGTTGGTCGCGTGGTGAATGGAAGCGTAAAAATCCGTGTAATCGCGGATCACGGCGGGAAGGAACATTTCAGCGTCATCCATGGGGATCAGGATCCGCTCCCGGGTTCCTTCATCGACCACCGAATCCGTTCGAAGCAGCCGGCTGACTTCAAGCCTGAGAGCACGGCGCGCCGCCGTCCCCATTTCCATGAAGGCGTTCAGGCTCGTTCCCATGCATGCGTGTGCCGATCTTCCCGCTTCTCCTTCGAGCAGCCCCTCGCGCAAACAGACCGCCAAGTCAAGGATGCGGTCCCCGATGGCGATTCCCGCGTGGGGGCTGTCAAGTCCCACCCGGCGCCTGAATATGCCGAAAGGCAGATTTTGGATCGGAAAATCGCAGCCTGTCTTGTTCGCGGACTCGACCCAGGACGTCAGTTCCGGGTCGTGTGTCTCATCCAGGTTTGTGTTTACAGCCATTTTAACCTCTTGAGGTCTTCCAGCGGCTCTTCAAATGAACAGGATCCAAAGGAGACGGCGAACTTGCGAGCGTTTAGCAAGCGGGCCCCATTCAGGCGGTTCCCGCGCCATCCGCCACCCTCTTCGTCGAATTCGAAGGCGGAAGGGTCGGTCTCTTCGAGCAGGCGGCCGGCTTCTCCCCGGTCCATGCCCTCCCGAATGAAGGCCGCCGCCAGAAACACGTTCAGGAAACCGAACATCATCTCCTGCGGGGCACCGGGTTCGTAGGTGATCGGGTGGCGGGAACGGACAGGATGATGCAGGCCGGCGGTTGCCTTGAAGGGCACGCCGCTCAGGTGGCAGGCCCAGATGAAATTCAGAAGGCCGGCGGCTGGCGGATAGAGATCGGGAACGATTCCTCCCGTCCTGACTTTGGCGTTTAGGTTCGCCTCGGCCAGGGCGCCGATAAGACCGCCGGCTTCCTTCCCCCATGGAATCTCCACGAAAACCGCTACATCTTCAGGGAACAAGCCCGCGAGCGAACGGATCTCTTCAATGGTATCCGCCTTGCATTCAACAGCTTCCACAACGGCGCCCGCCCCGTTTCCCGACAGGCGGTACTTTCCATTGAAAGCGGCAAGCCCCAGGGCGGCGGCGTCGGGACGCGGCCCCGCAATGAGACTGCAGCGAAAGGGACTTTCCTCCGATGCGGCCCCAATCCGGTCTCCCGCCTCATCCTCCATTTCCGCCAGCCTGGAGAAAGGAACAATAAAACTTCCGAGCATCCAGGATTCCAGCGAATCACGGTAGGTGTGATAGTTGTGAAAGGCCGTCTTCATATCGAGCCTGGCGGGCGGGAAGAGTCCGGCATAGTCCACCATGTGTTCCAGAAAGTCACGCAATATGTTCATGAGACAACCGCCGCTTTCATGAAACGGACCGCTTCAGCCTTCGAAAAAAGCGCCTTGTAACGCGGGCTCTCCGGTGCATAATTCCGGTGCGGACGACGAGTTTTCAGCCGACCCACACCGCTTTGATGTTCACGAACTCGCGAATTCCGAAGGCGGCCAGTTCGCGGCCGTAGCCGGAGTGCTTTACGCCGCCGAAGGGCAGTCGCGGATCCGATTTGACGATTCCGTTGACAAATACGGCGCCCGATTCCACGTCCGCCGCCAGTTTCTCGCCGCGATCCGGATCCCCTGTCCAGATGCTGCCGCCCAGCCCGAAATTGGACGCGTTGGCCAGCTCGACCGCCTCTCCGGCGTCTTTCGCCTCGATGATCGCAGCCACAGGGCCGAATATTTCTTCGTCGAAGGCCGGCATGCCCGGCGTCACCGAACCCAGCACGCTGGGAGGGAAAAAATACCCCTTGCGTGGAAGACGCCGGCCTCCCAGTAGAAGCTTGGCGCCGGCCTCCACGGACAGCTCAACCTGCCGCTCCAAATCCTCCACGAGGTCCAAGCGGGCCTGCGGCCCCAGATCCATTTCGGGGTCCATGGGGTCCCCGACCTTGAGCGCCGCCATGGCCGCGACCATTTCCTTTTCGAATTCCCCGGCAACGGGGGCCTCCACGATAAACCGCTTTGCGGCGATGCAGCTCTGCCCCGCATTGATGCACCGGGCTTTGGCCGCTTCCCTCGCCACCGACGGCACATCGCAGTCCGCCAGGACGATAAAGGGATCGGACCCGCCAAGCTCAAGCACCGTTTTCTTCAGGGCGGCGCCCGCCTGCGCCGCCACCGCCCGTCCCGCCGGCTCACTCCCCGTGAGGGTCACGGCCTTGATCGCGGGATGGCGGATCAGTCTTTCAACCTCGGGCGAACCCACCAGCAGGGTAGTAAAAGCCCCCTTGGGAAAGCCGGCCTCGCTGAAGATCTCTTCAATGGCCAAGGCGCAGCCCGGCACATTGGACGCGTGCTTCAAGAGGCCGACGTTTCCGGCCATGAGCCCGGGCGCTGCAAAACGGAACACCTGCCAGAAGGGAAAATTCCACGGCATGACCGCCAGCACGATCCCCAGCGGATCGAACCGGACGAAACTCCTGGAGGCATCCGTCTTCTCCGGCTCGGGGCTCAAAAACCGCTCCGCGTTTTCGGCGTAGTAATCGCAGACCCAAGCACATTTTTCCGCTTCCGCTTCCGCCGAAACGATCGTCTTGCCCATTTCCTCCGTCATCAGGCGGCCGAAATCATGTTTTTTCTCGCGCAGTATCTGGGCGGCCTTTTTCATTTTCGAAGCACGCTCCCCGAACGGCGTTTTCCGCCACTGCGGAAAGGCCCGGACCGCCGCGTTGATTCGCTGGGTCACTTGATCCTGACTGTGCTCGGGATACGAGTGCTATAAATCCACGGAAATCCCCTCTCCAGATCTCCAACTATTGTAACGCCTAAACGCGAGACCCTCAAAAGCGCCCCCAAAACTCCCGGCCGGACCGTCTCCCGGCAATTTATCGGGACGCGGGATTGTTTTCATGTGGCCGACCGCGGGTTCACGGAATTCCCGGATGCGCGGAGAGGCGGTGCGCGCTATACTGGTTAAGGCGCCGAGGCAGGCGGGGGCAAGCGCCTGGTAAGCCCACACCGGCTTTGAAGGCAAGAAGGATTGATCGGGAACAATCATGAAAGTGAAACGTGCTGCAAAATACGGATTCTGTTCGGGTGTCCGCGTGGCGGACATCAAGGTGAAGCGCTTCGCGTCCAAGGAGGGGCGGGGCGCGATTCTGGGCCAGCTTGTCCATAACGAGCGGGTTGTAGAAGAAATGCGGCATCTCGGCGTGCGGACGGTTGAGAAGATGGAAGATGTGACGGAGCCCGTGGTCGTCTTCTCCGCCCACGGGGTCGCTCCGTCGGTTCAGGAAAAGGCGAAAGCCCTCGGGCTCGAGATTCTGGATACGACCTGCAAATTCGTGTACGACATCCACAAGGAAGCGAAAAAGGCGCTCGAGGAAGGCGCACACCTTGTATTTATCGGTGATCCCCGCCACCGGGAAGTGATCGGGTACACAAACGACCTTGAGGAATCGGCGTACCATGTCATCAATAAGGTGGAACAGGCCGAAGCCGTCGATTGGTCCAGGTATCCTTCGGTGAAGATCCTCTACCAGACCACCATCAATTCGCACGAATATGAAGCCGTCGTGCAGGCCATAGAACGCCGGGCCAAGACTAGCTCCCGGGCAGACACCATCTGCTACGCCACGAAGCAGAATCAGGACGCGGCCCTCCAGTTGGCCTCTGATCCCGAAGTCGAAGCCGTGATCGTGGTGGGCGGCAAAAAATCCGCCAACACGCGCCACTTGTGGGAAATTTGCCGGGAGACGACGCCCAGCTACCTGGTTCAGGGACCGGAGGGCATCGATCCCACCTGGTTCGAGGGCATGCGCTGCGTGGGGCTCACGGCAGGCTCTTCCACTCCCGATTACGTCCTGGAAGAGGTGGAAGCGTTCCTGGCCGCGATTGAGAGCGCCGGCAAGGAATCGAACAGAATCAAGTCCCGGCCCTGACCCTCAGCGGCAGGCTATCTTCTGTACAGGACGTCTACCAGGTCCCTCAAGTACTGTTCGTCGGAAATGGATTCGGTGACTTCGTTGGGATACGGAACGAGCCGGCGGAAGTACGCCGCGATATTCCGGTAGAGTTCGAGCCTCGCTCCGGGCTTGAGACTGTTACGGCGCAACAAAGCCTGCAATACCAGATCGGCCTGTTGAGGCGTCACACTCTTGCGCAGACGGGCGGCGAGATGCCTCTGTTCCCGTAGCGAGTTGAATTTTCCTGCAGCGATACGGCTGAGGTCGGGTTTTTTCTCTTCTTCAAGGCGCGCCACCACCGTATTGGCGGCATAGTCCCCCAACCTCTGGGCCTTCCTGTTGATCAAACAGGACAGGCCGCCCACCATGTAAAAGACGGGGATGGAATCCACCACGCGCAGAATGTTCCTGATAAACACCTGTGGAAACTGCAGAGTAAGTCCGCGGCCGTCCACCACCCGGAGCTTCAGAATTTTCTTCCCAAGCGTTTGCCCGTGCCAGAAATACTCGAAGACGATCGCGTAGCCGACCTGCAGGATAAAGTTCACCAGAATCGCCGCTGCCATAGCGGCGTCCTGACTGACAAAGCCGGCCAGAAGCACCAGCCGGGCCGCCACACCTGCGGCCAGAGAAACCACCAGCACGTCCACCGCCAGTGCAAGCATTCGGGAAACCGGCCCTGCCAGCGGAATACTGAAACGCACGCCCTCGGGAGTCAGGATCTCCAGGGATTTCCATCCGTTCAAGGGGGGACCTCCATCTTCGACCTGGCGTCATCCTCGCTTCGAACCATCCTGGTCAGATAGAAAACAAGCGCTCCCAAC
>JARRNO010000133.1:0-5869 GCA_037384885.1 Acidobacteriota bacterium
GTTCGTGGCGCCGAGCTTCTCAGCGATCGCTTCGTCTGAAATCATAGTAATCAAGCCATCCGTACACAGCATGAAGAGGTCGCCAGGCTCCGTCTTCAACTCTTTGATATCCGAAGCGGTTTCACCGGTGGTTCCCAGTGCGCGGGTGATCACGTTCCGAAACGGATGCCGCTGGGCTTCCGCATCGGTCAGATAACCCATTCTTACCTGCTCGTTCACCCATGAGTGATCCATGGTCATGATTTCGAGAGTCCCCTTCCGGAGCAGGTATGCCCGGCTATCGCCCACATGGGAAAGGATTACCCTTTCTCCATCCGTCAGGGCCGCGATCACGGTGGTTCCCATGCCCCGGGATTCGGGGTGCATGGCCGAGTAGTCCTGGAGTTCCTCGTTCGCCAGGGCGATCGCCGTTTTCAAGCGCTTGGCCTGGGGCGAAAGGCCGTCCTCGTACTCATACGGCCAAATGTCCTCAGGGTCAAACGAAGCGTCTTCAAACAAATCGACAATCTTCCGGACCGCCAGCTTGGAGGCGATTTCGCCGCTGGAGTGTCCCCCCATCCCATCGGCAACAATGTAGAGCGACAGGTCGGGTCTGATGGTGTAGGCGTCTTCGTTGTTGCTCCGCTTCATGCCGACGTGGGTCCGCCCCGCGGAAGAGTAACGCGTCATTTTTTCTTTCCGAAAATGGGGAATTTACCGCCTTTCTGGCCCTCGCTTCCAAGCTCTTCAAGAAGACTGGGAAGGGACTCGTCGGCGGGATTAAGGGCCTGGGCGTCCTGCAGCGCTTTTTTTGCGCGGATCAACTGTCCGTGCGCAGCCAGAAATCGAGCATACTCCGCAACATATTCGGGACGATAGGGGTCGCGCCGGATGGCCTCCTCGACTTGCTCGGAACCACGAGCGCGCCATTTGGGATTCCTGAGCCTGGCCATGCCTGCGTAGAACAAGGCCTGGCTGTTTCCCGGTTCCTGGCTCAGGACAAAATCCATCAGCGATATCGCTCCGTTGAAGTCGCCCGCTTTGAACCGGACGATCCCCTGCTGAAGATACTCTCTAGCCTGCTGCTGTGGAGATTTGACCACATCCTGGCTCTGAGCCGTCTGCCCGCGATCGTATTCTTCGCGGCGCTTGGGGTTTGACAGCGTGTTGAAGGCCTCGGTGATGTTCTTGAGATGCGCTTCGGCCTCCCGCTTCTTGCCAGGCATATCGAAACGATCCGGATGGTATTTTCGAACCAGTTCGCGAAAGGCGTTCACGATTTCCCTTGTTGTGGCCCGGGACGACACCCCGAGGATTTCATAATAGGTTTTATCCATGGCTCCAATATAGCGGAAACGCGTCACGCAGGCAAGAGATTCCGACCAAGGGCCATCCCCCGAAAACGGCGCTGCTGTCAGCTTGAAAATCGGGGCCGTGCGTACCCACGTTTCCTCCTCCCCTACTTCTTCAGGTAGGCCGGTTTCTTGGGAGAATGCCGTAAATCCCAAATTTTCCTGGCTTCCCTTCTCACGATTTCCGTCACGTTGCGATCCTTGACAAGAAATTTCAAGTCCTGATCGACCAAGCGTTGAACGAGAGGCATGGCCAGGGCCGGCGGCGTCTTTGGATTCGTCACAAGCCCTTTGACCACGGTATAGTTCTTCATCCAGTCCTTGTTGCGGAAAACTTTTCGGATAATGTCGACGGGAATGTTTCTCATGCGGGCGACAGCCTCCACCTCGGCGTCCGTCAACTTGGGAGAATCCAACACCGCCTCCTGAACCGTTTTGTTGCTGTCGCGGAGAAGGAGGGTCCGGGCCTCCTTGTTCCCCTTCAAGGCCAGTCCCACTTTTTCGGGAACGCTCATCTTCATGATGCGTTGGTAGAGGTTGCGGAAATCCTCTTCCGTGAGGTCCTCGGAGAGTTCTTCCGCCGATATGTCGATGTCCGCGATGTCGGCGGCGCTCTCCTCAGGAGGAGCTGCGGCCTGGGGTTCTGCCTCGGCCGCCTGGGGTTCCTCTTTCTTGGAGACTTCTCTCTCGGGAGCTTCAAAGGCGCCACCCGCGTGTCCGATCTTAAGTGAAAACCGGGTCTCGAAAATCCGGACGATTTCTTCCTTATCCCGAAAAAACTGCTCACTGATGTCGAAAAGACGCCGGACCTGCGAGGGGGTGATTTTCGGATTGGATAGGAGGCCCTTAAGAATCTCAGGATGCTCCAGCAGCCGGTTTTGGTTGTCAATGATCTGATCGACGACCACCCCCTCCGCCGTTCTGGACAATTCAACAACGGCATTTGCCGGCAGGTTCTTGTTGCGAAGAAGAGCCGACGCCAGCTCGCGCTTTCTGGCCAGGACTTTGACTGCAAAGCCAAAAAACTCCTCGCCGAAGGCCTGATCCGGCAGGTATTGAAGCCACTCCTCGTCGTCCACCCCTGCCAGGCTCTCCTTGCTTGCCGTGCGGATTTCAGGATCGAGGTCGCTCCGAAGAACGGCCCAGAGTTCCAGGAGATTTTCACGGGGGATGGGCAACGCCCCCCTGGCCGCCGCCTGCTTTACCTGCGACGGAACGTTGCCGGACAGAATGCGTTCAACGAGAGGATGGGTCATGGCCTTGTCCCGTCTCCTAACGTGTAGTCTTTCAGAACCGAACCCGCCGTGCCGGGAAGGCTGATGGGCTTCCCTTTCCACCAAACTTTAACCGCCCCAACGTCACCGACTGTCATCCGGAAGGAATCACCTGAAAAGGCGATCTGTTCGCCCGGTTGGGCGAGATGGTAAACCAGGGGGCGCTCCCCCGTGCCCCGGTAGAGTTCGAGCCAACACTTCTTCTGCACCCGGATCACAAGGCTTTTGTCCGGGAGGGGCCCCGCCGTTTTCGCGGAGGCCCCCCTCTGCTGCCCCACATTGACCGGGGCCGGGGTTTTCTCATTGGGATTCGCCGGCGCCGGCCCGCTCAGACCGGCTGCTTTCGCAGAGGACTCCAACCGATTGGCCTTCGGAACCACCGCCTGTGGTTCCGGGCTGTTCTCCAGGGGCCTCTTGGAATGAGTTTCGGGCGCCAATGGCACACGATGATCGGCATGATTCATTCGCTGCAACACCAGAGCGAGAATAAAAAGGAGGATAACAGCGCTGGCCCCTGATGCAATGTAGATGGGCCGGAATCCCCGCGAATTCGGCCCGGACCGCGCCTCCTCGGGTTTTTGTGGACACGCTTCCGGCCCTTCGTTTTCGGGCTGAGGGGGATGGAGGACCGAGCGATAGTCGGAAAGAAGTTGTTCCGGATCGCATTTCAGATAATGCGCAATGGCTTTGAGGAACCCGGTGATGAAAACTTCCGCGGGCAGATCTTCAAACTTTCCCGCCTCCAGCAGACGGAGGTTGGGCACCCTGATTTTAGTTTCTCTCGCCAATTCCTCCAGGCTGACCGCTGATTCCTCGCGGATCGCTTTGAGTTTTTGGCCAAACTCCGCTGCATTCATCCCATCAGCCTCCCAACCTGGTCTTGAGCATCCGCCTGACCGCCACCGGGACCTTGGGATCGTCTGCAAGCATCCTGGCCTGGGGAGCCGGAAGCCGCCGGACAAATCCGATAACGGCGGAGAGCGGGGTGTTTCCGTTTCTCAAAAGGGACACCTGGACTTCCCGCCTTGTCGCCCATTTCGCATCCCGGGCGATGGATTCGAGAATGGGAGCGGGTGTCCTGGCCTGATTGACGATGAACAGCACATCGTCTTCAACAATCCGGGGATTCTCCAGGAGCCCGGAAACAACCCGGGGGTCCTTTTCGTGGCGCAGCCTTTTAAGAATTTGGCCTCCGGCCTGCCGAGCCAGCGTTATTTTCTCCCCCACCGCCATACTCTGAAGCCGTTGTATCAGCACGGATTCCGCTAAATGCCGGACCTCGGTGGCGACGAGGAAATTCATGGTTGTATAATTCAAGTCTCGCCAGAACAGGAACTTCACGAAATTCATGGCTTCAGCAAGCGGGGCCCCTGGATGATTCACGAAGAAAAACTTGATTCTCGTTGAACGGATCCACTCGCTTCCGGCAACTCTTCTCAAAAAGACTTCCGGCAGCTCTCGTCTCTGAAGGACCTTGATGATGTGCCGCTGGGAAGCGGAAGGATGCGCCAGGAGAGCCACCAAGTCTTCTCCCTGAAGCGTCGGCAGTTTGGACCAGAGCTGTTCTTCCGTGAGACTTCGCTCAAGCATGCCGCTCTCCCGTTCATTGCATTGTAATGCCGGGAGCGCATAGGCTCAAGCACTGAAGGCGCCCGCCTTGAAGGCGCGTCTCTCTGTAACGCCTGTTCAGGAAGAGGGCGGCTCTTTGAAATGGTAGTGCTGGTTGAAGGTGTATACCTTCAAGTCGATCGGCACCGTAAAATTCGCTTTGATGTAAACCGTGTCTGAGTTTCTGGAGACGCTGAGATCCTTTGCCGTAATCGGGAGATTGAGTTCCTTGGCCTTCTGCAGCAACGCTTCCTTGATCTGTTCCGAGTTCTTGTGCTTCATGACGAAATCCGGATCCGTATTCCACGTCGACATATAGTCTCGGAACTGGTAGGCATTGATCCGGGGAGGGACCCACTTGACGAGAAAGTAAATAAGACCAGCCAGTATAAGAAGAAAAACGATAAGGCTCAAACGCCCATCGCCCCTTTCTCTCATGCGCATGCACGACCTCCTAAGGTTCCGTTCTTATCATAGGAAATGTCACTCACCGCGTCAACCGGGCGGCAGGCAAGCCACAGGGGCGGGGCGAAGGCGCAAGGCATCTAAAGCTTTTCAAGCGCCGACTTCAGATCCTCCGCCTTTCTTTCATATTCAGCCAGGAGTGCGCGGTTTTTGTCCACCACCTCGCTCGGAGCCTTTTCGAGAAAGGACGGATTGGCGAGTTTGCCGGCAAACGCCCTCTCCTGGGCGAGCACCTTGTCGAGTTGCTGCTGCAACCTTTGCCGCTCCTTCCCGATATCCTTCGGCTTTTCCTGCGCACGGGCGGCAAACTTGTAGCCGCTGGAGACGCCGGTCCACCAGGTAGGATCGGAGGGCAGCGCCTTCACCTCTTCCAGCTTGGACAGCCGCCCCAGGAACAGGACCTCCTCGCGCGACTCGTTCAGGCAGGAGGAGGCATCAGATTCCACCGGTACCGCAAGGACTTCGATGTGAGCCTTCGGAGGCACGCCTTTCTCCGCCCTTAAATTTCGAATGCTGGTCACGAAATCCATGAGGCCCTCTACGCGGCCGTTCACGTCGAAAGGTGCCTCGCGACGGGGCGTGGGATAGTTGCCTAGTGCCAGCAAACCGCTCGTTCCGGGAATTTTCTGCCAGAGATCCTCTGTAAGAAACGGCATAAAGGGGTGAAGCAGGCGCAAAAACCCCTCGAGGACATGAACCAGCACCCATCGGGTGGCGGCAGCGCGCTCCGCCGGAGCCTGCTGTGTCAACGACACCTTGGAGGCTTCAAGATACCAATCGCAGTACTTGTGCCAGATGAAGTGATAGAGCGCGTCCGCTGCTTCGTAAAACCGGAAGCTTTCCAGGGAATCGTTCACCGATGAGACCAGCGATTCATATTCATCCAAAATCCACTTGTCCCAAAGTCCCAGATCCCTTTCGGAAGGTTCCCAGGGCTGGGAATCCCCTGCCTGCATGAGAACGTAACGGGCTGCGTTCCAGATCTTGTTGGCAAAAGCCCGGTAGCCTTCCATGCGCTTGGTGTCCAGCGCCACGTCGGTTCCCGGCACGCAGAGAATGGCCAAGGTAAAACGCACGGCATCCGCTCCGTGACGGTCCACGAGTTCCAGGGGATCGATGACGTTCCCCAGTGTCTTGCTCATCTTCCGGCCCCTGGCGTCACGGACCAGGCCGTGGAGAAAGACATCCCGG
>JARRNO010000134.1:0-5838 GCA_037384885.1 Acidobacteriota bacterium
AAGCGCGGCCGCGGCCGAATCGTCGCCCGCGACAGGGGATAGGCCTCCCCGCAACCCCACCTTGACGACTTGAACGCGCATTTATGCTAAAATCACGGCGAGATCTCCGCGGTACCCGTCTTCATGATTCGGCGTACCGAGTGTAGCCGGTTTCCGGCGCTTTCTCATGCGGAGGATCTTTAAGGGGCTTCAGGAGGAATGGAGGGCGGCACACCGCCTTCCAACATGAAAGGCGGGCTTTGCCCGCCTTTTTTCTCCACCACGATCAAGAAAGAAGGCGGCTCCCGGTCACCCCGGAAGCCGCCTTGTTCGTTCAGGCCTGAGAGACCCTCCGGTTCACAGGTCGCTCTGAGCCTGGTAAGCCGACATGGCCGCCATGTTGGCGATTTCCCGGACGTCGCTGTGGTAGGACACGACGTTGATGGGATAACGAAGCCCCACGATAAACGGGCCGATGACCTCACCCCCGCCGAGGTGCCCCATGAGCTTGTAGGCGATATTGCCGCTGTTCAAATCGGGGAAGATGAGAACGTTGGCGTCTCCCTGGATCTTTGAATGAGGGAAGTTGGCCTTGCTGAATTCGGGTAGGATCGCCACGTCTCCGTGCATCTCTCCGTCGACGACCAGATCGGGGTATTTCTCGTGCAGCATTCTGACCGCCTCGCGGACCTTGATCGCCTTCGGGTGGTTGTTGTCTCCGAAGTTGGAGAAGGCAAGCAGCGCAATCTTTGGCTCGATGTTAAAATGCCTGGCCATCTGTGCGGCAAGAAGGGTGATTTCAACGAGCTGTTCCGCGCTGGGATCCACGTTAACGGTCGTGTCGCCGCAGAGGAAGACCTTGCCCTCCTTCAGAATCATGTGCATCCCGGCGGCCTTGGTCACACCAGGCTTGAGGGGGACAAGCGGAAGAACCGTCCGCACGGTGTCCACATAGGCGCGCGTGATGCCCGCAACCATGCCGTCGGCCATGCCTTCCCGCAGCATCATCAGCCCGTAATGAAGCGGCTTGTGCGCCAGGTAGGCGGCCTTCGTCGGGGTCATGCCCTTGCGGGACCGGAGTTCGTGCAGGGCCGTGGCAAAACGGCCGGAGTGTTCGCTGGTGGCCGGGTCGTGGATCTCCACCTTGGACACGTCGATTCCCAAAGTCCCTGCAGTCTCTTCGATCACCTCCCGGCGTCCGAGAAGGACCGGCTTGGCGGTCTGGTCCTCCAAAATCAGGCGGCAGGCTTCGAGGATTTTCGCTTCTTCGCCCTCGGGAAAGACGACGCGCTTCAGGTGGACCTTTGCGCGGGTGGTGATGGTTCGCATGACTTCGCTGCTCTTGAAGGTCATGCCTTCCAGATGAGCCTGGTAGCCTTCCCAGTCCTTGATGGGATTCAGCGCCACGCCGGTTTCGCAAGCGGCCTTGGCGACGGCGGGAGCTTCCCAGTAAAGAACGCGCGGGTCAAAGGGCTTGGGAATAATGTATTCCGAACCGAAGGAGAAACGCTGCCCGCCGTAGGCGCGCGACACGTGTTCGGGCACGGGCTGCTTGGCCAGATCGGCGAGCGCGTGGGCGGCCGCCTGCTTCATTTCTTCGTTGATGGCCGTGGCCCTCACGTCCAGAGCGCCCCTGAAAATGAAGGGGAAGCCGAGCACGTTGTTTACCTGGTTGGGATAGTCGGACCGCCCCGTGGCCATGATCAGGTCTTTCCGGACTTCTTTGGCCGCGTCGTAGGGAATTTCGGGATCGGGATTGGCCATGGCGAATACGATGGGCTTGTCCCCCATGGAGCGGACCATGTCCTGCGTCACGAGACCACCGACCGAGCACCCCAGGAACACATCCGCCCCCTTCATGGCTTCGGCGAGGGTCCGGAGCTTGGTCTTCTGCGCGAACTGGGCCTTGTATGGGTTCATACCTTCCTCGCGTCCCTCGTACACCACGCCCTTGCTGTCCACCAGCAGGATGTTGTCGTGAGACACGCCAAGGCTCTCGTAGAACTTGGTGCAGGCAATGGCGGAAGCACCGGCCCCCGATACCACGAGCTTGAGCTTGCTGAGGTCCTTGCCGGCGATTTCGCAGGCGTTGAGAAGCGCCGCACCCGAAATGATCGCCGTGCCGTGCTGGTCGTCGTGAAAGACCGGGATATTCAGCGTCTTCTTGAGCGTCTCTTCGATATAGAAGCATTCCGGCGCCTTGATGTCTTCCAGATTGATGCCGCCGAAGGTGGGTTCGAGAAGCTGCCCGACCTTAATGACTTCGTCCGCGTCGTGCGTGTTAACTTCGATGTCAAACACATCTACGTGGGCGAACCGTTTGAAGAGGACCCCCTTGCCCTCCATGACCGGCTTGCCGGCCAGGGCGCCGATATCCCCCAACCCGAGAACCGCTGTCCCGTTGGAGAGCACGGCCACCAGGTTGCCCTTGTTGGTGTACTTGTAGGCATCCTCCGCGTTCTTCTCGATATGAAGGCAGGGAACTGCTACGCCGGGCGTATACGCAAGGGAGAGATCCCTCTGCGTCAAACAGGGCTTGGTGGGCACCACTTCCGTTTTGCCTGGCCGCCCTCCCAGATAATGGTACTCCAGAGCTTCTTCGTCTCGAATGGCCATATTCTTTCACCTCACTTTCCCTTGCCGGGTCAAGGCTTCCCGTTGCGCCTCGAGCTTCCGGGGCGGCGCCTTCACCAGAATCCCGGCGGGGCGCCTTGCTCGGGGAATGTCCCCCCTGGTTAGAATTCCTGCCGCTGGATATTGCGCAGCCAGTTATTGGCGAACTCGTTCCTCAAGGCATCGACCCGCTCCCAGTGCCGCGCCAGCAATGCCTCCCGCGCGCCTGGATCGGCGGGATACTCGGTTTCTCCTTCCTCTAAAAGCACCTGCCGGAGCGCCATGTCTTCAAAGAGTGCGGCCAGGGACTGCTTGGCGAGACGCTCGGGGATTTCCCGAAGCAGGGTCTGGAGCCGTCCAAACAGATCGTCCACCGCTTCATCCATGGGATCATACATGGTCTTCCTCGTCGGCGGAGAGCCTCATGACAACGTTGCCGATGCGCAGTTCGTCGCCGAGCGACATGCGGGCCTGGTTGACGAGCCTTCCGTTGACAAAGGTGCCGTTCGTGCTGGCCAGGTCGCGAATCAGGATGTAATCGCGATTATAGAGCTCGATAGCCGCGTGCTTTCTCGATACGAGGGGATCCTGCGGAAAGCTGAGATCGCATTCCTGCCGGCCGAGCACCGTTCGAGTTTTCGGCAGAAGCAGCCGCCGGCCCGCCAGCGCTCCGTCCAGGACATCCAGGTAAGCCGGAAACCGGGGCGGCGGGTTGTTCCGCGTCAGGGCGGGACTTTCCCCTTCGTACGAAATGTGGGTTTCGTCGCTCTCGGGCGGCAACGGGTCCAGTCGTTCAGTCATGGGCGCCTCCGGCTTCCATTCCAAAACAGGTCTCTGCGGGACGGCCCGTCACGCTCCGGTACCGTCCGCTCAAGGAGGGGACGCCGGGCAGGTCTTCGTCCACCACCAGCTTTTCGACCCTCAAAAAAGGGACGAAAAAAGTGGAAAGTCCCATGGCCCCCTGGCTGTCCGACGCCTCCTGCCGCATCCAATCCTCGAAGGAAGCCAGTTCAATTCCTCTGAGCCACACTCCCGCAGCGTCGAGTCCAAGCAGCGCGCCCCAGACCTTTTCGCGCGGTTCGCGAAGGTAGGCCACGACGATGCTCCCCGCGCCCGGGAACAGCTTCGGAGTCCCGCTCGCGGCCCCTTCACCCATGAGACAGCCCTTTAGTGCCAAGCCAACGTCCGTTCATTCGCGCACTTCCTCCGTCAGCTCAAGAAGAACACCTCCGGAGCTTTTCGGGTGGACAAAGGCCACTTTCCGGCCGCCCGCCCCGGTCCGCGGCGATGGGTCAAGCAACCGGTATCCCTTTGCCCCGAGGGCGCCGAGAGCTGCGGCGACATCGGGAACTTCAATACAAATATGGTGCAAACCGGCCCCCCTTTTCGCCAGAAAACGGCCGATGGGACCCTCGGGGTCTGTGCTCTCCAGCAGCTCGATGCGGCTCTCTCCGGCTTGGAAGAAAGCGGCCCGGACCGATTCTGAAGGGATGTCTTCCACGCCGCCCGACTCCAGACCGAGATCGCGGTAAAATTCCGCGGCCGCTTCAAGCGCCTCGACGGCCACGCCGATATGGTCGATCTTCATGGGTTACCGCCTTCCCACCGGATGCGCCCCAGGATTGTTTCCGTCGCCGAGTATGGATCGGTTTCCCGCGACAGGAACTTTGCGAGGAGCGCCTCCTCTTCCTCGGGACTCAGACTTCGCTTGCGCAGATCCGCCAGAAACCCTTCGGCCAGAAGGCTCCAGAACTTGTCCCGGTATTTCAGCTTGCGCCGCGCCGCCAGAAGCCGGTGCTCCTTCATGTACGCCATGTGGCTGTCCATGGCGGCGATCAGGTCTTCAAGGCCTTCGCCGCGCGCCGCGATGGTCTTGACGATGGGAGGCTCCCACTCCAATTTCTCGGTAGCCAGTTCCATCATGGCCCGGATTTCTTTTTCGAGTTGGCCGACGCCGTCCCGGTCCGCCTTGTTGACGACGAAGACATCGGCGATCTCCATGATGCCCGCTTTGATCGCCTGGATGTCATCGCCGAGACCGGGCACCAGGGTCACCAGGACCGTGTCTGCTTCGCGGACGATGTCCACTTCATCCTGGCCGACGCCGACCGTTTCCACGAGAACCACGTCATAACCGGCGCTGTCCAGCACCGTCACCACGTCGTCCGTGGCTGTGGCCAAACCGCCCATGTGGCCCCGGGTGGCCATGGACCGGATGAACACGCCGTCGTCCAAGGCGGCATCGGACATCCGGATGCGGTCTCCGAGCAACGCACCGCCCGAAAACGCGGATGACGGATCAACGGCGACCACCGCGACCCGCGAATCTTTCTTTCGGAAACGCGCGATCAGCCCGTTCACCAGCGTGGACTTGCCTGCGCCCGGAGGGCCGGTGATCCCGATGATCCTGGCCCGCCCGGCGTTGCGGTACAAGTCTTTCAGGATGTCCATGTATCCGTCGCGGCGATCCTCCACCACGCTCAGAATCCTGGAAAGCGCGCGGATGTCGCCGTTGAGCATGGACTCAACGAGCGGTGCCGTCATTCGTATTCCTTTAGGAGTTCCCGGGCGATGACCATGCGCTGGATCTCGCTGGTGCCCTCGCCGATGGTGTTCAGTTTCGTGTCCCGGTAAAATTTCTCCACGGGGTACTCTTTGATGAAGCCGTATCCGCCGAAGACCTGGACCGCGCGCTCGCTGACCCAGACCGAGACCTCAGAGGCGTAAAGCTTGGCCATGGAAGACTGCTTGATCACGGGGAGCCCCTCGTCCTTGCGGAAGGCGGCCTGGTAGGTCAGCAGGCTCGCGGCCTCGATGCGCGTCGCCATGTCGGCCAGCATCCATTGAATGGCCTGGAATTTCCCGATCTTCTTGCCGAAGGCCTCCCGCTGGAGGGCGTATTTCCTGGCGGCGTCGAAAGCGCCCTGCGCCCCGCCGAGAGACAGCGCCGCTATGCTGATCCGGCCGCCGTCCAGAACACTGAGCGCATTTCTAAAGCCCTGGTTGACTTCACCGAGCCGGTTTTCGTCGGGCAAAAAACAGTCTTCGAAGACAAGGTCACCGGTATCGGAGGCGCGAAGTCCGAGCTTGTTCTCCTTTTTGCCGTGGCTGAAACCCTCGGTGCCCTTTTCCACGATGAAGGCCGTGATGCCGTGCTTGTCACCCTCCTGCTCCGTTCGAGTCATCACCACCGCAATGTCGCCCACGGTGGCGTGGGTGCAAAAGCACTTCCGTCCGTTGAGCAGC
>JARRNO010000135.1:0-5825 GCA_037384885.1 Acidobacteriota bacterium
AGACAGCGCTTCTTCCGGCGCTGCACTTATGCCAGGAGGCGCTCCACCATGTACCGGCCGAGTACCAGGATTTCATCGCCGGCAAGACCGGGCTGGCGCCCTCTCACGTTTACGGCGTCGTTTCCTTCTACGAAATGTTCACCGAAAAACAGCTCGGGAAATACGTCATCGAAGTCTGTAAAACGCTGCCCTGCATGCTGAGGGGCTCCGAGGCGCTGCTGGAGCATCTCGAGCGAAAGCTTGGCGTCAAAGCCGGCCAGACCACGACCGACAAGCGCTTCACCCTCATGACCGTGGAATGCCTCGCCTGCTGCGACGGCGGGCCGTCCATGCGGGTCAATCACGCGCTTTACAAGGACGTTTCGCCTTCCAAGGCGGACGAAATCCTGGCTGGATTGGAGTAGGCCATGGCAGAAACCCTCAAGATCCTGACGAAAAACATGGGCGCCGCCAATTCCACCAGCCTGGACGCTTACATGGCCTCGGGCGGCTATGAGACGCTCATCGATACGCTTCACAAGAAATCACCGGACCAGGTTCTTGAAGAAGTAAAAAAAGCGGACCTCAAGGGCCGTGGAGGCGCCGGCTTCCCCGCCGGCATCAAGTGGTCCTTCCTGCCCAAAGGGAAGGAGAGGGTGAAGTACCTTGTCTGCAACGCGGACGAAAGCGAGCCCGGCACCTTCAAAGACCGTCTGCTCATGGAAAACGATCCGCACCAGATCCTCGAAGGCATTATTCTCGCCGGCTTCGCCACCCAGGCCGCCGGCTGCTTCATCTACATCCGGGGCGAGATGTACCACGTGCACAAAACGCTCGCCAGGGCGATCGAACAGGCCTACGCCAAAGGCTTTCTCGGCGAAAACATCCTCGGTTCGGGGATGGATTTCCATATCTGGCTGGCCCGGGGGGCCGGCGCCTATATCTGCGGCGAGGAAACCGCCCTGATGGAATCCCTGGAGGGCAAGCGGGGGCAGCCGCGCCTGAAGCCGCCCTTCCCGGCCGGGTACGGCGTCTATGGGCAGCCCAGCAACATCAACAACGTGGAGACCTACGCCAACGTGCCTCATATCGTCAAAAACGGCGCGGACTGGTACAAGACCATCGGCTCTGAAAACACACCCGGGCCCCGCCTTTTTGGAATCTCAGGCCATGTCAAGCGCCCCGGCGTCTATGAGCTGCCCGCAGGCATTCCTCTGCGCGAACTCATCTACGACCACGCCGGAGGCATCCTGGGCGACCGGCCTCTGAAGGCGGTCATTCCGGGAGGCTCCTCGGTTCCGGTGCTGCGGGCGGATCAGATCGACGTACCCATGGACCTGGAGGGGCTCAAGGCGGAAGGGAGCATGCTCGGGTCGGCCGGCGTGATCGTCATGAACGATTCCGTCTGCATGGTGCGGGCGCTGAAGAATCTCATGGAGTTCTACTCGCACGAATCCTGCGGGCAGTGCACGCCGTGCCGCGAGGGAACCCACTGGCTCAAGCTCATCGTTTCCCGGATCGAAGCGGGAGAGGGACGCGACGGCGACTGCGACCTCATCCTCGACGTCGCGGACAACATCTCCTTCAAAACCATCTGCCCCCTGGGCGATGCGGCGGCCATGCCCGCCACATCCTTCGTCAAACAGTTCCGCGACGAGTTCGAGGCGCACATCCGCGAGCATCGCTGCACCGTGCCGGCCTCGCGACAGACAACCGCCATCGGCTGAAGGGAGAGGCGACGCCATGCCGCTGATCAAGATAGACGATAAGGAATTCGAAGTTCCCGAGGGAGAAACGGTCCTGAGGGCCGCCCTGAACCACGGGATCCACATTCCCTACTACTGCTACCACCCCAGTCTTTCCATCGCCGGCCAATGCCGCATGTGCCTCGTGGAGGTAAAGGGCGCTCCGAAGCTGCTCACCGCCTGTTCCACCCGGATCGGCACCGTGCCCGATGAGAGAAAGATCGACGGGCGCTGGGACATGGTGGTGGAAACGGCCAACGAGAAGGTTCGGAAAGCTCAGAAGGGCGTGCTCGAATTCCTGCTTCTCAACCATCCGCTGGACTGCCCCATCTGCGACCAGGCCGGCGAATGCCAGCTCCAGGAATACGCCTACAGTTACGGGAACGCCTCCAGCCGCTTCGATTTCGACAAGCTGGAATCTCCCAAGCGCGTGGACCTGGGGCCGAACATCGTTTACGACTCGGAGCGCTGCATCAAATGTACGCGCTGCATTCGGTTCTGCCGTGAAATCACGGGCACCCAAGAGTTGACGCTGGTCAACCGGGGCGCCCACGCACGGGTCGGCGTCTTTCCCGGAAGGGTTCTGGACAACCCCTACGCCATGAACACGGTGGACATTTGCCCCGTCGGCGCCTTGACCAGCAGGAGCTTCCGCTTTAAGGAACGCGTCTGGTTCCTGTCCTCGGCGAATTCGGTCTGTCCCGAATGCTCCCGCGGCTGCTCGATCCGGTTCGACACCTACAAGGGTGAGGTGCTCCGCCTGGTTCCCCGAGACAATCCGAACGTCAACGGCCCGTGGATGTGCGACCACGGACGCCTGCTTTCGGACCGCCTGAAACAGCGGTCGCTGCTCGACAGGCCGGCCGTGAGAGAGGGCGAGACCTGGCGGCATTACACGCACGAATCATTCTGGGACGCCTTCCGTAATAAGACCTCTCCCTTCGCAGAGGCCATGGCATCCGACGCCGCCGTCATCCTGTCCGGCCGCATGACCTGCGAAGAACTACTCGCGAGCAAAGCCCTGACGGACGGGCTCTTCGGCGGCATGCCGGGTACGATGGTCCGCGTCGAATCTGGAGAGGACGATGCGCTCCTCAAACGCCGCGACCGCCGCCCGAATATCAAGGGGGCCGAGCTGCTCGGCTTTCCCATCGCCGATTCTGGAACGAGTGCGTTCGATCTGCTCGCAGGCAGGAAAGCGGCTTTGATCGTCCGTGAAGATCCCCTCGGCGATGCCCGGGAGAACGAAAAGAGCAAGGTCAAAGTCGCCTTGTCCGGATTGGATTTGCTCATCGTCGCGGATGAGGCGTTTACCGAAACGGCCGAACAGGCCGACATCTTTATTCCGTTGGCGGCGTGGCACGAGATGGAAGGGACCACGGTCAACTTTCAGGGCGTCGTCCAAAAGACGGCCCGGGCCCTGGTTCCTCCCGCCAACCGCCGGACGTTCTGGGAGATCGTCCCCCTTTGGCTGGAATCGTGCGGGATCGAGCCTCCGGACGTTTCGTACAAGTACTGGTTCGAACGCTTCAAGGACAACGTACAGGCGCTTGAAGGGCTTCAGGTCCGCGACCTGCTTCCCCACGGCGTGCGCCTGGAGGAGGTGGCGTCTTGAGCGACCTGCTTGCTGTGGCCCTTCCCGCCGTGATCAAGATCGTCGTCGTTTTGGCCGTCGTGCTGACGGGCGTTGCCTACACGACCTTTGCCGAACGCAAGGTGTCGGCCTGGATGCAGGACCGGAAAGGACCGAACCGCGTCGGCCCCTTCGGACTCCTCCAGCCGCTGGCCGACGGGCTGAAATTCATCTTGAAGGAAGACATCACCCCGCGAGAGGCTTACCGGCCCGTTTACCGGCTCGCGCCGATCCTCACGATGGTGCCTGCCCTTTTGACCTTCGCGGTGATTCCCTTCGGCACGTCCATCGCCGTTCACGGCAAATCTTACTCGCTCGTGATCGCTCCCGGTATGAATGTGGGCCTGCTGTATCTCCTGGCCCTTTCCTCGCTCGGCGTCTACGGCATCATCCTCGCCGGATGGTCGAGCGGCAACAAGTACTCCATGATGGGCGGCCTCCGATCCGCAAGCCAGGTCATTTCGTACGAGCTGGGCGCGGGGCTGGCCATTTTGACGGTGGTCATCTGGACCGGCTCCTTCAACCTCGACACGATCGTGAACGCGCAAAAAGGCCACGCGTGGTTTTTCCTGCCGCATTTTCTCGGGTTCGTGGTTTTCCTCGTCTGCATTTTTGCGGAAACCAACCGCTTGCCCTTCGACCTTCCCGAAGGCGAAAGCGAGATCGTGGGCGGCTATCACACGGAGTATTCGGGCATGCGCTTCGCCATGTTCTTCATGGGCGAATACGCCAATATGATTACCGCCTCGGCCTTCATCGTGCTCCTCTTCTTTGGAGGCTGGAACCTTCCCTTCGTCGATTACGCGGCCATGGGCCCCATCTGGGGAGGCGTGGTCTCCGCAGCCGTCTTTCTTGCAAAGGTTGCTTTCTTTGTCTTCCTTTTCATCTGGGTCCGCTGGACGCTTCCGCGCTTCCGATACGACCAGCTGATGAACCTGGGATGGAAGCGCCTGGTGCCCATCGCCCTGTTTAACCTGTTTCTCATGACCAGCTTGATGGTCTTCTTCGGAATTGGGATGAAGCCATGAAAGTGACGCGCCCAAAGCTGAAATTCTGGGAACGGACCTATTTTCCGGCGATTTTGCAGGGCCTGGCCCTCACCTTCAGCCACATCTTCCGTCGGTCCGTCACCCTGGAATATCCCGAAACGCGGTGGAGCCTTCCGCCGCAATACCGGGGTGCGCCGGTTCTCCTGACCGGCCTCGACGGGAACGAGAAATGCACGTCCTGTAAGCTTTGCCAGTTCATTTGCCCTCCGAAGGCGATCCGGATCGAGGCGGGCGAAACGGAGCGGGAAAAGGAAAAGTTTCCGCAATCCTTCACCATTGACATGGGGCTCTGCATTTTCTGCGGATACTGCCAGGAGGTCTGCCCGGTGGAGGCCATCTGGCTGAAAGAGACCTTTGAACTTGCCGATTACGAACGCCCGAACCTGGTCTTCAATAAGGATAAGCTCCTGGAGATGGGACGCAAGCCGCCCTATCTCCAGGGCAAGGAACAACCGATCGAGGCCCAGCGATGATGACAATCGTATTTTATGTGGCCGCCTTCGTCGCTTTCGCCGGCGCCCTTCTTCTGGTGTTTCACAGGAGACCGCTCGTTTCCGCCCTGGGAATGGCGGCGACCATGCTCGCCATGGGAGCCTTCTATCTTTTGCTGCACGTGCCCTTCCTCGCCTTCTTCCAGGTGATTATTTACGCGGGCGCAGTCATGGTGATGGCGCTATACATCATTATGGCCCTGGGAAGGGAGGAGCCCGGCCCTGACGTGACGCTCCGCCAATCTCTGGGCGCGCTGCTCTTCGCCGCGCTCTTTCTTTTCGCCCTGGTCCGGCTGCTTCGGTCCGCCGGGAGTGTCGAGTTTCGCAAGGCCCTTCCGGATTTCGGAAGCATTCGGGAATTCGGAAACGTCCTCGTCTCCCATTACGCCGTTCCCTTCGAAATCGCCTCGCTGATTCTTCTGGCGGCCATGGTGGGTGCGGTGGTGCTTTCCAGGAGGAACTGGGAATGACCGGACTCGTTTCTTTTCTCGCCGCGGCGCTTTGCCTGTTCACCATCGGTATCGTTGGCGCGCTGACGCGCCGTTCGGCCATCCTCGTCTTTTTATCCATCGAACTGATGCTGAACGCAGCCAACCTGGTCTTTCTTGCCTTCGCCCGCTATCTTGGACAGCTGAACGGCATCGCGTTCGTTTTCTTCATCCTGGCGGTCAGCGCGGCGGAAGCCGCGGTTGGCGTCGCAATCGTCGTGGCCTTTATCCGCCGCAGGCGGACCACGAACCTCGACGCCGCGAACTTGATGAAGTGGTAGTGAAGAACCAATGACGCTCTGAGGGGTCCGTATGCAACCCATGCAACCCATCTCGCTGCTCTGGCTGATACCGGTCCTGCCCGCTCTTGGGGCGCTGATCAACGGCGTCGTGGGGTGGAAGTGGGAGCACACGGGGCGGAAGTGGATCACGCTGACGGC
>JARRNO010000136.1:0-6147 GCA_037384885.1 Acidobacteriota bacterium
GCCTCGTCCATGGGCGGGAGCCTGCTCATCAATTCCTTCGCGAAGTCGGCGTTCCCCAGCTGGGTGTGGAGAAAGGTCAGCCCCACGCCGAGAAAGAGCCAGGGCAGCAGGGCGATGACGATCAGCAGGATGAAAACCCGGCGCTTCAGGTAGGGGCGGATTTCCTCGCGCCAGAGCGGGATCCAACGCCGTTTGGCGCGGGTGCGGATGCCGTCGTAGCTTTCGTATCCCTGGTCGTATATCGGCATTCAAGCTCCCTTCCGCAGGGCCTGGAGAAATACTTCCTCCAGGGTCGTCCGTTCGTGAACGAGGCGATGAATGGTCCCGTCGAGGCCCTCCGTGAGGGCAAAAAGGTCTCGTGGGCCGTTCTCTGCGGGAAGCACCAGGCGCAGTAAACCGTTCTCGCCGGTTTTGACCTGCCAGCCTTTCTCCTCCAGCAGGTGGATGAACGTTTCCCGGTCGCCCTGCCACTGGACGAGAAAGTGCTGGCTTTCACCGCGGCTCCAGTCCTCTACGCCAACCTGGGAAACGACTTCTCCCTGGTGAAGAATGACGACTTGTGTGCAGACCGCTTCCACGTCCTTAAGGATGTGGGTGGACAGCAGGACTGTTTTGCCCTTGTCCGCCACGTCCCGGCAGAGGTCCAGCATTTCCTGCCGGCCGGTGGGGTCCATGCCGGCCGTGGGTTCGTCGAGCAGGAGCAGTTCGGGGTCGTGAACCAGAGCGGCCGCCAGCTTCAGCCGCTGCTGCATGCCGGTGGAATAGGTCTGAACCTCGCGATAGCGGCTTTCTCCCAGCCCCACGTATTGGAGAACTTCGTGGGAGCGCTCGATGGCGGCTCGGCGGGGAAGGCCGGAAATCTCACCGAGGAACGCCACCCAGCCCACGCCGGTCATGCCGCTCCGGAGCCCCTCCTTTTCGGGGACGTAGCCGATGCGGTCGCGCAGCGAGGCGCCGAGACGGCCCGTTTCTTCCCCCTTGAGAAGAAATTTTCCCTTGGAGGGAGGCACGAGGTTGAGCAGCGCCTTGATGAGGGTGGTTTTCCCGGCGCCGTTGGGACCGAGAAGGCCCACCGCGTTCGCGTCAAGATCGAAGGATACTCCCTTGAGGACCTCGGTGGAACCGTAGCTGACATGAACGTCCTGTGCCGAAAGCATGGTCTCCATGCCCCCATTATACGCAAGCGGCCGGCAAGAGTTGCAGAAAAAACAGACAGACGGGAGATTGACTCCGTGTTTCGCCCGGGGACCGGCCCGCCCATGCGGGGACGGAACGCGGCGGCAGGAGCCGCTTGATTGCGGCGGGCGGTGCGGTCCGATAATATATTATGGAAGTGAGAGGCAGTCTTTTCTGGAGGGGGTGAAGGTCCGATTAAACCCACTCCCCGGCGTCTCGGAATGTTCAGTCCGCCAGCACGCGAGAGTCGAGGATGTGCCCATTGCGGGTTGATATGGAAAACAGCGGCAATACGAGAGGAGTTCTCCTGAGATGGCTGGACCGGCTGGAAAGACTGCCGGACGGATGGATCCTCGGCGGTGCTGTGCTTCTTGTCGCCGTCATCGGTGTCCTTGATTTTCAGCTGGGATACGAATTCAACCTCGGGGTGCTCTACCTCATTCCCCTGGCCGTTACGACCTGGGTCTCCGGTCGGACCAACGGGACCGCCGTGGCCGTTCTGAGCGTCCTGGCCAATACCCTGGCCAACAACTTGGCGGGCCGGCCCCACTCACATCTTTTCTTCTACTTCTGGGACGCCTTTGTCCGGTTGGTGTTCTTCATTGTGGTCACCTACATCCTTTCAGGCCTCAAGAAGACGCTGGACCACGAGAAGGATCTGGCCAGGACCGATTTTCTGACGGGAGCGGTGAACCGCCGCCAGTTCTTTTCCCTGGTTCAGGCGGAATTGGAGCGCGGACGCCGCTATAACCGGCCGTTTTCCCTCGTCTATCTGGACATTGACGATTTCAAAGATATCAATGACCGTTTCGGCCACGCGGAAGGTGACAGGGTGCTCCAGCGGTTGGTTACCATACTCCGGGAACACCTTCGAACTCCGGACGTGGTGGCGCGCCTGGGGGGCGACGAGTTCGGCCTGATTCTCCCTGAGACGGGCGAAGAAGAGGCGGAGACGGTCATCCGGAAAATCCGGGAACGGTTGACGCGGCAGCTCGAAGAGGAAGGCTTTCCCGTCACCCTGAGCATGGGTATGGTGACCTGTACCGAAAACTGCCCGTCCCTCGAGGACGCCTTAAGGCAGGCGGATCACCTCATGTACAGCGAGAAGCAAAAGGGCAAGAACGGCTTTACACACCGGCGGCTTTGAGGGGACGCTGTTTTAAAGCACCCTCGTCCGGCACCTGAATCTTAATACTTTCTTAATAATTTCCAGCTATGCTCCTGATGAGAATGCGGGGAGACAGGGCCGGGTATCCCATCGGTGTCCGGCATCATCCCTTGAAGACTGGAGGAGGTGGTTTCATGCGGAACGGTCTCATGTCGCGGTTGCAGGGCCTGCTTTTCATGGTGGGATTGGTGGCGCTTGCGTCCTGCGGCGGGCCTTCGAAGCAGACTGTGCAAAAGCCCCAGGGCATGACCCTGAACGGCGCCGGCGCGACCTTTCCCTATCCCGTTTACTCCCAGTGGGCCAACAAGTACGCTTCACTGACAGGCGTCAAGCTCAACTACCAATCCATCGGCTCGGGCGGAGGCATCGCCCAGATCCGGGCCAAAACCGTAGACTTTGGGGCTTCCGACGCTCCTCTGAAGGCTGAGGAACTGGACAAGGACGGCCTCATGCAGTTCCCCATGATCATGGGAGGCGTCGTTCCCGTCGTGCATTTGGAGGGGATCAAGCCCGGCGAACTGAAACTGACGCCGTCCCTGCTGGCGGACATCTACCTGGGGAAGATCACGCGCTGGGACGATCCGGCCGTGGCCAAAATCAATCCCGGGCTGAAGCTTCCCGGCAAGAGCATCACCGTCGTACACCGCGCCGACGGGTCCGGAACCACCTGGATCTTCACCAACTACCTGGACAAAGTCTCTTCCGAGTGGCATTCAAAGGTGGGCACGGCCAAGTCGGTCTCCTGGCCCACCGGCGTGGGCGGCAAAGGCAACGAGGGCGTTTCGGCCTATGTCCAGCGGATCGACGGCGCCATCGGCTACGTGGAATTCGCCTACGCGCTCCAGAACCACATGACCTTCGTCCAGTTGCAGAACAAGGACGGCGAATTCGTGTCTCCCACGATGGAGAGCTTTACAGCCGCGGCGGCGAACGCCGATTGGAAGGACGCGCCCGGCTTCTACCTCGTCCTCACCGACCAGCCCGGCCCAAAGAGCTGGCCCATCACCGGCGCCTCCTTTATCCTGATCTACAAAAATCAGCCCGACGCTTCCAAGGCGAAGACGTTGCTGAAATTCTTCGACTGGGCCTACCGTCACGGAGGTTCCATGGCCGAAAAGCTGGAATACGTGCCCATCCCTCAGAACGTGGTGGAGCTCGTTGAAGCCCGCTGGAAAGAGGATGTGACGGCAGATGGGAAGCCCGTCCGGCCCTGAGCCAATGACGCCATCGGAGTAGAAGGGATGAAGACCGGGACGGCCAAGCCGCGTTTTCAGAGAGCAGGCGATTCCATTTTCAAGGGCGCCGCCCTCTTCTGCGCCATTCTTGTCTTTCTCAGCATGGCCGGCATCTTCATTGAACTCGTCCGGAACTCGAGGCCCTCGATCCACAAGTTCGGGCTGGCTTTTCTCTGGACGGCGGCCTGGAATCCCGTCACGGAACATTTCGGTGCGCTCAGCAGCATTTACGGGACGCTCGTTTCCACGGCGATCGCCATGGTGCTGGCCATCCCCCTCAGCCTCGTGATCGCGCTGTTCCTTGTGGAGTTGGCGCCGCCGTGGCTGAGCCGTTACGTGGGCTATGGGATCGAGCTTCTGGCCGCCATCCCCAGTATCATTTACGGCATGTGGGGCCTGTTCGTTTTCGCGCCCTTCCTGGCGGATCACGTGCAGCCCCATATCCAGAAGGCCTTCGGATTTTTGCCCCTCTTCAAAGGCCCTCCCATGGGGATCGGAATGCTGACGGCCGGCATCATCCTGGCGCTGATGGTCCTGCCCTTTACCAGCGCCGTCATGCGGGATGTCTTCGCCATGGTGCCGCCGGTGGTGAAAGAGGCCGGATACGGCATGGGCGGCACGACGTGGGAAGTGGCGCGAAAGGTCACCATCCGCTACGGCATCAAGGGGATGCTCGGCGGTGCGTTTCTGGGGCTGGGCCGGGCCATCGGCGAAACGATGGCCGTCACCTTCGTCATCGGCAACAACCACACCATTTCTGCGTCGCTCTTCGCTCCGGGCAACAGCATCGCTTCCACTTTGGCCAATGAGTTCACCGAGGCGTCCAATCCCATGTATCTCAGCTCCCTCGTAGAGCTGGGCCTGGTCCTCTTCCTCATCACCTTCGTGATTCAGATCATCGCCCACTTCTGGCTCAAGCGTCTCGGACGCAGTGCGGGGGAGGGCCGATGAGGCTGAAATCCAAAGCCCGGCGCAAGGCAAGCGACCTTTCCATCAAGGTGTTTTCAACCTTCTCTGCGCTCCTTGGCATCTTTTTCCTCGGGTGGATCCTCTACGTCGTCATCCAGCGGGGTGCGGCGGCCCTGAACTGGAATTTCTTCACGCAGCTTCCCGCCCCGCCCGGGACGCCGGGAGGCGGATTGGCCAGCGCCATTCTCGGAACGCTCTATATGACGGTGATTGCCGGCGTGGTGGGGGTGCCGACCGGTATGCTCGCCGGGGTTTATCTCAGCGAATACGGGCAGCGGAGCCGGTTCGGGGCCTGGGTACGCTTCACGGTCAACGTCATGATGGGAATTCCTTCCATCATCATGGGGCTGTTCATTTACACACTCATGGTCGTCCCCTTCGGGCATTTTTCCGGGTACGCCGGAGGGATGTCGCTGGCGCTGTTAATCCTGCCCATTGTGGCTCGCACGACGGAGGACATGCTGACGCTGGTACCGAACTCCATGCGGGAATCCGCCCTGGCGCTCGGTGCTCCGCGATGGCGCGTCACCCTGGGGATCGTGTTTCGCGCGGCGCGGGTCGGCCTGATCACCGGGGTTCTCCTCGCCGTAGCGCGTGTGAGCGGAGAAACGGCGCCTCTCCTCTTCACGTCCCTCAACAGCCCTTACTGGCCCAAGTCCCTCAGCCAGCCCACGAGCAACTTGACGGTGACGATCTTCAACTATGCCATGTCGCCCTATAACGACTGGCAGCAGGCGGCCTGGGGCGCATCTCTTCTCATCATGGTTGGCGTGCTTTCCATGACCGTTCTGGCGAGATTGACACTGACGGGGAAAAAGTCATGACCACGCGAAAACAGAGTGACGCAAGCTCCGGAAGCGGGGAGAAAGGACAAGCGATGGCCGACCGGTCCGCTTCGACGGCGCAGCAGATGTGGGGACAGGTCCTGGGAGACAGCTCCGGCGGCGCATCCACAGCCGCATGGCCCCAAAGCGAAAGCAAACTTTCCGTTCAGAATCTGAATTTCTATTACGGTGATCACCAGGCCCTTTACGACAACAACCTGGAAATCGCTCCCACCAAGGTGACGGCCATCATCGGGCCGTCCGGTTGCGGCAAGTCCACCCACATCCGCGTGTACAACCGGATCTTCGAGCTTTACCGGGACCAGCACGCCACGGGCCGAGTCCTGCTGGACGGCGAGAACATCCTGGAAGCTTCCGTGGATGTCATCGACCTGCGCCGCAAGGTGGGCATGATCTTCCAGAAACGAAGGACAAGCTCAATAAGCCCGGGACCGCCCTTTCGGGCGGCCAGCAGCAGCGCCTCTGCATCGCACGGGCCGTGGCCGTCGAGCCTGAAGTGCTTCTGATGGATGAACCGACTTCCGCGGTGGATCCGCTCGCCACGGCCAAGATCGAGGAGCTCGTCGAGACCCTGAAAACCAACTACACGATCGTCATCGTGACGCACAACATGCAGCAGGCGGCGCGAATATCGGACTACACCGCCTTTTTCTACCAGGGAAGGATCGTGGAGTTCGGCCCCACGCAGCAGATCTTTACGAACCCGGTGAAGAAGCAAACCGAGGACTACGTCACCGGCCGGTTCGGATGAGAT
>JARRNO010000137.1:0-5746 GCA_037384885.1 Acidobacteriota bacterium
TTCCGGCAGCCAGCCGGACCAGCAGGACACCTTCCGCCTGACCCTCTCCTCCCAATCGGACCTGGGTCGCGGCGGCTGGTCTTTCAAAGACACGGCGGACGGCTCCTTCAGACATGATTTCGCCAGTCCTACCCACACCGTGAACGAGAGCCGCAACTGGGTGTTCATGGGCGGGTACAAGTCAGGGGACTGGGGCGCTTCCGGGACCGTCGGCTACGCCAACGTGAGCTTCCTCGGGGATTCGCAGCTCGTGGCCTCGGGCCTTACCCGCGGCGGCGTGGAGGCCGACGTGACCACGCCCGCCGGCGGCTTGGGCGCGTATGCGTCCTACGACGACACCGTTCCCGCACTCGGTTCGGGATCGGGCGCGTCGAACCTGAAGGTGCGGGCCGCGGGCTACACGCTTCCGCTCCATTCGGACCGGTTTCTCGTCCGGTTCATGGGATTGTGGACCGACCAAGATCCCTCGGCCTACCTGCCGGGCGGGTCGGGCCGGGTGCTCGGGATGCTGGCGCGCCTGAAGTTCACGCCGGCCTTCGGCCTCTACATGGAAGCGGCGCAGGGCCGGGCCGAGCCCGACGGGCAGCCCTCCTACGAAGGCAACGCTTACCGGCTCGGGTTCGAGGGAACGGTGTTTCAAACGACTTATGCCTTGAATTTCCGGCGGGTCGCCGCCGATTTCGCCAACCCGGCCAACCCCGGCTACACCCAGGGCGGCGTGCCGGACCGCAGCGGCGTCGGACTCGATCTTTCGCGCAGCTTCGGCAAGCTGTCCGCGTCCATGAACTATCTGTATTCAAAAGACGGGGTGGGCACCCAGCTCTCGGGCGGCCCCTCTGGAAAACAACATGTGCTGACCTTTCAATTCGCCCTGCCCCTCACGACTCGGGTGGCGGTGACGCTCGGCCTCAACGGCGAAAAGCTGACTCAGGACCCCGACCCGGTTACGCTCCTGCCGGGCACGGACCAGCGCATGACCGGTTGGAATCTCGGGTTCACGGAGGGCCTGGGGAAGGTGACCTTCGCCCAGACCTATGCGGGTCAGCGGGTTCGAAGCCACATCGATCCCGCGGGGGATGTGAATATGGACAGCTTTCTCCTCACCGCCAACGGCAGCGTGACGCCGTCCTTCCAGATCGGAACCACGGGATCTTTCAGCCGGACGGATACGGTCCTGGCAGGCCGGACCGACGTGGCGACCGTTTCGATTTCGCCGCTCTGGTCACTCTGGGACGGGCGCTTTTCCATCCTCCCCAGGGCCGCGTATACGCGGACCAAGAACAGCCTGGGAACGATGGACTCCCGCGTGGAGCAATACCAGTTTACCCTTCGCTGGAATCCGCGTTTCTGGCACAGCTTCCTCTCGGTGGAAGGAACGGCGGAGTGGAACCGCTTCAAAGGCATGAACACCGGCGCCTACCAGCCCGACACACACCGCTATTTCATGAACCTGAGGTTGAGCTGGGGCGGCGGTAAGGGAAGCTTGAACGAGCAAGGACCCGGCCTGGGAGGAACACCGCCCGGGCAGCCCATCCCGATGACGGGAGCCGGGCAGACCATGGGAGGAAGCCGGCTATGAACAGGCGTACTCATAAATCACGTCATATCAAATTGTTGGCGGGAAACCTGGCCCTGGCGCTCGCGGCGCTGGCCGCCGCCCTGGCCGGAGTCAGTCTTTCCGCCTCTCCCGTTCCCCAGAGCGCCATGGAGGGGAAAAAATACGTCAAGGCTGTCCAGGTCCATCTCGTTCCCTCGAGCGGCCGGCAGGGGCAGACGCTCCACGTTACCGCCGAGGGGCTCCCCTACAGCCAAGCGTTGCGTCTCTCCTTCGCTCCCAAGGGGTTGACGGTCTCCAATATGGAGGGCACGCCCGCGTCCGCGCCCACCAACGCCATCGCGGCGGTTCCATCCACGCCCGCATCCCCGGTGAGTTTCACGTTGACCATTTCGCGCAACGCCCGGCCCGGCGTCTACACATTTCTGATCGGAACCCCGGACGGCGTGTTCCGCGTGCCGGCCGCCTTCACGGTCCTCGCCCGGCCCGGCCCGTTACAGCAAGTGGTTCCGCCGAGAATCAACCGCGTCACGCCCCAGGACCTGGAGCGCGGCAAGACCTATACGTTGAATCTCTTCGGCGACGCGTTCCGCCAGGGCATGCGCGTCTCTTTTGGGCATGACCTGCAGAACCTGGGCCCGGCGGTGGTGCTCGACTCCCACAGGGCGGAAATCACCGTCCTTGTCCAGCCGTCGGCCGTTCCAGGCGTTCATCTAGCGCAGGCCGCCGGTATGGAAGGGCCCTTCGAGAAGGGACCGGGCGGGATCCAGGTCGTAGAAAAGCGGGGCGGACTCCGTCCGGCCCCACCCCCTGTTCTCGACATCAAGCACCTGAAGCCGGGCGTGGTGAAGCCGCACGGACACATTACGCTGTGGGCCCCGAACCGGAAGAACGGCGAGCCCACGCTCGTGCAGGCGGCCGGAGAGACCCCCGTCGTCCAGCGGGGTGCGCTTTTCACTTGGGTGGAGGACAACCCGGGCGTGGCCAAGTACTTCGTTCTCTATATCAAGGACAAAGACGGCAAGGTCATCGCCGAGGCCCAGACGCCCGCCTCCCGGCCGTACTACCGGGTGACGACGGCATTTTTGAAGGGTCTGCCGTCCCCCGATTCGCTCCCTTATTTTGACTGGACGCCGCCCGCTCCGGTGATCATGAAACCGGTCGTGAAGGCGTCAAAGAACGCGAGTCCCCGCTATCCGCCGTATATTTTGCCGGCTTCCATGTCCTCCCAGGCGGGCGGAGGCGGAAGCCAGCCTTCGTCTCAGGTTTCCAGCACAATCAAGCCCGAAGATTTGAGGAACTACATCAATGCGAACATGAGCCAGAGCGCTCTGACGCAGATCGACCTCCACGGCCTTACCCACGTGGGCTACTCCAATGCGACCTGGCAGGTGAAGGGCTTCTGGAAAAATCCGATCTCTGGTGAGGCCGAGGCGGTGGAAAGCAGTATGTCGCTTCCCCTTCGCTTGCCGGCGGCGCCCACCGGCCTTTTCAACTGCGACGCGGCCGCCAAGGGAGGAAAAATCAACCTCCAATCGGGTGGAGGCGGCGCCGTCCCCACGACAGGGAAACCGGTGCTGCTTTCGGGGCAGGTGGATTTTGGAGCCTCGCCTTACCGTCTGACCTCTCCGTTCTATGTCATTTTACTCGGCATGTCGGGAGGCGGGAACCATCTCACGAGTTACAACAATGTCTACGTTTCCTGGGGCGACGGCGACGTGGAAAGGCTCTCCGTGGACAATCCCCAGGCGAAGAGCACGGTGATCGAGCTGCACCGGAACGGACAACCCCTCAGCCATATCTATCACCGGGCGGGTACCTTCCAGGTCAAAGTCTACGTGATGCCCGACGGAAAGGACGAAAACCCGGAAGCGGCCGCCGTGTTCAGTTCCAATTCCGTCTACGGGCAGGCGGTCCAGGCCTACTACCGAGGCGCCCCATCCTCGAATACGGGAAGCAGCTCCGTGGTGCCTTCGGTGAGTCTGGATCTGTCCGGAGGATCAAAGGGAACGCAGGCCGAATTTCAACCCGAAAGCTCCGCCCAGGCGGATATGCATGCGCCCTCCAGCATCAAGCTGCCCGGTGAAGACGCCTACCTCCTGGCCTGCGGATCGGTCGAGGTGCAGGAGCCGCTGGATGAGACCGCTTACGGGCCGCTGCACCTCAAACATGTGGAGATCGTCTTCCCAGGACAGTCCAAGACGCCCCCGGAGGCGACAGACTGTTCCGAGTCTTTCACCGGAACGGCGCGCATCAGCTACTACGGAATGGTAAAAATTGCGCTGGGGTGGATCGTGGACGGAGGCGAGGAAATTGTGCAGGAGCCGGCCGACGGCATCGGTCCGGGAAGCAAGACGCCGCTTGCCCAGGTGGAGATCCAGTCTCCGCCGCTTCCCGTTTCGCTGCAAGGGTCGCCTCATCACCTGAAGGTTCGGGTGTGGGTGGTGTCCGATTCTCAGGCGTCGAGCGTGTCGTCTGAAAGCGGCGGGTCTTCGATGGGAGCATCGGGCGGCGGGAGCAGCGGCTCAGGAACGACAACGAGCCTGGTGGGCATGACGGTGATGCGGCCCAACCAGGTGTCCTACGCAGGGCTTGGCAAGTCGATTACAGTGTCTGGAGGCGGTTCAGGTTCGTCCTCCGGCTCATCCTCCGCTTCGTCGGGTGGGGCATATCTTCCTTTCTTGATGCACGTCAAGATCAGCCTGCCGGACCGGGAAGTGACGTCCGATCCCGTGGAATACAAAGTCGTCGCCCACGATCCCTCCGTGCCCTGCAACCTGACATTCCCCACCCGGGACGGAGACTTCACCATCAGTGATATCGGCTCCAACTTCCACCAGGCGGGGAACGGAACCTGGTCGGGCAGCGGCAAGCTGAAACTCAAACTTCCCGAAGGGACGTCGGGCGCGAAACAGGTGTTCGTGCCCGTGACCTTCTCCGGATGGTCCTTCTCAGGCGGCGCCGGCGGGAGAACCGTGGCCAACGGCGGTTCCCTGGATGTGGCGGCGAATACCGCGATCCACGTGATCGGCCTCCAGGGGAAAATCACTCATGTTTCGGGGACAGCGGGGCATTCCCAGCCCCTTTCCATTACGCTCAGCCTCAAGCTGTCCTCATTCTCCGGTCTCGTTCTGCCCGGATCCGTTCCGCCTTGGTCGGTTACGGGCCCGATCACGCCGGAGGGCGATTTCTACAAAGAGGGGCTGTCCCTGGTGCACGCCGGCATCGGCGTCAGCGGGTTCGGCCTCGACGGCGTGACGCTGGCCCTGGACTTGAGCCGGTCCCAGGGAACGGCTCCGGCCGGGGATTCCTGCAATCCTGCCGGGACGGGAACTTCATGGACCGGGCTTTACATCCAGAGCGGAACGCTGAAGCTCAATCTCTTCGGCCGCACCTTCAAGTCAATACCGGAGCCGAGCATTGAAGGCTGGTCCATCGGTCCGTCCGGCCTTTCGGGTCACCTGGGAAGCGTGGCGCTCAATGCCAGCGCTTCCTGGGAACTGGCGACGCTCAAGCTGAACACGTTGGATTTCGACGTGTGCAGCTCGAGCCTGTCCGCCAAGTACCACCTGCAGCTGGAGCACGTCCCGGTGATCAACACCACGCTGAGCGGCACCCTGCAGATCGGATACGACGGCAGCGTGGCGGGCGACTTCTCGGTGCCGGACCTGGAGAAGCACTTCGCCATGATCGATATGAAGGTCCACAACGCGAACTTCAAGAACGAAGCCGGCGTGGGCTGGCGGCTGGGCATGGATGTCCGGTTCTCAATGGAGGCCGCTGGCAAGAATTTTTACAGCTTCGACCTGAATGGTCTTCGGGTGAAGTTGAACGGCAGCGTTGCTCTTGAGGGCGGAGCGGCCTCCATCAACCTGCCCATCGGGGGAAAGGCCAACCTCGGCCCGGTCCAAATCGAGATGAACCAGGTGGCGCTCAAGGTGGGCGCCAAGTCGGGACACTCGTATTTCGAATTCAGCTTCGGAGGAGGCTTCCACCTGAGCTCGGTGCTTTCGGTGAGCGCCAGCCACGTGAAGTACCGGCTGGTCTCCCAGGGAAGCACGTGGCACGGCGAAGGCCCCTTTGTTGACAACATCAAGCTCCACGGCCAGTTTCCGGACGGTCCTTCGCCGACGGTCCTTCTCGATGTCTCGCTGAGCTACAAGCACGATTCCGGACGGACGGTCTTTTCGG
>JARRNO010000138.1:0-5648 GCA_037384885.1 Acidobacteriota bacterium
GACCTGCTCTGCTGCCACCATGGCCATGGCCGGGCCCCGCTTCGTCGGGTTTGTCATCGGAAGCACCCTGCCAGAGGCGCTCGCCGCGGACTGGCTCGCCGGCGCCTGGGACCAGAACGCCGCCTATTACAACGCCGTTCCCGCGGCGTCAAAGCTGGAAGAAACCGCTCTGCGCTGGATGCTTGACCTCTTTCCCCTGCCGGCGGGCTGCGGCGGGGCCTTCGTCACAGGCGCCACCATGGCCAATTTCACCGCCCTCGCCGCCGCGCGCAACGGCCTGCTCAGGCGCGCGGGCTGGGATGTGGAAGCGGACGGCCTGGCCGGAGCGCCCCCCATCACCGTCATCGCCGGGGAAGAGGCCCATCCCACCGTGAAGAAGTCCCTCGGCATGCTGGGACTGGGACGAAATCGGATCGTGAGGGTGCCGGTGGACGGCCAGGGCAGAATGCGCGCCGGAGCGCTTCCCCCCCTGGAAGGTCCCACGATCATTCTCACCCAGGCCGGCAACGTGAATACGGGCGCTGTGGATCCGGTCGGTGAAATCTGCCGGATCGCGCATGATCACGGGGCATGGGTCCACGTGGACGGCGCCTTCGGTCTTTGGGCGCTTGCGGTCCCCGCCATGGGCGATCTGATGCGCGGCGTCGACCGGGCCGACTCATGGGCGACGGACTTTCACAAGTGGCTGAATGTGCCTTTTGACAGCGGCCTGGCTCTGGTGCGCGATCAGGAGACGCTGCGCGCCGCCATGGCCGTCAGCGCCGAATACCTTCCCGCGGCGGGCGACCACCGGAATCCTTCGGACTATACTCCCGAGCTTTCCAGACGGGCGCGGGGCGTGCCGGTCTGGGCCGCGCTGCACTCGCTGGGGCGCAATGGCGTGATTGACCTGGTCGAACGCACGTGCCGCCACGCCAGGCGTTTCGCAAAGGGTTTTCAGGACGCCGGGTACGAAATCCTCAACGAGGTCGTTCTCAACCAGGTGCTGGTGTCCTTCGGCGATCCGGAGACGACGCGCCGGGTGATTGCGGCCATCCAGGCGGACGGGACCTGCTGGTGCGGCGGAACCGTCTGGCAGGACAGGACCGCCATGCGCATCAGCGTCTGCTCATGGGCGACCACTGAGAACGATGTGGAACGCAGCCTCGAAGCCATGATCCGGGCGGCAAAGGAAACGGGCCGGACCTGATGACGGCCCTCCAAGTCTTCCCTAATCGTGTCCGCCAACGCGAGAGTTATTTTGTCGTAATATGTATGGATAGGGACCGCCCTCGAGGCGGGGTTCCTCTCTCCCGGAGGCGGGGCCCCCGAGGCCCGCGAAGGCGAGCGATAGAGGTGAATCCATGACGATGAAGCGAAACCTGCTCTTTCTGTTGCTTCTGGGTTTTCTGCTCACGGCGGCCCTTCCCGCCGCCGCGGCTGAAGACAAGACGGCCGAGGCGAACGCCACGGTCAAGGCGGCTGAAACCACGCTCTCCAATTTCCTGCACGATCCCAATATGCACTGGCTAAAGGCACATTTCCAGGACGCCAAGGGCATCCTGATCATTCCCGACCGCAACAAGGGCGGATTTATCTTTGCGGGATCGGGGGGCGTAGGCGTTCTGATGGCGAAACTGCCGGACGGCCGCTGGAGCCAGCCGGCCTTCTACAAGCTCGGCAGCGTTTCGGTCGGGCTTCAGATCGGCGGGGAGCACTCCGAAGTGATCCTCTTCATCCGGTCCAAAAAGGGGCTGGATTCTTTCCTGCAATCGAGCGTCAAACTCGGCGGCGAGGCTAGCGTGGCGGCCGGGCCGGTTGGCGAGGGCACGCAGGCGGCAACGGCGGACATCCTGTCATTTTCGCGGACAAAGGGTGCCTTTGTGGGTGCGGCGCTGGCGGGCACCGTGGTGAAGACCGGGACCACGCTCAACGAGGCGTTCTACGGCAAGTACGTCACGCCGGTGGATATCCTTGTCCGCGCCGGCGTGAGGAACCCCAAAGCCGACGCCCTGAGGCAGGCGCTTTACGAAGCGACGCGTTAGCCCGGAAGTTGGGGTCACTCCGAATCCGGAACGCCGTCGAAGAAGTCCACGGCCCCGGTCTCCAGTGAATATTCCGCCCCCACCACCAGGAGGCCGTCCTCCCGGATCAACTGTTCGAGAATCCGGGAGCCGGTCCTGAGGTGGGCCGCTGAAGCGCGCACGTTCGCCCTCACAGCCCGGCGGGCCAACCCCTCCCGGTCGTTTTTTAGATCCGTTTGAAGCAACTCTTCCACCGAAGGCCGGATACGCTCTACGATGGAATGAAGGTTGGGCGAGCGGTCTTCACTCGGGCGCTCCAATTCTTCGATCGTCGCCTGCACGGCGCCGCACCCCGTGTGGCCCAAAACCACGGCCAAGCGAGCTCCCACGCGGGCGGCGGCGTATTCCACGCTGCCCACCAGAGACGGCGCCACGATGTTCCCCGCCACGCGGATGACGAAGAGGTCCCCAAGCCCCTGGTCGAAGATCATTTCCACGGGAACCCGGGAGTCCGCGCATCCCAGGATAACCGCAAAAGGTTCCTGGCCGGCGACGAAATCTCCCAGCCGGGACTGGGTGACCAGCGGATCGAGACTGCGCACGCCCGAAACGAAGCGCCGGTTGCCCTCGCGCAGGCGTTCGAGTGCTTGAGATGCCGGAAGCATTCAGAAATTCTCCTTTTGAAGTGACGCCGCCGCATTCTGCGCCGTTCGCATAGTTTACATCGGAAAGGATGGGCCTGTTCCGACGTTCTGCCGGTGGGTGAAACGCCCCCGGGAGGTAGTATCTTCCACAAACGCCCGGAGCGCAGCTACCCCGCCGGGACTGGGACTATTTCCCAGGAATCCGCTCGCGGGTAAGCTCATAAAGCCTTGATGTTCGGTGCTCCCGATGCTATGCTTATGGGGAAGTGCTTGGGAGGCCGGCCGCTTCAGGTGCTGCCCGGCGGTCAAGGGAGTGGGCATCCCGGCAGGACGGTGTTTTCAGCTGCGGTGCTTCCCATACCGCCCATCTCATGTTCAATTGGTAGAGACGTTCCAGGCGGACAGGCTCCTGGCCCCGCCGTTGAAATAGTTTGTATAAGGAGGGGTTCATGCACCCCCGTCCCTTAAAAATAGGTTCCCACACCGCGCCCATGCCCGTCATCCAGGGTGGAATGGGCGTTCGGATATCCCTCAGCGGATTGGCCTCCGCCGTTGCAAATGAGGGAGGTATCGGCGTCATCGCCACGGCCGGCATCGGCATGGAAGAACCCGATATTTTCACGAATTTCCTCGAGGCAAGCAAACGAGCGCTGAGAAAGGAAATCAGGAAGGCCCGCGAAAAAACAAAAGGCCTCATCGGCGTGAACATTCTGGTGCCGCTGTCCAACTTCGCCGACATGGCGAGGACGGCCGTGGAAGAAAAGGCGGACTTTATCTTCTCGGGTGCGGCTCTTCCGCTCAACCTGCCGTCATTCCTGGAAGGGTCCAGGCACACCAAGCTCGTTCCCATCGTCTCTTCCGCGCGGGCGGCGCGCATCCTGATCCGCAAGTGGACGGACAAGTACCGCCACCGCCCAGACGCCATCGTCGTCGAGGGGCCCAAGGCGGGCGGACATCTCGGGTTCTCAGAAGCGCAGATTCACGACCCCGCTTTCGCACTGGAATCGATACTGGAGCCCGTACTACGCGAAGCCGAGGACGCCGGCAAAGAAGACGGGGAGCCCATCCCCGTCATTGCGGCAGGGGGCATCTATACGGGACGCGACCTGTACGACGCAACGGCCATGGGCGCTTCCGGCGTCCAGATGGCGACCCGCTTCGTGACCACGGTGGAGTGCGACGCCGCGGATGGATTCAAACAGGCCTACATCGATTCGTCGCCCGAAGATCTCGTCATCATCAAGAGTCCCGTCGGCCTGCCCGGCCGCGCCATCCGGAATGCCTTCATCGACGCCGTCGAGGCTGGGAAACGAACGCCGTACAAGTGCCCTTACCACTGCATCCTGTCTTGCGACTACCAGAAGAGTCCGTACTGCATCGCAATGGCGCTCATGAACGCGGCACGGGACCGGACACGGCTGGGCGTCGTATTCGCCGGGGCCAACGCACACCGTGCGGAACGAATAACGACTGTTAAAGAAGTCATGAACTCCCTGAGAGAAGGGTTCGCCGAGGCGTGGACCGAGACACACCGCGCTGCGGCGGTCCTGCGATAGAGAGATCCTCAAGGCTCCATGGCTTTGAACGGCCGCCTTTCTGAAGGGCGCTGGGGTTTCAGACCGGCTGCCTTCACAGGTTTCGAAGCAAGGGCACATCCGCGTTCAACGTGATCCCCGGGGCTCAGCCGGCTGCCGCCGGCGAATATGAACTGCTGGCCAGGGGATTAGGAGATGATCCCCCCGCCGCCGCAGGACTCCAAGGTCGTCATTCCTGTTTTTTCCTTGCGCACGCGTCCTCGCCCCGTATAATTACATTGGAAATATGTAGAAATTCACTGGAGGGGGGGCGAAATTCAACCGACAGGATGTGGACGCACAAGCTCACGGCCACCTTCGCCGGAGGCTCGAGACTTCCTGAGTTTTCACCCGCCTTCAAAAAACCTGGGAGCGGCATCATGAAAGCGTCGAGAGTATGGAAAGTCATGAGTTGGAGGGTTGCCCTTTGTGTCGCCGGGCTCTCTCTTTCTATCGGTTTATGGGCTGCACCGGTCATTCGTGATGTCGGCTTTGATGCCAACGGCAATGCCGGCCAGATCTCCAGTTGGATTGCGATTCAAGGGGAGAACTTTGACGGGACAACAACCGAGGTCCTCTTTGCCGCAAGCGGTGGAGGAACGGTTTCTGCAACCCATGTCCTGAACTCCACGGGCCGTGGAATGATTATCTGCCAGATTCCCCCGGCGGCAGTCACTGGAGACATCGTGGTCCGGGTCGACGGCGTCAGTTCGGCCGGCTATCCTATCACCATCCTTCCCGGAACGTTCACCCCGGGGACCAACACCATTTCAGGCCAGATAACAGACGCAGGCACGCCTGTCGCAAATGCAGCAGTCGCTCTCATCGTCAACGGGACGTGCTACCACGACCGGGTCAGTTTTTGGACGGCATCGGCGACCGACTCATCGGGTTACTACACGCTGGACTGGCCCGGAACGGGAAGCAATTACACCGTATTCGTCCTGCCCCCTCGTTCCGCCGGACTGGCGGCGACCGCGGCGCCGGTTTCGGCCTCGGGCGACATCACCCAGGACTTTGCCCTGACGGCAGGAACGACCGTGACGGGCACCATCGAGGACCCGTCAAACGCCGGTCTTCAAAATGCGGTCGTGTCGTTCGACGGCCCCGGCCACGATCAGGTGCTCACAGATGCATCCGGGAATTTCACGCTTCATCTGGCGCCCGCGTCCTGGGACCTGAGCGTGGATCCGCCCATCGGCGCGCATGCCAGAAACATCCAGCAAGTGTCTGTGACCGTCCCCGCCTCTTCCCCCTACAGCCTGGGAACCCAGGCGCTCCAGGGCGGCATCTGGGTGTCCGGCGCCCTGGAGGATGACAGCCCGACACCTCAGCCGGTTGTCGCGGCAGATGTCACCGCAGGGCCGCCAAACGGCGGATCTGATTTTGACGAAGTCTTATCCCGCCCTGACGGCACCTTCGGGGTC
>JARRNO010000139.1:0-12374 GCA_037384885.1 Acidobacteriota bacterium
CGTGCCTCCATCGTTCACGACGCGCCAGAGGGCGTGCTTGACCACGTTCAGGGCCGAGTCGCTGACATCCACGTGGTCGTCGATCTTCGTGCGTTCCTTGTTGATGTGAGGCCTAACGCGGGTTCCTCCATTTGCGATGGTGGCGTAGAAAGAAAGAAGCTGCATGGGTGTGACGGTCAGATAGCCCTGGCCGATCGCGACAGGCAGGGTGTCCCCAGGATACCAGGGGCCAAGATGGTGGGCCTTCTTCCAGGAGGGGCTGGGCATGATGCCAGAAATCTCGCCCGGCAGATCAATGCCTGTGGGCTGCCCCAGGCCGAAATGATGCCCCCACTCGGCGAGCTTCTGAATTCCGAGGAGGTCTCCCAGATGGTAGAAATAGACGTTGCAGGACTCCTGGATGGCCGTGTAGACGTTGACAGTGCCGTGCCCGCCTCGTTTCCAGCAGTGGAAAACCCGTCCTCCGAAGACCCAGTAGCCAGGGCAGAAAAAAGTTGTGGAAGGCGTGATGACGCCGGTCTGAAGCCCCACCAGCGCAACGAAGGGCTTGAAGCTGGAGCCCGGCGGGTAGGCGCCCTGGATAGGCCGGTCGAGCAGCGGATGTTTTGGACTGTCGGCGAGCTTTTTCCACTGTGCGGCCGTCATACTGCCTGAGAACATGTTCGGATCGTATTCGGGCATGCTGACCCAGGCTAGAATAGCGCCCGTCTTCGGGTTCATGAACAGGGCGGAGCCGGTCTGATCGCCGAAGGCGTTTTCGAGGAGTTCTTCCAGCTTCATGTCGATAGTCAACTTGACAGTCTTCCCGGGAACCGGCTTCTTTTGGACCCCTACACCTGGAAGCCGGAAGCTCGGATCTTCAATCTCGCGGCCGGTGCTGTTGACCTGGGCGATTCTCAGCCCGGGTTTTCCCATGAGCATGCGGTTAGCCACTTTCTCCACGCCCGACTTGCCCACCTGCATCAGGGGATCGGGGTTTTTGATATTCATATGGCGCGCATCGCTGGGCGAGATGAGGCCGACGTATCCGAGTGCGTGTCCCAGGTAGCTGCCGTAAGGATAGTCCCGCTTCAGTTCCGTCTCGATTTCCACCTGGGGGCATTCGTTCTGGTGTGCCTCAATGCGTTCGACCCAGGTGACGGGAATATCGCGTTTGATGATGACTTTGTTCCACACGGCGCTGACGCGTTGCCTTTCCCGGACCTGTTTCGGCGTGATGTCAAGGCCGACCAGGTGCTGAAGAAAGGCCAGCGTATCCTTGAGTGATCCAGACCGGGAAAGATCGAGCATGATCGAAAAGGCCACGCGGTTCCGGCAAAGCACCCGGCCGTCTCTGTCGACCACGAGGCCGCGTGACGCCCTCTCGACAACGGGGCGGGTATAGTTGTTCTCGCTGAGCGTGCGGTAGTAGCCGCCTCGCATTACCTGGAGGTAAAAGAGACGGGAGGCGAGGATCCAGAAGACCGTCCAAGCGATGAAGCGGAGGAATTGTCTCTTGATGTCGTGGTCTCTCGGCATGCCGGTATTCATTGAGAAATCTCTCCGGCTAGCTTCACGTGGACGAACTGCAGCCCCACCGCCAGGAACGGCGTCAAGGCGCAACTGACGGCGATGGGGGGCCAGAGGGCGCTCCACGGAAGAGCGTGTTCAAAAAGCGTGTACAGGAGGGTGACCATTCCGGCTTCCAACAGGCACGCCAGGAGCGTGAAGAGGAAAACGGGGCCAAGCCCTCTGATGACCATTTTATTACTGATCAAGCCGAGAAGATACCCCACGATGGTGAAGGCGATTCCGTGATAGCCCAGATGCTGCATGAACAGAATGTCGCTGAGCCCACCCAGCGCGGCGCCGCAAATGACCCCGCCGAGCTTTTTATAGCGCAGAGCCATGACGACAAGAAGGGCCAGGAACGCGTTTACGGAATTGAGGTTGCGGGTGAAGAGCGGAAAGAGGAGAAGCTGCAGTCCCAGCGCAAGGGCGAACACGACGACGATTGCAAAATAGGGCTTACGCATGCTTGTCCTTCACGGCGAGCAGGACCCAGCTAAGCTTCTCGGGGACGACCGCAGGTTTCAGGCGGATTTCTTTCAGGTGATTGGGCCCGTCTGTCACGCTGGAGACCCGGCCCACCGTAAGGCCCGGCGGATAAATGCCGTCGTCGCCGGATGTCACGAAGACGTCTCCATCCTGTACGTCTGCTAGGTTTCCGATGTATTTCACGTTGACCTGATCACCGCCCCCGCCTGCAGCCACTCCCAGGACTCCCGTTCTTTCGGAGCGGACCCCGACGGCGGAAGAGGGGTCGGTTACGAGAAGGACACGGAGAAAGTCGCCATCCTTGCCCTGCACTCTCCCCACGAGACCCCGGTTGTCAATGACGATGCTGTCGGATGGGATGTTGCGGCCGGCGGCTACTGAAACGAGAAGAAAGCGTCCGAACGGAGCGCCGTACTGCATCAGGGCCCTTCCTCCAACCAGTCGCATCCCGGGAGGCGGGGCCACGGACAGAAGCTCCCGGAGGCGGATGTTCTGGTGAAGAGCGTCTCTGTAAAGGGCGAGCTGTCCCTCCAGCGCGTGATTTCTCCTCTCCAGCTGTTCGCAGCGGAAAGCGAGGTCTTTTTGCCAGAGGTAGGCCTGGATGCCCTCATGGGTGGTTTGCTGCACCCCGTTGTACAGTGTGAGGAGGGGACGGAAAAGCACCATGGCGGCGTTGCCGAAGAGGGACCGGTCCTGGTGCCTGATCTGGACAGTCAACAGCACGAGATATCCCAGCACGAAAACCAGGAGCAGCAGTTCGGGACGTCGGGATGAATAGGACCGTTCCATCAGTCCAGCGCCACCCTCCGCAACAGCTCGAAGTCATTCAACATCTTTCCGGCGCCCATCACCACGGACGAAAGGGGATCGTCGGCGATGAGGACCGGAAGGCCCGTTTCTTCTCGCAGACGCTTGTCGAGGTTCTTGAGGAGCGCCCCGCCGCCTGTGAGTACGATGCCCCGGTCCACGATGTCGGCGGCAAGCTCTGGGGGAGTCTGCTCCAGCGCTTCCTTTACAGCGCCGATCACGATTGAAACCGGCCGCGACAGGGCTTCCCGCACCTCCTCAGAGGTGACGACCAGCGTCTTCGGAATGCCGTCCGTCAGGTCGCGGCCCTTAATTTCCATGCTGTTTTCATCGTCCGTGAGGTAAGCCGATCCCAGCTGGATCTTGATTTCTTCGGCGGTGCGTTCTCCCACGAGAAGGTTGTACTTTCGCTTGACGTAAGACACGATGGCCTCGTCCATTTCGTTCCCGGCGACCCGGACCGTTTTCGAGTAAACGATGCCGGCCATGGAGATCACCGCAACGTCCGTTGTACCCCCGCCGATGTCAACGATCATGTTGCCGGTGGGTTCCGTGATGGGCATGCCGGCACCGATGGCCGCCGCCATCGGCTCTTCAACCAGAGCCACTTCAGAGGCCTTGGCGCGGTAGGCCAAATCACGTACGGCCCTCTTTTCGACTTGTGTAATCTGGGAGGGGACGCCAATGACGATACGCGGGCGCACAACCACCTTTCTGTTGTGGGCCTGTTTGATGAAATAGTCCAGCATTCGTTCTGTGTGCTCGAAATCTGCAATGACACCGTCTTTCATGGGTTTAATTGCGACGATGTTGCCGGGCGTCCTTCCCAGCATTTCCTTGGCTTCGCGCCCGACCGCCTCAACCTTTCCAGTTTTCTGGTTGACGGCGATGATGGAGGGTTCCCGGACAGTGATGCCCTTTCCCTTAACATAGACAAGCGTGTAAGCGGTTCCCAGATCAATGGCGAGATCGTTGGAAAGAAACGAAAACGGCGAGCGAAGGCTGATGGGCATATGGCGTTCTCCTCAAGGCCGGGGACATCCAAGAACCCGTGGGTTCATCAAATCGACTCGGATCGCGGGGCATCGGGCAGGCGCGTCCGGGGAGCGGCCCCGCGCCGCCTTCCGGGCCCGTCTGGGACTATTGTCCTATGGATGGTCGCTGACGGCAACTCCATCCTTTGAATTCTGCTTGACGGAGTACATGGCCTGGTCCGCCCTTTGAATCAGCAGTTCGGCGCTGTCGCCGTGTTCCGGGTAGCTCGAAATCCCAAAACTGGCGGAAATGTGGATTTTGACGGCGAGTTCCAGTGAATAATCATGGTCACGGATCGCCTTTCGAAGGCGATCGGCAACAACGGATGCTCCTTTCAAGTCCGTGTCTGGAAGCACGAGGGTGTATTCGTCACCGCCGTAGCGGACCAGTATGTCCACGCTTCTGGTGTGCTCGCGAAGAATGTCGGCGACAACCTGCAAAGTCCGGCTTCCGATGAGGTGGCCGTGGACATCGTTGACCTGCTTGAAACCGTCGAGGTCCAGAAAGATAACCGCGAGATTCCTCTTGTGGCGCTTGGCGCGCTCGATCTCCCCGGCGAGAACGCGGTAAAGGTAACGTGTGTTGTACAATTGGGTCAGATCGTCAAGCAGGGTCAGCCTCTCCGTCCGCGCAAAGAGCCGGGCGTTTTCAAGCGCGATGCCCGCCGGTTCGAGAAGCAGCATGGCATCGTCTTTGTCCAGGCTTGTAAAGGAGCCCTCCCTCTTGTTCAAGATCTCCACCACACCGATGATTCTGTCCCTGCACTTCAAGGGAAGGGCGAGGATGGATCGGGTTTCGAAGCCGGTTTCGTGGTCGATGCTCTGGTCGAAAAGGGGGCAATCTACGGCGTCGTCCACAATCATAGGGAGGCCGTCTCGCGCGACGGCGCCGGCAACCCCCTGCCCCATTCGAAGCTGCATGTCCTTAAGGACATCGGGTTCGGGACCCTCCGCCGCCTTGAAGGTCAGGTATTCTCCCGATTCGTCGATCAGCAGGAGGCTCCAAGCCTCTGCGTCCACCAGGTCGCGGACGCAGTTCATGATAAAGGAAGAGATTTTATCCGGATCCAGGCTGGAGTTTGCGCTTCTTACGACCGCTGAAAGAAGTTCCAGCTGTCTCCCTCTCAGACTTCGTTCGCCCCCGCTGTTTCCCCGGGCGGAACTATCCGTCGCCTCCCCATCCATCTCAGTAGCTGGAGGCCGATTGGAACTGCTTTCTCCAAATTTTTTCGTTTCCCTCGTCATCAAAAGCCCTCACCTGGACGTACTGCGTCCCGACGTCCGGAAAGAGGACGATCTTGCTGAAGGAACCGTCGGCGTTCACGGGGACTTCAATGTCGTTGACCGAAACGTGGATTCCCGGATCCGTGCTGCCCTGGATGATCACACCATCGCCGATCGGGGTGGCGTCCACTTTCAGGGAAATATTGCGTTTGATGGCCGGACGCTGGAAGACCTGGAATATCCGGAACCGGTAGATGGGGGACCAGTAAGTAGTGTCCTGCGGTCCGGCCGCTCTCAGTCTCCAATAATATGTGCCTGCGGGAAGACCGTCGATGCCCACCTTGCCGTCCCGGACAAGCTGTTTGGGGGCCAGGAGGGACGAGAAGAGCGGACGGGCTGATATTTCAAACCAGCTTCCCGAGGCGGGGCCTCCCTGCCAGGAGAAATGCACCGTTGTGTGCACGGGATCCTCCACGCGGATAATCTGTTGATCTTGGGGCGTAAGTGCGGCAGGTGGGGCTATAAGATTTCTGCTCGATCGTCTGAACCTGGCCGGCGGCGGCAATCTGAGTGGTTCCACTGAAAACACTGGTCGTGGTTTTCCCGCTCTTGTCCTGGGCGACGCCAACCCGGGAAGCCGCACTGGGACGAACTTTTGTGGAAGCGGTGGCGATGACGCTCTCGTCGTGAGGTCCCATTTTCTGGGGGGTGGTCGTCTCGACCCGCCCCTGTTTCAAAGCGACCTCGATCCTGCTTCCACCTTCCTGGGTCGTTGAGAGGGATTGGATCACCACCAGGGAATCTGGTGAAATCACCTGGAATTGCCCGTTGTGGTATTTAATCCTGGCATAGCTCGATTTGGATGTCTTGACGATATCTCCATCCTCCAGAAACATGTTTTCTTTCCCTGGAGAAAAAAGATGCTGGTTTGCCTTTTTGACCTCGACGTCTCCCTCGAGATTGACCAGCACCGCGTAACGTTGGGAACTCGGCACGCTCATCTGCAGGTCTTTCAGAGAGGAGATCAGGTCCAGGGCGAGATTCAGGGCTTTTCTATAATTTTGCTGGCGGTACTGCCGGCGGGCTTCCTTGAGCTGCGCTTTCCCCTGCGCGACGGCCTGAACCTGCTCCGGCTGTGAGGCCGTGGTTTCAAGACTTTGGATCATGCGCTGGGCCTTGACAATCGCCTTTTCGGCCTTGACCTGCGGATTGCCGTAAAAGCGCCAGTAGCCGTATCCACCTCCTAGAGCGGCGATTAGAATGATGACGATGCCGATGATGGCGTAAATGTCTTTGTAGCGTACAGTGACCCAGTCGATGTTTTGGCGTCGTCTTTTGGCCATTCTTTTCACCCTTTCCAGGTTTTATCATGATAAACCAGAACGGCGAGAGTCTCAAGGAACGTCCATCCTCTCCCTCATGGACGGATAGAAGTTGCTTGCCCCAAGGAGGTCCGACATAATACACTAAACGGCCCGGGTGTTACCGGGAGGGGATCGCGTGCATCCCCTTTTTGCTGGAGGTCTTGTAAATGCCTGAAGAAAATGGTTCGGATAGACGGGACAAAAACAAAATTCTGATCGTATTCTGGAGTCTGATCGGGCTGGCAATCGTGTTGCTTGCGGGAAGTTACTGGCTGACGCACAGCGGCAAAACGTCAACGATTGTCCCTGGAAAGGCACTTGCAGCCACCGGGGGAATCATACCCCCGGCCCAAAGGACCCCGCTGGCCGCTTTCAAGTTAACGCCGGTGGGAGGAGGAGCTCCACTCAAGCCCGCCGGCATCAAGGGCAAGGTCGTGGTGCTACACTTCTGGGCGACATGGTGCCCCCCGTGCCGCGCCGAATTCCCTGAGTTCGCTAAATATGACGCATCCCAGAAGGGGAATGCCGACCTCGTCGTCGCCCCCGTTTCGATCGATGACAGCCCCAAGCCCGTGCCTCCCTTCGTAAAGAAGACGGGCGAGGAGATCACGGTCTACTGGGACAATGGAGCGCTTGCCAACGAGATGGGTGTCAACGCCATTCCAGAAACCATCCTGGTCGACAAGAAGGGGCGCGTGGCATACGAGGGAATCGGCGCCCAGTCGTGGGGCCCCGGAGGGGTTCCCGAAATGGTGAAGGCATTGTTGGCCGAATCATGACGGCCGAACCCCTCCTCCCCTGACTGACGGAGCGTCTCAAGGCGGACGGCATATGCGAAGAACCCGTGAAGCAAGCAGCCTTCAAGTCGGTATCACCACCGATTGGGTGGAGTTTTCGGGGCGGGAGCGGCTTGAACTGGACAGGTTCTATCTGGACTGGCTGAGGGCATCGGGAATAGCGCCCAGGGTCATTCCCTCATTTCCAGGGGATGCCGGAATTCTTCTTGCCGGAGTGTCGGCCCTCGTTCTCTCGGGAGGGGGAGATATTCCGCCGCGCTTCTACGGGGGCGCACCCGAGCCTCTCCCCGAGGAAAAGTATTCCCACACGGACCGGTGCGAGTTTGAGCAGTCAGCGCTGCAAGAGGCCGTCCGAGTGGGGCTCCCTGTGCTTGGAATCTGCTTGGGATGCCAGTCCATCAACGCCTTTTTCGGGGGAGGGCTGATTCGCCATCTTGACGATCCTCAGCATATCCACCGACGCGTGGGGCCCGAGGAAAAGTGGCCCACCCACCCTGTCCGCTTTCTGGAAGGAAGCCGCCTTGCCGAGTTGGCCGGGCCGGGTGAACACCTGGTGTGTTCTTCCCACCATCAGGCTGTCGGGAGGTTGGCGGACACGTGGAAGGCCACGGCGTGGGCGCCCGACGGGGTTGTCGAAGCCATTGAATCCGAAGATTACCCTGCCATGCTGGGCCTACAGTGGCACCCGGAGAGGCTTCCCGAAAGCGCTCTTTCCCGGAGACTCGGCGCGTGGCTGAGGGAGCAGGCGCTGCGCTACGAGGCCGGGAATTGAAGGCCTCATCCTCAGCGGTTCCCGATTTCGAAAATCTGCTGGGCCCTTCGGGACCACTTTCCCATGAGCCCGGATATGAGTACCGCCGCGGCCAGGTCGAACTGGCCCGCCGCGTCTGGGATGCCTTGGCGGAAGGACGATTTCTGCTGGCTGAAGCGGGAACAGGGACGGGAAAGAGCCTCGCTTACCTGATCCCGGCATTTTCGAGTGATCGCAGAATCGTGATTTCAACCGGTACAAAGACACTTCAAGAGCAGCTGGTTCAGAAGGATATCCCCCGTTGTTCGAAGGTCTTGGACCGCCCCCTTGGCGCCGTCAACGTGAAAGGCCGGGCCAACTATCTCTGCCTTTTTTATTTTGACCGCTTCAAGAAGGAGCCTCTGTTCCGGACGAGAAACGAGGCGAAATACCTCGAGGTGATCCAGGCTTGGGCGGAACGAACCAAAACAGGAGACCGGGCGGAATTGTCCGGAGTTCCCGAGGATCTGCCGTTCTGGCAAGACATCAACGCCCGGAGTGATCGCTGCCTGGGGAGCCATTGTCCGGTATTCGAGGAGTGCTTTGTCGTTCAGCTCCGAAGAAAGGCCGAAGCGGCTGAAGTCGTGGTCACCAACCACCACCTTCTCTTTGCCGACCTCATGGTCAGGAATCGAAGCGGCGCGATGGTTTTGCCCGAATACACGCACCTGGTCATGGACGAAGCCCACGAAGTAGAAAACGCCGCAACTTCGTTCTTCGGCGTGAGCGTGACGCGGAGAATGCTCCAGGAATGGATCCACGACGCCTCACGAGCCTTTCCGTCAGACCAGCAAGCGCTGCATGAAGCGCTCGCAGCCTTGCGCGGTGCCGTCGAGGCCTATTTCGGTCAATGGGGAGTCACGAGCCGGAAGGTGCCGTTGTCGGAGGTGAAAACTCCGGCTGTCATGGAAGATCTTCGCGGGCGTCTCGAGACGTGCATGGAAGGCGCCGCACTGTCGATCGAGTCGAGGCTTAAAGTGGAAGGTGCGCTTGGATTGCTTGAACGCCTGGAGTCATGGCGTGAAGGGTTTCAATTCGTTCTTTCGCCGGAGGAGGGAAACGGGTACGTCCACTATGTGGAGGCCGGGCCTTCGAATGTGATTCTTTCGGCAAGCCCAATCGAGGTTGGGTCCCTGCTTGGGGAACATCTCTTCGGCGCGCGGATTCCGAGCCCATTCCGCTATGAAGAGCAAGGATTGTTCTACGTCCCCAATTCCTTTCCAGCACCCAATTCACCGGATTTCGAGGACGCAGTTGTTGAGGAAGCGCGCCGGCTGGTGACCGAATCGGGAGGCAGGGCCTTTATTCTTTGCACGTCCTATCGAAATATGAGGGCTGTGGCGCCAAAGTTGGCGGCTCTTGTTCCCTTTCCTGTGCTCTGCCAAGGGGATGAACCCAAGGGGATTCTTCTGGAGCGCTTTCGTAAGGCTGGAAACGCCGTGCTGGTGGCAACCGTATCGTTCTGGCAGGGCGTGGACGTGCAAGGGGAAGCGCTTTCCCTGGTGGTTCTCGACAAGCTCCCTTTTGCCTCTCCAAGCGATCCGCTGACGCAGGCTCGAATCAAATGGTTGACGGCCAAGGGCCGCGAACCTTTCAGGGAATACCAGCTTCCGGAAGCGGCCATCCTCCTCCAACAGGGTGCGGGGCGGCTCATACGCTCGGGTTCGGACCGGGGCGTCGTGGCATGCCTGGACATCAGACTGGCCACGCGGAGTTACGGCAGGCTGCTGCTGGAAAGTCTCCCGCCCTTCCGAGTCACACGGGATGCGGCTGAGGTGGCTCGTTTTTTCAGAGAAGGCCGGAAAGAAGCGGGACGGGTCCGGCCCGGCCGTTAGCGCTGGTTGCCCATATATTCCGCCGGTTGTCCGCTGAGCCGGCGGACAGGCCAACTTGCAACGCCTAGGCCGGGCCCGGCCAACCTCAATTCTGTTTGGCGGCCCGTACAGGCCTCGGTTTACTCTCTGCTGTTGATGGGCCAGGTTCCCGGCGTTTCCGCCCGTTCGATCCGATGTCCGGCAAGCCATCCCGGCTAACGGAGTTCAAACCTCACGGTAACAAATTCGTAGACCGATACCACCTGGCCGTTTCCGTTGATTGGACGCGTGTACTTCCATTGCTTCACGGCCGCGAGTGCGGGGCGGTTAAAGATGGAACCGGTGCTGCTCACGACCGAGGCCTGGGAGACATGTCCATTCTGATCGATGACGATTTGAACGACGACCCGGCCGGATAGGCCGATAACGCGGGCGGCCTCTGGATAAACGGGGTCTACTCGGAGGATCAGCTTTGGCGGCGTAATGGAGGACGGCGGCAGGGGGCCGCCGCCCGCGTTCCCGGTGCTTTCGCCGCTTGAAACGGGCGAGCCGGGCGCTCCCGGAATAAATGACCAGGATCCGGCTGTGCGTGAATCCGGGGCGGGGCCTGAGGAGAAGGGAATATCCAGGGGCTTGAGCCCTTCCGGGATCAGAGCAGAGACGGCCAAAGCCGGAACCGGCCTAGCGGGCGCGGAAGAAGAGGGCGCCTGGCGGGCCGGCTGGCGTGGTTTTGGGGGAGGAACGGGCGAAACGGGAAGCTTGACGGGAATGCCCCTAAGCGCGGGCATCTCGGGTGGGGGAAGCACCTGGATGTGAAAGAAGCCCGCGGCGGCGATCACACCGGCCAGGAGAAGCTGGATCCCCAGGGCTGCCTGAAAGGCAAGGGCGTGCCTGCCTAAAGCGCGCCGGGATGAGTGTTCGAACATCGTTTCGAACATGGTTCACCTCCTTGTAGATTCCCGCGGGGTTTCTGCTAGGTATGACCGGCGAAGAGGGCGTTATGTTCCTTCCCCGGCAGGACCCGAGAGTTTGAAGAACGCACTTGCTGAGGCATTAGAGGGAGTGCAAATTCTCTGATTCGGCGTCGTGAAGATAAAACAGCGTGACCGGGGCGCAGATTCTCCTGCGTGGTCCTCCCGAATGACTCATCCGGCGAAAGTTGCAAGCAAATTATTTCGCCGTGCTCCGCTCAAGAGCCGCTTAGAATGAAGCCGATGGTTTCGACCTTGCCCCGGCCGCGGGCGACGTCGAGCGCCTTGACGACAAAGGCGTAGCTGGCGTTGTCGGCGGCGTCCACGAAGAGAATCTTATCGGGGCGGGTGGCGTATATTGCGGCCATTTTCATACCAAGGTCGTCCATGGTCACCCGCTGCTTGTTGATCGACATCCGGTCGTTCGCGTCGATCTGAAGCACGATAGATGGAAGGTGAGTCTTCGGGGAGACTGACGGCGCCCTTTTGGGCACCTGGGCGGGAATTCCTGAATGAAGCATGGGCGTGACGACCATGAAAATAATCAGCAGCACCAAGACGATGTCCACGAGCGGTGTGATGTTGATTCCTGATACTCTTCTCTCGATCGTGTCATTGGTTAAGTTGCTCATGTTGGCCCTCCTGTCTCATCAGCTTGAAAGCATCGGCCAGCGCCCGGGCGACCGGGCGCCCATTGCGGTTCACGAATGTTGTCAGCAGGAACACCCTGCTGAATTTGACGCGCCGAGCTGCCCTCAGCACGGCTTTGACGTCCCGCCAGCGGGTCCGGCGGTCAGCCCCGATAAAAACAACCGTTTGTTTAAGGTTGGGCGTGCGCTTCAGCAGAATGGGGAGCAATTCCTTGGGGATGGGATGGTCATTGACGTAGAGCAGCCCCCCCGGGGTCAGACCAATACGGGGGGATTCTTCGAGGAGAGAAACCGGCTGGAAAGAGGGATGGCGCGAATGGGGAAGCTGAGCCAACAGCAGCGAGGTTCGTCGCGGTGGAAAAATGCAAAAGGAGGCGAGGAGGAGCATCGCCGCAAGGGGGGCGATGACAGCGCTGGAAAGAACATGAAATTCACGGGGACGAACGGGACGGTCGGGCATCGAGAACCTCCGCAGTCATAAGGGGCTGGTATTCTTATCTAAATTAGACCGCGGAGTCGAAAAGGTGTTCCAATGTCAGCGGACGGTGGGCGCCGGGTGCCGGTCGAAAGCGGCCCGGCGTCTCGTTTTCACAAATCACCCTCAATCAAGTTGCGTATGAAAAAAACATGGGCGTGAATAAATGAAAACAGGCGGACCGGGGCACCGGTCCGCCTGCGAGTTCCTCCCGAATGACTCATTCGGCAAAGGTTCACATCGAATTGTTCCGCCGCACGCCGCTCAGGAACCGCTCAGGACGAAGCCGATGGTTTCGACCTTGCCCTGGCCGCGGGCGACGTCGAGCGCCTTGACGACAATGGCGTAGCTGGGTTTGTCGGCGGCGTCCACAAAGAGAATCTTATCGGGGCGGGTGGCGTAAATCTCAGC
>JARRNO010000140.1:0-5995 GCA_037384885.1 Acidobacteriota bacterium
TGAGGGGCGGGCCTTTTTTGCATCAAGGACCCTTCCCATGGGACTGATGCCGTCCCTGTGGGCGAAATTTCTTTTTACGGCGGTCCCTTTGACAGCAATGTCGGCCCTGATTCTATGGCTGTCGAACAGGTTCCTGCAGATCCGGGGAGCAGCACTCTGGTACACGCTTCTACTCGCGGTCGGCGCCTCCCTTTGTCTCTCCGCAATGGCCCTGGCGGCAGGATGCATGGACCCGGTCTTCAATGACAAGAATCCAGCCAAGGCCATCATGAGCACATGGGGGCTGACCTACATGTTCCTTTCTTTGATCTATGTGGGATGGATGCTGGTGGTCAGCGCCCGGCCCATTTACCACTATTACGAGCACCTCCTGGGCCGCGGCGCCCCCCCGGACTACACGAAGGCGGTGCTTCAAGTCGCACTGGTCAGCGCGCTGGTCAGTGCGGCCTCATTTTACCTGGGGTACAGACGCCTCTTGCAGCTCGAGCCGTCCTGAGAAAAAGGCCAGGAGCGCGCCCGCTATCATTCTCACCATTCGGTGCAAAAAGGATCGGCCGCGGACCTCGAGAACAAGCAAATCGGAGTCGCGGGTCAAAACACACCGATCGATGTTTTTCGCAGCGCCTTTCTGCCGCCCTTCAGCCGTCGTCAGCTGCGAGAAGTCATGCAAGCCCTCAAAGAGCGCCGCCGCCCGGGCCATGGCTTGTTCATCCAACGGCCCGCTCCACTTGTGAACGAAGGGGATTTGGGGCGGCGGGACAACAGAACCCCGATGCCAATGGTACCGGTAGGTTTTCTGCACACAGGAATAGCGCGCGTGAAAACCGCCGCCGACCAAGGCTGTTCGATAGATCCGCATCTTTCCGGGGAGGGCGGCGTTGAGGCCGAGCAGCACTTGTTCGCAAGTGCGGATCGCGCCCCCGGCAACATGCGCCGAGTACCGCCGGGCGTGAACACCTGAGTCGGTCCGGGAACAGCCCACCGGGATCCGCCCGCCCAAGGCGATTTCTTGCACGGCCCGTCGGAGCAAGTCCTGCAAGCCCTTGCCGTTCTTCTGAGACTGCCACCCCTGGGATCCCGTTCCCACGAACGCCAGGTCCAGCCGATACCGGACGTTCGACACGTCTCTTCCCTTTTTCTCAAATGCGGAAGCACAGCTTTCTGGTGGAGATGTCCGGCCCGGCATGGCAGCGGCAGTTACGATTTTTGCTTATCGAGAATCTCGGTAATGACTTTCAGCAGCGCCGACGACTGGATAGGCTTGCTGATGTAGGCGTCCGCCCCCAGCGCCAGTCCACGCTGGCGCTCATCCTGCGCGCCCTCGCTCCTAATGAGGCCGATGGGGATGTCGTGGAGCGCATTGTTTTGACGCACAAGCGTAACGAGCTTCAGCCCGTCCATGACCGGCATGTTGATGTCCGTCAGAATCATGTCCACGGTCTCGGTCTGAAGTTTCTTCAGCGCGTCCACGCCGTCGACGGCCTCCACGATTTTGCATCCCTTGAAGCGACGGAGGGAAAAGGAGATCAGCTGCCGCATTGTCGGTGAGTCTTCGACGACGAGAAAGCTCAGGCTATCCATTCCTTCACCCTACTGCTTCTGGCCCGTGGTGGTCAGAAGATCCAGGAACCCCTGGATCGTGGTCAACTTTCGCTCGGACTGTGAATAGAGCTTGCTCGAGAAGAGGGCCGTCGCCGCGTGCGCGGCGAGCAGCGAGAACAACTCGTAGTCCACCGCCGTAAAGGCCTCTTTCTGTACGAGAAGCTTGTGGATATTGATGACGCCGATCACGTTTTCTTTTATTTTCAGTGGGATGCAGGCGACAGGGTGGAGAAAGTCAACTTGGTAATCCGTGCCGGCCTGATTGATGTAGTAGGGCTCGCCCGACTTGGCAACGCCCCCGATGACGCCCTCGCCAATGGGAATTTTCGACGGTTGAAGCGATTCGTCATATCCTTCCTTGGCAAGGACCGTCAGATCGTTGGATTTCTCGTCGAGCATCATGATGGAAAACACCTCCGCGCCCACGAGATTGATAATGATTTCCATGACAATATGGACAACGTCCTGGAAGTCGAGGGTGGAATGCAGCTGGTAGGAAGCAACATAGAGGTTTGCAAGATTATTGTTCTGCTCCTCGATCTCGACGTAGCGCTGGGCGAAATCCTTGTTCTCCTCCTCGGCCCGCCGGAAGCGCTCCTCCAGCTGGTGCTTGTCCCGCTCCAACTGCTCCACGCGCTTCCGGAGAAGTTCGAGTTCTTCGCCGCTGGCGCCGTCCCCTTCCCTGGCGTTCTGAAGAGACGCCACCTGAAACCTAAGGCGCTCGTTTTCCTTCAGAAGATCCTGGATGAAGCCCTTCTGTTGATTGAGCATCTGCAGGAATTCTTGGCTTTTTTTGAAAAGATCGCTGCCTTCATCCGTCATGTCTGCCTCAACGTTCATTATTAGCACAGGGTGCGCGGGATTTGCAATCAAGATTCGGCCAATAATCCGTACCTCACCAGATAACCCGCGATCTCTCCAAGGGGTAGCACGTGATCGGCGGCTTTGGCTCGGACCACTTCTCTCGGCATTCCGTAAATCACTGCAGTTTCCTCGGCCTCGGCAATGACCCGCCCTTTTGCCTTGTGGATCGCCAGCGCGCCTATCTTTCCGTCGTCGCCCATCCCGGTGAGGACAACGCCCAAACAGCGCCGGCCGTAAACTTCGGCGACACTCTGGAAAAGGACATCGGCGGATGGGGCGAAGCGATCTCCCTCGGAGCGCTCGGCAACCGCCAAGCGCCTTTCGGCGTCCACCAGCACGGTTCTCACGTGGTGTTCGCCTGGTGCCACGTACACATGGCCGGGAAACAGCAGCTCCCGGTCCGTCGCTTCCTTGACGACTCTCCCGGTCAGGGAGGCCAGGCGCTCCGCGAAAAGGCGGGTGAAGATGGGGGGCATATGCTGGCAAACGATGATGGGGGAAACCATCTTGGACGGCAATTGGCTCAGCACCGTCTGAACAGCAGGGGGACCTCCGGTTGAGGCGGCGATTGCGATCACTTCCGCCATGTGGTGGCCGGACCCTCGCGGAAGCGCCACCGGATAGTCGATTTCGGGGGCCTCTTCGACCCGCTTCCGGATCTTTTCAAAGCGGAGCTGGGGGACGGCCAGCACTTTATCTACCAATTCATGCTCCAGTTCGCGAAGCTTGGTGGAGGCCAGTTTGGATGGTTTGACTACAAAATCAACCGCCCCCAGGTCAAGGGCTTTGAACACGCTGCGGTTGCTTTCTCTGGAAGACACGACCAGGACCGGAAGGGGGCGGTTCGCCATGAGCCAGCGCAGCACGGCAAAGCCGTCCATCCCGGGCATTTCAAGATCAAGGGTCAGCACGTCAGGGTTCAGCTGAACGATCTTTCGAATAGCGTCCTCGCCGTCGAACGCTTTCCCGACGACTTCAATCCTCCGGCTGCTGCTCAGCATTTCCGTGAGGACCTTCCGGTTGAAAGCGGAATCGTCCACAACAAGGACGCGGATTTTGTTCACGGCTCCTCCCTCGTATAAACCAGATCGGACTTAAGATGGACGAGCTTGAACTTGTCCGTGACCGAGATGAGGCTCTCGGAGTGTCCCAGAAGCAAAAAACCGCCCGGTTTCATCTTTTCGTGAAACCGCTCGACGACACGCACCTTGGCTTCGAGGTCGAAATAGATGATGACATTCCGGCAGAAAACGACGTTAAACGGCGCAAGCAGCGAATAACGCTGGATGTCGAAAAGGTTGAACCGACCGAATTTCACCCGCTCGCGAATCTCTTCGCGGAGCCGGTAATGCCCGCCTCCTTCTCGACGAAACCAGCGGGCCTTGAATGAGTCATCAACCGCCCGGAACGAATTCGGACCGTAGAGGCCCTCCTTGGCTTTGGCCAGGACCCGTTCATTGATATCGGTGGCGTAAATCTCGACCTTCTCTTCGGGAACCGCTCTCCCCTCCCGGATAAGAATAGCCAGCGTGTAAGGCTCCTCGCCGCTTGAGCAGCCGGCGCTCCAGATTCGTATGGTCTGGCCCGGATTCAAGCGCCAGAGAGCCGGCAGGATTTCCCGCTGAAAGCAGCGCAGTTGGCGCTCTTCCCTCATGAAGTAGGTTTCATTGGTCGTAATCGTGGCGATAAGGCGTGCCCACTCCTGCTCCCGTTCCGGATCGTACTGTATGAGATTAAAATAATCCTCGAAAGATTCCACCTGGAGATCTCTCATCCTGTTTTCCAGGCGCTTTTCGAGGTAGAAGCGCGAGGAATCGTTGAAGTGCAGGCCTGTCTTTTCCCGGATGAGCACGCAATAGCGCCGGTAGAGTTCATCGTTCACCAGATTTGACGGGCCGTTAAAAGGGTCGCGGATCATCGGGCTTACGCAAGCTCCAGGCTCTTCATGATTTCAATGAGGATCAGCTTCGTCTGAAAATCAACGGACTGGGCTTCATGTTCGATCAGGGGCACGTATCGCCGGCCCAGCCCGAGGAAGAACTGGTAGGCCGCCTCTTTCAGGTCTTTGTCCGTAAGGTACTGCAGGAGCCGCGGCACCGCCTCCACCGCTCCAAGGCGGCTCAGGGCCTGGATCACGGACTGCTTGACCAGGACATCCGGATCGCGTTCCAACTCCTTCAGCAGAACAGGAAGGAACCGGCGGTCCGCCGAATCACCCATCAGCTCGATGGCAGCGGAGCGGATTTCCCAATGCCTGTCCTCCAGCGCCTTCATGAGCAGCGCCTGCCCTTCCGAACGGCCTGAACGCGCAAGCGCGCCCAGGCATACCCTGCGAATCTCCATGTTCGGATCGTTTCTGGCAAGCTCCAGAACGCGTCCGAAGAGGGCGCCGCAGCCAACTTCCGCAAGGCCTTTCAACGCCGAGATCCGGACCGGAAGCTCGTCCTCTTCCAGAAGAGTCAGCAAGGCGTCCGCGGTGGCGGGATCGGTGCTCTGCGCCAGATAGAAGGCCGCCTCGGATCTGACCCACAGGTCCTCGTCCTGGAGGGTCGTGAGAAGTATATCCGGCCCGCTGCCCAGCAGGTAGCGCCCCAAAGTGGTGATGACGGCGCGCCTCACCTTTGGATTGTCGTCCGACAGCATGGGCAGCAGTTGGTCCTTGGCATCCGGCCCGATCCGGGCGCCCGCAAGACCGACCACGAAACGCCGAACGTCGGGCGAAGGATCCTTCAGTCCTTTGAGCAGGTTGCCGTCCGCCCCGTATGCGATACTTTCCGCCAAGAGCGCATAGCCATTTCTCCGGGTCCTGTCCTCTGGGGACGTGAGCATGGCTTCACCCTGTTTCCTCACGCGATCGCGAAATTCGGGACGCTGTTTCAACAAAGTATGGACGGCGTGGATCGCTACTTCGTGAAACGCCGGGTCCGGCTCTTTCAAGACGGCGGTCAATTCCTGGAGAGAACGATCGTCTTCAATCCTTCCAAGGCCGGCAAGCCCTTCCATTTTCACCTGGTCGTCGTCTCCTCGGACCTGGGAGAGCAGCGGAACGACTCCCTCGGGACTACCCGTGGCGGCAAGGAGCTGGATCAGAAAGAGCCTCTGCTCCACGGACACCGCCGCATTCAGGCGGCGCACCAGGTGCGGCACTGCGGGTGTCCCAAAGGCGGCGGCCGCCTGGAGAGCGTCCCTTTGAAGGTAGGGGTTTTCCAGTTCGTCCAGAACGTAGTCTATGAGCGTCATGTCGGTCAAGAAGCCGGCTATGTGCAGCATTCCGCGGCGCTCCGCAACCTTTGAATCTTTCCAGAGGGCCGAGACCTTCTCCGTGAGCTGCAACGGGAAGTGTCGCCGCACAATCTCCGCCATCTCTGCCTGATGACGCTTCAGGAATGCCTCGGGCATGTTCGCGTGATAGATTCTGCCGATGGCGCTCATGAGCTCTTGGATGTGCGGCTCCGAATCCAGAGCGTTCTCAAGAAGAAACGGGAGCACCGAAAGGTCCGCCATCTTACCCAGCGCTTTCAGAATGGCT
>JARRNO010000141.1:0-5617 GCA_037384885.1 Acidobacteriota bacterium
GCACGGACTGGCAACGCTTGCTTTAAAAGGGGGTGGGGGATGGCTGATTCGCCCAGAATTGCTTGGCGTAAGGCAAGACGGGGCCGCACCGCACGCCAGTGCGGCGCGACGGCATGAAGGGGCTGGAGGCAAGCTTGCTTGTCGACTGGCGCTTCAGCCGAAGCGGTGGGGCGTGAGCGCCCGTGGCCCCGTCCCGCTGGAGATCTCCCATCCTCGCTTTCTCCCCGTGAAATTGCCGCTGCACGGCCAATGGGTCATAATCGGGACTCTGGTGGGAGGAGGAATGAATCCCTGGAAGGGGCTGCGCGGACTGCGCAAGGAAGTCTGGGCGCTTTCCGCCGCCACCCTGGTCAACCGGGCCGGCACCATGGTGCTGCCCTTCATGGTGCTTTACCTTACCCGATCCCTGGGCTTCTCGTCGGGACGGGCAGGGCTCGCCCTGACCGCCTACGGGCTGGGCGGCCTCTTGATCACCCCCTTCGCCGGACGGCTGAGCGACCGCATCGGCCGGCTGCCCATCCTGCTCGGTTCTCTACTCGGAGCGGGACTTTTTCTCCTCGTCTTCCCCCTGGCCCATCAATACTGGGCCGTCCTGGCCATGTCCTTCGTTCTGGCCGTCATCAACGAATCCTTCCGGCCGGCCGCCATGGCGTTGGTGGCCGACGTCACGACGCCCGAGCAGCGAAGACCCGCCTTCGCGCTGTACCGCTTCGCCGTCAACCTGGGCATGGCCGTGGGACCGGCCGCCGGGGGCTTTCTGGCGCTCGTCTCCTTCCGCTTTCTCTTTTACGCAGACGCCGCCACGACGCTGCTTGCATTCGGCCTGCTGGCCTTCCTGTCCCGGAAACTCGGCATCACCCGGGCCGCCGGAAGGGCGGAACCGTCCGCGTTCCCTCCCGGAAAGGGGGTCAAGATCCGGCCGCTGAGGGACGGCCGCTTCGTCTATTTCCTCCTGGCCCTCGCACCCGCCGTGCTCGTCTATTTCCAGCTCGAATCGGCCTTCCCGCTCTTCCTGGTCCGGCACGCCCATTTGCCCGAATCGGCCTACGGCCTCTTTTTGACCCTCAATACGGTGATTATCATCCTCCTGGAGATTCCGCTCAACACGTGGATGGCCCGGTGGCCGCATCGCAGAACGCTCGTGCTCGGCGCCTTCCTCTGCGGGCTCGGTTTCGGCGCAACGGGCTTGACGTGGGGGTTCTGGAGCGTGGCGGCCACGGTGGTGATCTGGACCTTCGGCGAGATGATCGCCTTCCCCTCCGCCTCGGCGGCCGTGGCGGACCTGGCGCCAGAAGGCAGCCGCGGCGCCTACATGGGCGTCTACACCATGTCGTGGGGTGTCTGTTTCAGCATCGGGCCTTGGCTGGGGGCGCAGACCCTGGAGAGTTTCGGCCCAAGCGCGGTTTGGAGCGGCGTCTTCGTCCTCGGCTGCCTCTCCGCCTTCATGCTCATGTTCCTCAAGATCCCGCAGGCTTCAAACTGAAGAGGTTAAGAGCGAGGAAGTCATGCGCGCATGGCGCGCAGTGAGCGCTGCGCAGCCAGCGAGGAAGTAAAGAGCTAGGAGGTTAGGAAGTGTTGGCGGGCAATACGTTGCTAGCAAGGATTTGAATCGCAGGCCGCTGCGGGGCATCGCGGCTGGAAGCCGCTCTCACAGGGCGGCAACCGAATTCTAGCTGTGGGAGCACCATCCTGGTGCGACCATGCCCCCAACTCTGTAGGAGCACCTTCCAGGTGCGACTTTGGCTCAATGCTGCCGAAAGGATCGCGGCTGGAAGCCGCTGTCACAGGGCGGCAACTAAATTCTAGCTGTGGGAGCACCATCCTGGTGCGACCTTTGGGCTTCATGTTGCGGGACCGGCCGGTGGGAACCGGCCGCTACACGGCGCGCCCCGGCTATTTCTTCTTTTCAGGCGCCTGGAGCAGGTCGTCCAGGATGACCGAATCTTCCTCGCTGATCCCGAGGAACTCCACGCCGATCTCGTATCCCTCTTCGTCGTCCGGATTGGCGTAAACCACCGTGCCTTCGGCCTGGATCACCCTGTCCTTCAGCTTGATGTAAAGACGGAGTTGAACGTTTTTCTTCAACTCCTGGTGGTAGGAAAAGCTGCACCCTCCCAGGCCCATCTCGTTCGTCCGGGTGAACCCGCCCTCCTCCTTGCCTGCGTTTTCGAGCATGACCGGGTAGGCGGACGGGATTCTGGGGAACCGGCGTTTGTCACGAAACCGAAGTCTCATGGACCGCTCCTTCATGTGCGCCCCACGCCGGATCTTCACGAAGACGCCGGTCGAACGCGATCCGGCCCGGGCAGGGACCCCCTCCTTGCAGTAGACTGACTTGATGATACCATTGTGTTGGGGTGTGCGCCACGTCCGGCGCGTCCTTCTGCAAAGACCCGGCTCTCCGGATCCGCGTCAAGCACGAAGCAACGGTTCATTCAGCGAGGAATTCATATGCCGGCATCCAATAACGGGCACGTGTCTCTCTTTTCAAAACTGTTCTGGTGGCTTCCCTTCGGCGCCGTTCCCGAGGTCACGGCCCGGGCGCTTTCCACGTCCTTGAAGGCCAATGCGGGCCGCCCGCAGATCCTCGACGTGCGCACCCGCGATGAATGGAAAGGCGGCCACATCAAGGGAAGCGTCAACATCCCCATCACCGAGCTTCGCGCGCGCTTGGAAGAACTGGACTTCGACCCCGAAAAGCCCGTGGTGGCCATCTGTCTCAGCGGCCACCGGAGCCGGCCGGCGGTCCGCCTCCTGCAGATCTCGGGCTACCAAGACATTCGCCAGCTTTCCGGCGGCATGATCGCGTGGCGGGGATTGAGGCTTCCCGAAAAGAACGGCGGCTGATCTCCGGGCTGCCCCGCGGTAACCTTCAACGCGCGTTGCTCAACGGGTATCGGAGCACCCCGCAGGAAAGGCCGGGCGGCTTGGCGCGGCCGACGCGGGTTGATCCCCCGTTGCAGCCGGTTACTGTTGGGGAATGCGGGTCAACACCATCATGCTGAGGTCGTCGGTTCTCGCGGCGCCGTTGCGGAAACCCTCCACATCTCTTGAACACGCCGCCAGGAAGTCCCTGGGCGCCAACCCGGAATGGCGGCCGAGGAAGGCCTTCAGCCGCTCTTCCCCGTAATGCTCCCCGGCTGGATTTTCGGTGTCTGTCAGGCCATCGGAAAAAAGCACCAGGCTTTCACCCACCTTCAATTCCCTGCGAATCGAAGGGTAGTCCATGGTGCAGAAAAAGCCCACGGGCATGCCCGCGTCCTTCAACGCTTCTACCCTACCGTCCGAAACGATCAGCGGCCTGCAGTGGCCGGCGTTGCTCAGCTCAATCGTTCCCTCGGGACCGGCCAGGCCGCAGACGAGGGTGGCGTAGTGCGAATCCATGGTGCTTTCGCAGAAGAGCCGGTTGACCTGGGCGACCAACCGCGACGGCGGCATGTCTTCGGCCGCCAGGCTGCGCACCGTGGCGTTCAGATGGGCCATCAGCATGGAGGCGGCGATCCCCTTGCCCGAGACATCGCCGAGCAGGAAGAGAAAATCGCCGTCCGGCGTCCTCGGCGGCAGGAGGTCACAGTAGTCTCCGCTCACCGAGCCCAGGGGCTCGTAGGCGAAGGCCGCTTCCCAGCCCCCCCAGCGGATATCCCGTTTGGGCAGCAGGTGGTTTTGGATGGCCGAAGCGAGATCCAGATCGCGCTCCAGCGCCTGCCGCCTTTCGGGCGTGAGATGGTCCAGGCACGCCCTGACCAGCGGATCGGCCGTCAGGAGGTCTTCTTCGATGGGTTCGTTGCAGACCCTGCAAATGCCGAACGACCCTTCGTCCATCCGTTCGAGCGCCGCATCCACCTCTTCGATCAGGTGGAGGAGGTGCGTGCTCCGGTTCCCCGATGGTCTGAGCGACTCCAGACGTCTGCGCCGCTCCATGAGCTGATGATAGAGCGCGCCTTCCAGGTCGGCGGCCATGGGCAGTTCCTCCCGTTCAGATCCGGCGCGGAAGGTTCGGGGTCTTTGCTGGCTTGTCCGGCCGAAGCTGACGTCAGATTACAGCACTTTTACGAGGAAATAAAGCGAGGGCTTAGTTCTCGTGAACCTCGCCGGCGCGAACGATGCGGCTGATGGTCATGATATGAAGCCCCAGGAAGCTGCCGATTTCCTGAAGCGTGTAGCGTCCCTTTGAATAGGCGTCGTAAATTCGCAGGTTCCGCTTGTTCCGGTTCGCAAGGATATGGGGCGGAAAAAACGAATCGAGGGGCGGCCTGTCTTCTTCGTAAACCGCCGGGGCTTTTCCGCCGCTCCGGCGCAGCGCCATCACTCCGGCGCCGAAGCGTTCCGAGCCGATCCAGAGCCCGGAATGAACCTTCGGGAGCGGCGCGCCGTTTTCTTCGCCTTCCCGGATGTAATCCGCGAATGCCTGCCGCGCTTGTTCCGTGTTTCGATGAAAGCGCCGGAGAACATCCCGCGTGGTGAGGAAGGGCGGCGGATCGCACAGGCCGGCCGTGGCCCTGAGGCTGCTCCAGGCCCAGAGCGCGGCCGTGGGACTCAGGGATTCGCGGACCGGCGCCAGCAGCATATAGCGGCAGACTTCCGCCAGGCTCGTCTTCTTTTCCACGAGGATGCTTTTGAAACGCCGGGCCACGACAGCGCCCGAGTTCGACCGGCGGCGGTTGATCCCCTGCGTGTATTCTCCGTTGAGCTGGCGCATGCCGCGCGAGAGGATTCCCTCCGGCGTTTCCACCAACAGCTGGTAACGGTCCTGGAGCAGGCAGTAGCCGTGGACGATCCATCGCCACCGGTCCACCGTTTCCAGAAGCGTCATGAAAAACCGGATACGATCGCGGTCGTCCGAAAAGAAGGCCCGCCCCTCGCCGGCCGCAGAGGTCACGAGGTAGAGGGCGCCTGGAAATTCGATACGGGGCGGTCGAGCCATGGGCGGTCTCCTCCTGTCGTTTCACTTCGAGCGGACAGTATGACAGAAGCCGCGAAAAATTGTTAGATCTGGCACCCCATGGGCCTTCGGCTGGCCGCGCTTCGCGCCGTGCTGCTTCCTCACCCCCTCGCTTCCTCACTTCTTTACCTCCAACCGGGGCGGCGGACGAAGTCCGCGAGAGGCGAAGCCTCGCAGTGCCGGAGGCACTAAGCCCCCAGTGGATTCCCGCGAAGGCAGTCCCGCTTGATAGGATTTTGCGGCAGCATCGCAAAATCCGGCTGCCGACCGGACGGTTGTCAGATTCAAGGAAGGCGAGCGGCGAGGCACCGAGTCGTACTGGTGTACTTCGAGCGTGCCGCGCCGCGATGCCTGACAAAGAAAATGACGCCGGATCTGTCGGCGCACGTTTTTTTGTTTGGGGGTGGTGGGACGATATCCCACCCACGGAGATAAATCAGGCCGGGAGCGTCCCGCATCTTGATGCGGGCGGCTCGGCGGGTTCCGCCGCGGGGGAAAGCTCGCTTTTCAACGCGGTCGGACCGCTGCAGCCGGAGAGTGCGCAAGCACGGCGCTTCCGGCCATTCTTTCTCACTGCTTCCCTGTGGATAGGCCGTTGCAGGAAATCGCGGCTGGAAGCCGGGCCGCAAGCGGCCGGGCAGTTGGCTGCGTCGCTGCCAGGTAGAGGGTAGAGGG
>JARRNO010000142.1:0-16773 GCA_037384885.1 Acidobacteriota bacterium
TGCGCGCCCGGCAAAAGAACGCAGCGGCCGGCGGCGGCCCTTGCCTCGATGCCGGTGTCCTCGGCGGCCAGAAGGGGGCCTTCGATGCCGGCTTCCGGCGCCACGGAGGCGCTGTTATGAATCAGCATGGGCAGGCCGTCCCGGTGTTCAAGGCGGGACCCTGCGGGGACTGCTAAACGACCCTGGTCCATTGCGGAAAGGGCTTCCAGAGACGCCCGGAGATAGGATTCGGGCGTTCCCAGGTCATACCAGGGATCGGGGAGAGGCACCGCGCGCACGGCGCCCGACGGCAGAAGAGGCCGCAGAAGATCGGGAACGAGCTCCCTCGGACCGGGGCCGGGAAGAAGATCGAAGAGGGCCCTCCGGGCGGCGTAGACTCCAGTAAAGTGCCTATCTCCCGATCCAAAACTTTTAACGCGCCCCTTTGGGTCAACCGACACGGGAGTGTACGGCGCGCCGGCCGGCAAAGGACGGACGCAGAGCACGGCTAGGCAGTCGGAATATTCGTCGAGAATCCCTTCGAGGGCAGTGTAAGGTGGAGAGCAGAAGGTATCCGCGTTCTGAATAAAGAGCGCTTCTCCCCTGAACAGCCCCAGCACCGGCCCAAAAGCCCCGGCCGTGCCAAGAATCTCTTTTTCGAAGGAATACTTGAGGGAAATGGTCCCCGGGTAGCCTGCTCCGCACTGGACAACTGCGCGGGCAAGATGGTGCAGGTTCAAGACGGCGCGGTCTACACCGTGCGCTTCAAGGGTCTCCAGAATCCAGTGCAGGGCGGGGCGGTTAAGGAAGGGAAGGGCCGGCTTGGGGGTCGTCAGGGTGAGGGGGCGCATGCGCCTGCCGAGGCCGGCGCAAAGAACCATCGCCTCACGTATCTGCATTGTCCTCATCCTCGAATACGATATCTCCAAAGGGCTTTCCAGCTGCGCGTCTCATTTCTGCGTAAATGGCGGCGTAGGAGCGCTTCTCGAAGGTTTTGTCGTCCAGGCCGAGCGCGGCGGCGACGCGCTCAATGCCCTCGGGTGTGCCCTCGAGCTCCAGAAAGGAGCCGAAAGGCAGTTCGTCGAGGCAGACGCTTACATCCTCTGATTTGTATTCTTCGCGGTATTTCTCGTATCGGAAAAAGGCTCGCAGGCCGAGATTCTGAAGAATCGTTTTGACGGCCTGGGGGGTGTCGCAGTTCGTTTCGCACTCAGGGCGCATTTTGTACCGGTCGTGCTGGACCACCCTTCCCTTGAATGTTAAAAGCGCGCCGTCCGTGGTTTCCCTGACGCGGATCAGGCATCCGGAGGCCGAAAGCGAGCGGTCAGGGTAATCGAAAAGGGTGTTGGCCTCGAAGTGGCGCTCCCGTGTTCTCGGGTAGGCCAGTTTTTCGACTTGGGTCCGCAGGACGGCGAGATCTTCCACGGGAACCTTCACTTCAATTTCCATTGAACCGTTCCTTTCCAGGCTTCATTCAAGCTGGCGACAGCGCCTGAGAATTCGAGCTCACGGGAGCGGGGCAGGGCGATGTCCACCTGCCAGTTTTGGCCGAAATCTTCCTTGAGAATGCGGGCTCCCATGTCCTGTATCAGCCGGCGGAACGGGCCCTGTGCGGCGTAGGGCATCACGCAGGAAGCATGGTAAGAAAGGATCCTCGGGGCGAGATCGGCCTGCGCAAGCACAGCCCGCGCGGCGTCTCTATACGCCCTCGCCAGACCGCCGGTCCCCAGCTTGGTCCCTCCGAAGTAGCGTACCACGACGAGGAGGGCGTCGGACACGCCGCTCTCCTCCAGGGCCGCCAGAATGGGAGGGCCTGCTGTCCGGTGGGGTTCCCCGTCGTCGTTGAAGCGCTCCTCGAGACCCTCGTCCCAACCGATGCGATAGGCGTAACAATGATGTGTGGCGTCGTGGAACCGGCGCTTGACGATTTCCAGCGCCTGCGCGGCGGCTTCGTGGGAGCCCGCAGGCCACAGTTCCGCCAGGAACCGCGATCCCCGCTCTCTGATTTCCGCCTCCGCGTCCACAGCGGGGACGAAGTAGCGATCATCATCACTCATGAAATGCGCTGAGAGCGTCGTCCATGCTGTCCGTGATGTTGAAAAACTTGGGAAGTCCCAGAAGATCGAAGACCTTGTAAATCTTGGGAGACATGGCTGCAAGCACCATGTCGCCGCCGGCGTCCCGGACACGCTGGATGTGAGACAGGATGACCTCGAGTCCCGAAGACCCCATGTAGGTCAATTCGGAAAAATCGATCACAATTTTGTGGCGGCCCCGCTCCACAAGGTCGGTGAGCGTTTCACGGAAACTGACATGGTTGTGGACCCAGTCCACGAAGCCGGCAGGGCCGGCCGACGACCGGCCGGTATGAGCCCCGCCCTTCCGCCATCACCGCCACCGGAATGACGGGCACATCCGCCATCTCCGCTAAGAGGGCTGGGCTTTTCAGGAAGTAGGTGGATCTGTTGCGGAAGGTAACCTCGATGCGGTCTCTGCCTACCTCGCGGTCAACGAGGACGATCAGGCTGCGCCCCTGCTCCAGGAGCCGCCGGAGGTGAAGAATCGTATCCAGGCCTTCGCCGGGGTGGACGGTGACGAGTCCCGCCCTGTCGCGGCGGCGGCGGCGAAACCGGTCCAATCCCTCGTCCCGTTCCGGGAAAGCAAGCACCCAATGCGGGCCGATCCTCTTGCCGAGAACAACGCCTCCGAGCTCCCAGTTTCCCATGTGCGCGCAGAGAATGACCTTGCCGCCTGGATCGGCCAACGCTTCGTGGTTGCCGTCTCCGGGGGGAAGCATCAGCGGGGGGTCGCGCCGGGCCCGGAGATAATCGGCGACGCCCCTGGCGTAGCTGCGCAGCGTGCTCATGGCGAGCCATTCGATTTGGTGCGGGGGCAGGGCGGGAAAAGCCTTCCTGAGATTGCCGGCGACGACCGCTGGAAGCCCAGGATCCCTTCCTGAGTACCACTCCATGATGGAATCGGCCACGCGGTGGGAAGTCCTGCGGCTCACAAGACGGCATCCCGCATCCAGCATGTAATAGACCCAACGGTTGTTGGCGCCGCTCACTCTCCAGGAATCATAAATCTCGTTACTCGACATATCGCAGCGCCGAAAGGACGATGAGCCACGTATCGAGAACAGGCCTGTAATGGCTTTGCTGCCCGTTGTAGACGGCACTCACCGGAATGCTTCGCCAGCGGGCTCCGCGCCCGAGGGCCTTGATGATCATTTCCACGTCAATGGAAAAACCTTTTGAACGAAGAGGGAGAGAAAACAGGAGCGAGGCGCGGACGGCGCGAAAACCACAAGGGACATCAGAGACGGGTTGCCCGGTCATGATCCGCACGAACGCGGTTCCGATCTGGTTCGTCCAGCGGCGGCTCGGCGGAATGGATCGGGATTCGGACATGCGGTCCCCCACGAGCATGTCGAACCTGGGGCCGATGTGTTCGAGAAACTTGGGAATTTCAGAGGGCAGGTGCTGCCCGTCTCCATCCATCATCAGAATCCAATCGCAGGAACCGCGTCTGCGAAGGACTTCCAGCCCGCTTCGAACCGCCGTTCCCTTCCCCGACCTGGCCGGCAGCGACAAGACTTCGGCCCCCGCCGCACGCGCCTGTTCGGCTGTGTCGTCGGTGGCGCCGTCATCGACGACAAGGCAGTCAAGGCCTTGGGAAACCACGCCGCGGAGCACGGCGCCTATTCTCTTGCCCGTGTTGTGGGCTGGAATGAGAACATGAATCTTGTCCAAGCCGGAATCCTCCTCATTCCCCTCGGCAGGCAGCACCATGAATCGCGTGAGCCGGAAGTTGGCGACGAACGCCCTCGGTGGGCGACAATACGTTACCAGAGAATGCGCTCGCCTGGAAGGGCGGCAGGCGCCGGGACAAAAAATAAGGGGTCTTGCGACCCCTTTTTCATGATAGACAGGATATGCAGTGATTACCGCACGGTCTCGGCCAGCAATCTTGATCGGCTTGCCGGTTTTGGGGTTGCGGCCCGTGCGCGCCGCTTTCTTCACCACGCTGAAGGTGCCGAAGCCCACCAGTGTCACCTTCTCTCCCTTCTTCAGGGATTTCTGGACGGCGCCGGTGAAAGCATCGACTGCCTTTGCGGCTTCAGCCTTGCTGATGCCGGACCCACTCGCCACTGCACTAATCAGTTCACTCTTGTTCATTGAGCCCTCCTTTTCAAGGTTCGGTTATAATATAAACCTGGAACACCCGGTTGTCAAGCATTTCGGGCTTGTGTGGTACGACAAACGTCCCCAAGGCGGGGACTTCTCGAAGTTGGGCATTATAACATCCTGTTATAGCGGGAGATATAAAATCTGTGAAACCTTTGTGGACGACCTGAAAATAGTTCTGGAATCTCTCGGCCCGCTCCAAACGGCGGAGAAAAAAATTCAATCGGCGCTTCCCGCCGGTTTCACGCCGGAAAGGGTTTTCTGCCTTGGAAAGGCGGCGAGAGCACTGGCAGCGGCCGCTTCCCGGCTTGTTCCGGGCGTGGAGGGACTGATTTATGAGCCTGCGGAAGCGCGCCCGCTTCCACTTCCTCCGGGCTGGCTCTCGCTGGCGGGACGGCATCCGCTGCCCGGAATTGAAAACGTGGCGGCGAGCCGAAGAGTGGAGGAGTGGTTCAAGCGGGGTAAGGGGCCGGTGCTCGCGTTGGTGTCTGGAGGGGGGTCGTCGCTTCTGGCGGATCCGGCGCCTCCCTGGAGCCTGGAAGAAATGACGTCGCTGGAGAGGCGGCTGCTCGAAAGCGGGGCTGGAATCGATCAGATCAACGCGGTCCGGGTTCGCCTCTCCCTGCCGCGGGGCGGGGGCTTGAGGATGTGTCTACGAGGAGGCCCCGTCTTTACCGGGGTCTGGAGCGACGTGGCGAGGAACTCGTGGAAGCTGACGTCCAGTGCTCCCACGCTGGCCGTTCCGGGCCTGCCGGAAGCCGGGGCGGTCCTAAGGGAGTTGGGCCTGGGCCCTCCCCGTGAGCTTCCGGCGAAGGAGGTGCTTTTGCAGGGCCGGAAGGGTGACAGGAGCGCCCGCTTGTCCGATTCGAAATCTCTCCAGCAGGAGGTGGGAACGCATCTCAGAAGCCGGGGATATAAGGTCGCGTTCCATGCAGTGGAGGAGGGAACGGCGCCGGACGCGGCGGCGGCCTCTCTTCGCCGGATTTTGGAAGAACTGCCGGCGTCGGAGCGTTGGGCGATCGTGGGAGGCGGCGAAACGACGGTCCGCCTTCGTCCGGGGAAGGCGGCGGGACGCGGAGGCCGCTGCAGCCACCTGGCGGCTTCTGTCGCACTGGAACTGCGCGGTTTGCCGGCATGGTGCTTCGCCGCGCTCGCCACCGACGGCATGGACGGCGGAGGGGGAGGGGGAGCGTTCGTCAGCGCGGGGAAGGCGCCGCCCGAGAAACCGTTGAAAGTCGCGGCGGCCTCTTTTGATACGGCATCTCTTTTCGAGGACTGGGGAGGCGCGCTGCCGAGGCGCCCCACGGGTGACAACCGCCGTGATCTGTGGGTCCTGTTGAAGCACGGCGCCAGCCGGTATATGGAATGAATAAGGACGCAAAAGCCGGTGCGTCCAAGGATGTTGAATGGACGATTCGATCTTCGTGAACAGGCCTATTGGGCTTTACATCCACGTCCCTTTCTGCACGACGCTGTGCTCTTACTGCGATTTCTACAGGACCGCTTCAGAATCGGGCGTGCCGGAAGGGTTTGAGATGCTTCTTGCGCGCGAGGCAGACCGCTACCGGGAAGATCCGCCCATCGAACTGGATTCCATCTATCTTGGCGGGGGAACGCCGTCCCTTCTTGAAGAAGACTCCCTGGAACGGCTCTTCGAAGCTCTGCGGGAAATCTTCCACTGGAATGCCGGGGTGGAGGTGACCCTCGAGGCCAATCCCGAAACGCTGTCTCCGGAGAGGGTGCGCCGCTGGCGGAGAGCCGGAGTGACCCGCTTGTCGATCGGCGTCCAGTCTCTGAATGACGCGGAACTGGCGGCCCTGGGCCGCAGGGCCACGGCTGGGCAGGCCGAAGCGGCCGTGTTTTGCGCCGCCGCGGAAGGTTACGAGAGGCTTTCCGCGGATCTCATGCTGGGAATTCCGGGCCAGACGCTGCAGTCCTTCCGGGGCTCGCTGCAGCGGATTCTCTCCTGGCCTTTGGATCACCTGTCGGCCTACATGCTGGATCTCCACCGTGGAACGGCCCTCTACCAGGCCGTCCTTCGTGGAGAAGCGGAACTGCCGGGCGAAGACGCCACGTCGGACATGTACGAGTTCATGTGCGGCGCCGCAGAAACCCATGGGTTCGAGCAATACGAAGTTTCCAATTTCGCCCGCCCAGGCGGCCGGTCCAGGCATAATCTCCGTTATTGGCGCCGGGAGGACTGCATTGGAATCGGTCCCTCCGCTCACGGACAGCTCCGCGGGCTGCGCACGGAAAATCCCCGATCAACGCGGGAGTGGAGCGAGAAGCTTTCGAAAGGGCTTGCCCCCCACGAACGCACGATCCGGGTATCGGATCGGGAGCGCCTCGAAAACCGCTTGATTTTTGGCATCCGGCTTTCGGACGGTGTGGAATGGGGCCTCGTGGAGACACTTGCCGGAAGGGAGGGGCGGGACGCCGAACGGCTCGTAGCGCCGCTGCTCGAGAACGGTTACGCTCTTCTGGAAGAGGGCCGGCTGCGCCTGACCTCCAGGGGCTTCCTGTTGTCGAACGAAATCCTGACCTACCTTCTGCCCGCCGCCGGGCTGTCCCCGGGGACGGAGACCTCCACAACTTGAGAGTCGGACGCCGGTTCCCTATAATAAACGGATTGCCGCAGTGAGGCGCTCCACCGGGGCGCCGCAACGGGCGGCCGGCGCCGTATGCATTCCAGACAGGGAGCTGATGTGAGCCCAATAAGCATCGATATGTTGAAGGATCATGTGGACCAGGACGTCGCTCTCGACGGCTGGGTCTACAACAAGCGTTCATCCGGCAAGGTCCGGTTCCTGATTATTCGGGACGGTTCCGGCTATCTCCAATGCGTGGCCTTCGTCAAGGATGTGAGCGAAGAAGTGTTCGACCTGGCCGGCAGGGTGCCACTCGAGTCATCCGTCCGGGTCGAGGGCCGCGTCAGGAAGGATGATCGCGCCCCCGGAGGCGTGGAGCTTTCACTCAGCCGCGTGACGGTCTATCACGAAGCCGCCGAGTATCCCATCGGCAAGAAAGAGCATGGAACGGGCTTCCTGATGGAGAACCGCCACTTGTGGCTTCGCTCCTCGCGTCAGGTGGCCGTCCTCCGGATTCGCTCCGAAATCGCCCAGGCGTTCAGAGACTACTATTACCAGAACGGCTTCACCCTCATCGACAGTCCCATTCTCACCCCGGCCGCCTGCGAGGGCACCACCACGCTCTTTGAGACGGACTACTTCGGCGAGAAAGCCTTCCTGAGCCAATCCGGCCAGCTTTACCTGGAGCCCGCCTGCATGGCTTTGGGCAAGGTCTACTGCTTCGGACCGACCTTCAGGGCGGAGAAGAGCAAGACGCGCCGGCATCTGATGGAATTTTGGATGCTGGAGCCGGAAGTGGCCTTCGCGGAACTGGACGACATCATGGAACTCTCAGAGGACTTTCTCGTCTATGTGGTATCCAGGGTGCTGGAGCGCCGCCGAGAAGAACTCAAGGTTCTGGAAAGGGATACGGCGAAGCTGGAGCAGATCCGGAAACCCTTCCCGCGGGTCGCTTATAAAGATGCCGTGAACCAGTTGATAGGGCTCGGGAGCGACATCCAGTACGGCGACGATTTCGGCGGCGACGACGAGACGCTGCTGACGCAGCAGTACGACCGGCCCATTATGGTTCACCGCTACCCGGCGGACGTCAAAGCCTTTTACATGGAACCCGATCCCGAAGATCCCTCGCTGGCTCTCTGCGTGGACGTGCTGGCTCCCGAAGGCTACGGCGAGATTATCGGCGGCAGCCAGCGCATCCACGACCACGATCTCCTGCTTTCAAGGATCAAGCAGCACGACCTGCCGGTAGAAGCGTTCCAGTGGTATCTGGACATCCGGAAATACGGAACGGTCAAGCATTCGGGTTTCGGAATCGGCCTGGAGCGAACCGTGGCCTGGATTTGCGGACTGCCCCACCTCAGGGAGACGATCCCCTATCCCAGGATGCTTTACAAGCTGTATCCCTAGAAGTTGGGAGGGGCCGGCTCCAGGAGTTCATCCGGGATGAACCGCATCAGGCTGCGTCGCCGTTCATGAACTCGGCCGAAACAAGCGGCCAATCCATGTAGTTTTTGCCCTTGTATCGGGGGATGGTGCCGGACCAAGAGGCCCAGTCCGCCGGCGTGATCGCTTCTTCTCCCTCCCCGCCCCATAGGGTGACCGTCTCCCATTCCTCGGCCTCCGGAACCGGATCCAGGTCTACGGCCGTCAGATCCATGCTGACGCGGCCCAGGATGGGGCAGCGTTTGCCCTGGATCAGAACGTGCCCCTTCTGGCCGCCCAGGCTCCGCCTGAGGCCGTCGGCGTAACCGACCGGCAGGATGCCGATGCGCTTGCGCTCCTTCGTGACGTAAGTGGCGCTGTAGCCCACGGCGCTTCCCGGAGGTAAATCCTTCACCTGCGCCAGAACCGTCTGGAACCGCAGCGCGGGCTGGAGGCCGATGGCGGGGAGCTCCCCGGAGGGAAGGATGCCGTAAAGAGCAAGGCCGGGCCGGATCAAATTAAACCGTGCGCCGGGCAGGGCAAGCGATGCCGCCGAGTTGGCCATATGGGTCCACGACGGATCCAGGCCGCCTTTCCTTAATGTTTCCAGGATATGGTTGAAAGCGTCGATCTGGCCGGCGTTCTGCCGGGCTTGCGGCTCATCCGCACTGGCCAGCATGGAAAAGATTCCGTCCACCTTCACGTGCGGGCTGCGCCGAAGGGCCGCGAGCAGGTCCGGGAGCGCCTCTTCCCGAAAGCCCAACCGTCCCATGCCCGAGTCCACCTTCAGGTGAACCTGGGCCGAAACGCCCCGGTCCGCGGCCGCCGCCTCCAGGGCCTCCAGGAAGGCCATGCTGTACAAGGCCGGAGTGATGCCGTGTTTCAAGATCAGGGGGCACTCCTCCGGATTGGAGGGGCCCAGCACGAGAACCGGCGCTTCAATTCCCTGGCTTCGCAGCTGAACCGCTTCCGTGACCAGGGCGACCCCGAACCAGTCGGCGCCCGCCGTTTCCAGCGCTTTGGCCACGGGAACCGCGCCCAATCCATAAGCGTTGGCTTTAATAACGGCCATCAACAAAGCGCCGGCGGCATGGTCTTTCAAGCGGCGGGCGTTGTGGCGGACTGCGTCCAGATCGATGGTAAGGAGCGTGGGCCGGACGGGGAGCGCGAGATCAAGCATGATACTCACCCTGGTAGTCGCCTTCATAATTGACGAACTGGGCCTGCCTCTCGAGAAAGGTTAATCGAATGGGCCCCGTGGGGCCGTTTCGCTGCTTGGCGATGATCAGCTTGGCGCGCGCCCGGGTTTCGGCGTCGTCCTCGTCCCGGGGGAAAAAGTTCCGGTGAAGAAAGAGGACAAGGTCGGCATCCTGCTCGAGGGATCCGGAATCCCGCAAGTCCGAGAGGATGGGTTCTTTACCTTCGCCGCGTTTTTCCGGGGCCCGCGAAAGCTGGGAAAGCGCCACCACCGGGACGTTCATGTCCTTGGCAAGGGCCTTCAGCCCCCTGGAAATGGCGGAGACTTCCTGGTTGCGGCTCTCGCTCCTGCCTACTGGACGGATCAGCTGAAGATAGTCGATCAGGACCAGATCCACTGGCTGCTGAACTGAAAGCCTCCGGAGCTTGGCACCGACCTCGAGAAGGTTGATCCAAGGGCTGTCGTCGATAAAGATGGGGAGTTGGGCCAGGCGCTCGATGATCATCCCCACCTCGGTCTGCCTGTTTTTGGGGACCCGGCCCGTTCTCAACATCTGGAGATCCACGCGGCTTTCCATGCTGAGAAGTCTGAAAAACAGCTGTTCAGCGCTCATTTCCAAGCTGAAGAGAGCCACGGTATGGCCCTGCTTGGCGGCGTTCAACGCCAGGCTCAGCGTGAAGGCGGTTTTGCCCACCGAGGGCCGCGCCGCAATGATAATGAAGTCGCTGCGCTGGAAGCCGGACGTCATTTCATCCAGGGCGGTGAATTTAGTCGGGATCCCGGTGACGTGTTCTCCCCGCTGCATCAGGCGGTCCAGTGTCTCCATCGCCGTGGGGGCCAAGTCGCCGAGCCCGCGGAGGCTCGTTTTGAGGGCTTCGTCCCCGATTTCCAGGATGGCCCTCTCCGCCTGCGCCAGCTGGATCTGCGGAGATTCGGAAGAGGTGTAGGCGCCGGTGATGATGGCGCTGGATCGTTGAATGAGGTTCCGGAGAACGGCCCGGTCCCGGATGATCTGGGCGTAGTGTTCCACCGAGTCGAGCAGCGGGATACCCGCCACGAGCTCGGCCACCCTTTCATGTCCGCCCACCGCTTCAATTTCGCCGCGTTGCGCCAGGTAGTCAGTCAGCGATATGAGGTCGGCCGGCCGGTTGTCGGAGCGAAGCTCCGCCACAGCCCGGTAGAGTTTCTGGTGGGCCGGCAGAAAGAAGTGTTCGGGCTTCAGAGATTCGTAAATCGATTCGAAAAGATCGTTGTTCAGGAGAACCGCCCCGAGCAACGTCCGCTCGGCCTCCAGGTTTGCGGGCAGGCCTTGCCGGTTGAGAACGTCCTCGATATTTCGCGGGGGCGTCGCCGGTTGTGCTGATTGGGCGGTCTGTTGGGCCAATACGGTCTCCCGTTTCGACAGGCGGCGAGATTGCCGAAAATCATTCCTTAAACTACCATCACTCCGCCGGGCTGGCAAGGGCCCCATTTTGCCCCGGCCGCATCTCCTTCAAAGGCAGGGCAATACGAGACCGGGCGCCTTGAAACCCCCTGTGGACGGGGCATGCGATGCTTCTTGAGTGTTCTGGATTGTTTTTTATGCCCGTAACGACAGCACGCTCTTCCCAGGTAAAATGACGAGCGTGAAATTGGAAGGAAAACCCTGTGAAAAGGCGGGCCCACACACGTTTTAGTGAAAATTATACGTCCCTCTGAATTGCCCGTGGGGGCATGGATCATCGCCCCTCGGAGGGTGGTCTTGACTTTTGAAAAACGCTAAGATATGTTTAAACGTGTATAAGCTCTCTTGCGGTTGAGGTCGCGATTTATTAAGGGGAGTCCACGGTGTTCTTTGGAAAAAGTAAGAACCTGTTGGGTCTGGACATCGGCTCTTCAGCCATCAAGCTTGTCGAGCTGAAAGACTTGGGCCGAGGCAAGGGTTACCGGCTGGAAAACTAGAACGGCATCAAGAATACCGGCGCGGCCACGTCGGTGGACGGCAATTCGGTCATTACAAAGCGCATCAGCATGACGGCGATGAGCGACGCCGAATTGAACGAAGCCATCCAGTGGGAGGCTGGCCAGTATATCCCGTTTGACGTGGAGGAGGTGAAGATCGACCACCAGGTTCTGGAAACGGATCCCGCCACGGGAAACCTGAACGTCCTCCTCGTGGCCGCGAAGCGGGACCTGATCGCCGAATATTCATCCATCCTGACGCAGGCGGGCCTCAATCCCTCGGCTATCGACATCGATTCGTTCTGCATCCAGAATGCGTATGAATTGAACTACCCCATCAACGCGAACGAAGTCACAGCCTTGGTCAATATCGGCGCATCCACGACGAACATCGCGGTTGTGAAGGGCTCGACTCCGCTTTTCTGGCGGGACATACAGGCGGGCGGCAACAATTATACGGACACTCTTCAAAGGGAGATGAGCTTGACCTTTGAACAGGCGGAGGCTGTCAAAAAGGGCGAGCCGCTTGAAGGTGTCCGTCAGGAACAGGTCGTTCCCGTTCTGAATGCCGTGACAGAGGAGTTTTCCGGTGAATTAAAGAAGACCCTCGACTTTTTCAGGGTGACCACGAACGAAACGGCTATACACAGGATCATCCTGTCGGGAGGCGGCACCCGGATTCCGAATCTGGACCGCTATCTCTCGCAGTTCTTCGGAATCCCGGTGGAGATCATGAATCCTTTTCAGAATATTCTCGTGTCCGAGAAGGATTTCTCGGTGGACGCCGTTCACGGCTTGGCTCCCAGGTTCGCAGTGGCCGTTGGGCTGGCGCTTCGCAAGATGGGGGAATAGATGATCCGGATCAATCTGCTCGCCGAAGAGCGGGGTAAGAACGCGCGTGGGGGCGGGTTTGCTCTGCCTGCAGCTGCGAAGCAGCCCACCGAGGGCGCTCCCCCTTATCCGATCTTCATTGCCATCCTGGTGGCGTTCGTACTTTTAACCGGCGGTTATTACGCCTGGCTCCGTTTCGAGAACTCTCGCTGGCAGACGAAAATTCAGCAGCAGCAGCAGGAGCTAAAGAAATACGAAGGCGCGAGGAAGAAAGCGCAGCAGCGAGAGAAGATGAAGGCGGAGCTTCAGGCGAAGCTCGATGAAATTAAAAAGCTTCACGATCAGCAGTCCATTCCGGTTCTTCTGATGAACCGGCTCGTGGAGGTGCTGCCCGACGGGGCCTGGTATACGGAGGTATCCGATACCGGTAAAGGGATCAAGGTCGTCGGGAAGGCGAGAAGCATCAAGACCATTTCAACTTATTACGACAACGTGACCCAGACCGCGGAGTTCGCAAGCCCCCAGATGGGAGACATCAAAGAGGCCGCCGGGGACGCCAGCAATCTCTACGAGTTTTCGATGACGTTCCAATACCAGCCCAAGAAGCCGGCGCCTGAAAAGCCCCAGGGCAAGACGGTCGGCGCCGGTGCGGCCGCATCTTCGCGGCGGGCAAAGTAAGCCAGGGAGGCGACTATGGAACAGTTCGCCAATATGCCGAGATGGGCCCAGTATCTGGTGACGGTGATCGTGGGGCTTGTCATCGTAGGCGTCGGCTACTACGCCTTCCTTTCGGGCCAGCAGACGCAGCTGCAGGACAAAATCCGCCAGTCGGAAGACCTCGACACGAAGATTCGCCAGGGGAAGGAAGCGCAGAAACGCCTGGATGAGTTGAACCGCCAGATCGACCAGATCCTGCAGCAGCTTGAGATTGTCAAATCCATTATCCCTGTGGAGCCCGAGACGGGTAAGCTGCTTCGAGTCTTCCAGGGCTTCGCCAGAGACGAGAACCTGCGAATCAGGACCATTTCGCCCGGAAGCATCACGAAGCAGGACCTATACTCTCAACAGCCCTACAAGGTCAGCGTACAGGGGGGTTATAACGATCTTGCCATGTTCTTCGACAAGATTGCGCACATGAGACGCATTGTCAATATCGGGCACCTGGAAATCAAAGGGGCGCCTCCCAGATCCGGGGCGACCGTGGAAGCGAATTTCCAGGCCATCGTTTATATGCAGAATCCAGAAGCTTTCCAGGCTTTGGAGAAGAAGTCATGAGTGGGCTGAAAGCAATCGTGTGGGTGATGGCGGCTTCCGGAGCGCTTATCGGCCTTTCGGCACTGGCTCAATCATCCCCGACTGGTACACAGGCCGGTGCGGGCCCGGAGGCCCAGGCATCCCAAGGCTCGCAGCCCGGCAATCCCGAGTCTCCGGAGGAATCTATGCTGACAGGAGGCGAATCTCTCTATCATCACCAGGGAGGGCGCGATCCTTTCTCACCCTTGATCAGAGGCGCAGGAAAGGGCGGCAGCGACGTGAAAGTCAACAGGGGCAGCACGGGCTTGTCCCGCTTCACCGTCGAAGCTTGTCTTTTCGAGGGCGTGGTGAAAACACCCAAGGGAACGGTCGCCCTCTTCCAAGGGCCAGACCTGAAACCCTACCAGGCCCGTGTCGGTGAGAAGTTCGCCGACGGCGTCGTTGTTGACGTGTCTTACAGCAAGGGTGAGGTGGTCATCCAACAGGAACTGAACGACCCGACGGCCATCAAGCCGTTCCGGAACCTGGTTCTGAAACTCCGGAGCCAAGAAGGGGAGGGACAATGAATAAGCGAAGAGCCCTGCTTTTGACGGCTTGTTTTTGCATGATCGCCTGGCAGGCGGCGGCGGCAACCCCGGCGTCCAACCTCAATCAGTTGAGCAACCTCAAGGCGGCCAGCCAAAACGGGTCGGTCATCGTGTCGGTACAGGGAAAATACCCCATTCTCGACTACACCTACTACGATTACGATCCCGAAACCTTCGTGGTGGACATGGCGGACGTGGACGTCAGCCAGTTGAAGAAGAGCCTCGACGTCCATGAGGGCGCCGTCTCCGGCGTAAAGGTGGAAACCGTCAGCCGGGGCAAGGGACGGTCCCTCGCCAAGCTCGAAATTCACAAGGCCTACCTTGCCAAGTGCCTCGTCTCGACGAGCGGCAATACTTTAATGGTCAGGGTCATTTCGTCGGGCGCCTCGCCCGCACCGGTTCAGGCGCCGCCGAAGACCAAGGCGGCCGCCGCTCCGCCCTCTCCCGCACACGCCGTGAGCTCTGAAGGCGCCAAGGCGCCGGAATCCGCCCCTTCCGCGAACGCTCCCAAGGCCGATCGCATCACGGGCGTCAGCGTTTCCGGCGAGGGAACGCGGGTGACGGTTCAGGCGAACGGGGTCCCGAAGGTCAAATATTTCACCCTGAAGAATCCGAACCGTATCGTCGTGGATTTCCCGGGAGTGGACCGGGGGCACGTCCCTTCGAAAATCAGCGGCGCCGGAGACATCCGCCGGGTCAGGGTCAGTCTCTTTAAGGCGGACCCGCCCGTGACGAGAGTGGTTCTGGACTTGAAAAAGGCGGTGCCCGAATTCTCCGTCCAGCCCACTGACGGCGGCGTGGTTGTCCAGGTGGGAAGCGATCGAGCCGGGAAAGAAACCGCCTCCGCCAAGGCCGGGTCCACAAAGATGGCAATGGAGCAAGCGCCGGCTTCCAAATCGCCGGCCCAGCATGAGTCGGCCCAAACTGCCCGCCGGGGCGAGGCGGCTCATGGGGCCGAAAAGTCAGGCGCGCCACGCGCCTCCGCCGCCAATGAAACGGTTCGGCCGGCCCAATCCGCTGCTTCAGCTGCTGCGGAACCGGCCGCCGATGTGAGCAGGGCGAAGGCGGGCGCTGCAAAGATGCTCCAGGCCGGCAAACCGGAAAAAGCGGCTGATTCGCTGGACCACGTCAAAGTGAACCTGAAGCCGCTCGATGCAAAGGCGAGCCGGGAATTTAAAGGTTACGGGGATCTGTTCGTAGCCCAGGATTCGGCTCCTCCCGCCGCCAATGGGAAGACGCTGGTGGCTGGCGGCGTTCCGTTGTCCTTTAAGGAAAAGACGGTATCGGGGGGCGGCGTCAAGTACACAGGCCAGCCCATTTCGCTGTCGCTGAAAGACGCCGACATCAAGGATGTCCTGCGTCTTTTCCACGACATTTCGGGCATGAATATCGTCGTGAATCCCCAGGTGAAGGGGAAGGTCACGGTCGATCTCACCAACGTCCCCTGGGACCAGGCCATGGACATTATCCTCAAGAATAACGGCCTGGACTACGTGTACGAAAACAATGTGATCTGGGTGGCTCCGGCGGCGGAGATCGCCAGAAAGTTCGCCGAGCAGCAGCGGCTCCAGGAAGAGCAGCTCAAGGCCGAGCAGCCGGTGACCTTCACCAAGCGGCTTTCCTATGCGAAGGCCATGGACATGAAAAACATCGTCAAAAACTTCCTTTCTCCGAAGGGACAGATTTTTGTCGACAATCGGACCAATACCATGATCATCCAGGAGGTCCCTTCGAGGAAGGCCGGCATCCTGAAGCTGATTGACACACTCGATACCGCCACACCGCAGGTGTTGATCGAAGCGCGTATCGTGGAAACCAACGTGAACTGGCAGCAGAATTTCGGGATCTCGTGGAGCGGCAACTGGTACACGGGTCCCGGAGCCTCCGCGGCGACCGGCGGCAATACTTATTCCAACGGCAGCCCGGGCGGCGGGGGATACCCGGTGCACAACTTCGGGACGAACGGCTGGCCCAATTTTGGATCGGGGGACTTTGCGGTCAACCTGCCTCCGCCGGCGTCGAACGGGTTCATCGACCTGATGCTCGGAAATCTGACGGGCAGCTTCATGCTGGACGTTAAGCTTGCCGCCCTTGAAAATACGGGCCGCGGCAGAATTCTTTCCGCGCCGCGCGTCGTCACCCAGGACAACGAAAAGGCCACCATCGAATCCGGCCGGCAGATTCCGATTCAGATCGCCACGGCGGACAAGATTTCGGTCGTGTTCGTCAACGCGACGCTGAAGCTGGAAGTGACGCCGCAGATCAGCGCGGATGGGAACGTCAACATGAAAGTGGACATCACGAACGACTCGGTGGATTTCGAGCACCAGCTTCCCAACAGCCCCCCGCCCATCCTGAAGAAGGAGGCCAGGACGACGTTGAAGGTCATGGATGGATCAACGGCGGTCATTGGTGGTATATTTGTCACGAACGAGGGAATCTCTCAGAGCGGATTGCCGTTCCTGTCGAAGATTCCCGTTCTCGGATGGCTGTTTAAAAACAGGACGAAGTCTCGGACGAACGACGAGCTCTTGATTTTCCTCACACCGAAGATCATCAGGTAGGGACATGAAAACACGACATAGGCTTATCTGGGTCGGGGCACTCGCCCTGACCCTTCTTTTCGTAGCTGGCTGCGGGCATGACAAGAACCTGGATCCTTATTCCAGGCTGGTTTACGACGGGCCCGATCCCGCCAGCGTCAAGGTGGATGCGGACCCGGCCAACACCCACCTGCAGTATTTCGACTTTCACATCGAGCTCAACAATAGCGATCCGAGCTC
>JARRNO010000143.1:0-8600 GCA_037384885.1 Acidobacteriota bacterium
GTTGATGCAGTCCGTGCCAGAGCCCCGGGGAGCTGGAAGGGTGTAGGGTGGGATACGGGAGCCGCAGGTGACGCTGTAGACGTCTACGCCTTCATAGGGGAGAATGCCGGCCAGTTCCAGAAGCTTGGAATCGATAGTCACCTATCCCTCATACTCTAAATTGGCTTCGGTGACGGTCGCCCGGTGAATTTTTGCTTTCAGCATGCGAACCAACATGTCAAAACTCCCAATCTACGGGCAGCAGCGTATTGTCGATCAGGCGGGTCTTGCCGAAATAGACGGCGGCTGCGAGCAGGGCCGGGCCCTGAATGTTGCGCTCGACTGGAAGCAGGGTCTCAAGATCGACAAGGGAGAGGTAGTCGAGTCTTGCACGGGCGGCCGTGGTCAGGACGGACCGGGCTTCGGCGATGAGCGTTGCGGCGCGCCGTTCTCCAGCTTCGAACGCGGCGGCCGCGGCGTCCAGGGCGGCCTTGATCAAGGGGGCCTGATTCCTTTCCTCTCCGCTGAGATAGATATTGCGGCTGCTCTTGGCGAGGCCGTCCGCTTCGCGGATAATTGGGCCTGTGACGATTTCCACGGGAAGGTCGAGATCGCAGACCATCCTGCGGATGACCACGGTTTGTTGGGCGTCCTTCCGGCCGAAAACGGCAAAATCGGGCGATACGATATGAAACAGCTTGGCGACCACGGTGGCCACTCCGCGAAAGTGGCCGGGGCGCTTCGCGCCGCACAGCGTCTGGGTCAGAGAGCCTTCTACGGTCACGAAGGTCGAATAGCCGTCCGGGTACATTTCACTTTGGCCGGGAGAGAATATAAGATCCACCCCTTCCTTTTCACAAAGCGCGGCGTCCCTGTCCAGATCCCGCGGATAGCTTCCGAAATCTTCCGCGGGGCCGAACTGGGTCGGATTGACGAAGACGGAAACGATCACTTTGTCGGCCCTGGACCGTGCAATTCTGATCAGAGACAGATGGCCTTCGTGGAGGTATCCCATGGTAGGGACAAGCCCCAGCGCCTGTTGAGACTCTGCATGCTTAGGGTCTCCATCTTCGAAACGCTTGGCGGTATCTTCCTTTAGATGGAAAGACTCCTCTGAGGAAGGAAAGGCGCCGGAAGCCACGTCGTTCCGGTAGCGGGCAAGGGCTTGCGTCATGGCCTGTCCGAATTCGCCGTACTGGCGCACGAAACGCGGCCGGTGCCCGTCATAAAGACCGAGCACATCGTGAAAGACAAGCACCTGGCCGTCACAGTGGGGACCGGCTCCAATGCCGATGGTCGGGATCGTGATACGCTGGGTGATCTCACGCGCCACCTCAGCGGGAACGCATTCGAGAACAAGCGCGAAAGCGCCGGCATTTTCCACGGAGAGTGCGTCTTCCACCAGGGCCTGGGCCGTATCGAGGGTTTTGCCCTGGACCTTGAATCCACCCAGGGCGTGTACCGATTGCGGCGTGAGGCCGATATGGGCCATCACCGGAATTTCGTTTTCCACGAGATGACGGATCAAATCCGAGCGCTTGAGGCCACCTTCGATCTTTACAGCCTGCGCGCCGCCCTCCTGGATGCACCGCCCGGCGTTTCTCACCGCGTCGTCAAAACCGGTGTGGTAGCTCATGAAGGGCATGTCGGCAACAACAAGGGCCCGTTTCGCGGCCCGGCTGACGAGGCTGGTGTGGTAGATCGTCTGATCAAGCGTGACGCGCAACGTATCGTTCAAACCCTGAACGACCATTCCAAGAGAGTCGCCCACGAGGAGAATGTCGATCCCTGCCGCCTCCGCGAATCTCGCAGAGGGAAAGTCGTAGGCAGTGAGCATCACCAGTCTTTCGCGAGCACCCTTTCGCTTGCGAACTTTGGGTACACTCATAACTTCGGGAGCAATTTGCTGGATTTTGGACATGTGATCTCCTTTCTCCCCATCCCTTTCGCGCTTTGGCCCGGGGCTTGAGGGAAAGCGTTTCAGCGGGGCCCCATCAAGGGGCGGTACCGCCCGGTCCAGGTCCTGTCAAGAGGATCCCAGCGGGGCGTAAAGCAATACGCCGCTTTCGAGCCGGTTCAACTGGGTCAGCAGGTGATCCAGCTCGGATGCGTTCCTTTCAAAGTCTACCTCATTTGTGTTCACGATCAAGAGGGGGGTGTCGTGGTAATGAAAAAAGAAATAGTTGTAAGCCTTTGCAAGTTCGTCGATATATCGGTCTGCAATCTGTTTTTCGTACTGGCGGTTTCGGGACCGGATTCTCTTTTTCAAGGTCTGGGTGTTTGCCTGGAGGTAGATCACGACTTCCGGCCTGGGGAGGTTTTCCATCAACAGGCTGTAAAGCTTCTGGTAGATGATGAGTTCGGAGTCGTCCAGCGTCAGGTGTGCAAAGATCTTGTCTTTCGGCGGAATATAGTCGGTGACGACCTTGGAGTCAAAGAGACTTCTTTGTCCGAGTTCGCGCTGCTGCTGGTAGCGGTTGAGCAGGAAGAAAAGCTGGCACTGAAACGCCGAGCCCTTTTTGCCGGAATAGAAGTCTTCGAGAAAAGGGTTCTGAACATCCTCCATGACGGTGTGAGCACCCAGCCGGCGGGCGATCAGGCGCGAAAGTGTCGTCTTCCCGACCCCGATGGGGCCTTCCACGGCAATGTAGGACTATTTGACGTCTATGCCCATGGCTCTTCCTGTCACGCTGAATTATGAGGAGTTTCAGCTGAAAAAGCAAGTTCTGACAGGGGATTGAGGAACCGGTCGCGAATCAAACCGTCTCATAGAAGACTCATGGGATCGATTTCCACATCCAGGGCGCCGGCCGCCCGGTGCATTGTGGGCGCCTCCAGCAGTTCGGAAAGAAGCTTCTGAAGGCGGGCGCGAGTCGGCGCCTTGAGAATCAGGTGGACGCGATATTTTCCCTCCAGCCTTGCGAGCGGCGCCGGGGCAGGACCGAGAAGCCGCACGCTGGAATCGGCGCGGGACTTTAAGATGCGCCGGGCTTCATCGGCCCAGGCGCCGGCTCTGGCGGCCTGGGCGTGGCGAAGCTCGACACGGGCCAGGGCGGAGTAAGGCGGGTACCCGGCGACCCGCCGGTACCACGCATCTTTCTGGAAGAACGCCGAGTAGTCCTGCCGCGCGGCCGCCTCCACCGCATAATGCTCCGGGTGGAAGGACTGGAGAAAAACTCATGGCCCTTCGCCACCATCTGGGTGCCCACGAGGATGTCGATTTTTCCTCGCTCGAACTCTCTCCAAATCCGGTCGAACTCCCGGACCCTGCGGACGGCTTCCCGGTCCATCCGCGCGATGGATGCGGACGGAAATTCCTCGGCGATAAGGTCTTCGATCTTCTCAGTTCCTTCTCCGAGGTACTGCAGGTACGGAGCGCCGCAGTCGGGACAGGCTTCCGGAAGTGACGTGGAACGGCCGCAGTAATGACACTTGAGGAGATTTCTGCGGCGGTGGTAGGTGAGGGCGACTGCACAATCGGTGCATTGGAGGGTCTTGCCGCATTTCCGGCAGAGAATGAAGGTGGAAAAGCCAAGCCTGTTTCGAAGGACGACCACCTGCCGCTTCTCGGCCAGCGCCTGGGCGACCGCCTCCTTGAGGGGCTTGGATAGGACGGTTCTTTCCCGGACACGCTCGAACTCTCCGCGCATGTCCACAACTTGGACTTTCGGAAGCCGGGCGGAGCCCGGACGGCTTGCCAGAGTGAGAAGCGTGTACTTTCCGGCCTCGGTCGCGTTGTAATAGGACTCGACGGAGGGAGTGGCGGAGCCCAGGAGCACGGGGATCCCGCGCTGCGCGCCCAGCAGCACCGCCATGTCACGGGCGTGGTACCGGGGCTGTTCCCGCTGTTTGAAGGAGGCGTCATGTTCCTCGTCAACGATGATCACTTCAAGGCCGGGCAGCGGAGCGAAGAGGGCCGACCTCGGACCGATGACCACCCGGGCTTCTCCGGATCGCGCGCGAAGCCACTGGCGCACCTTTTCTCTTTCAGTCATGGAGGAATGGAGAATGGCGACACGGCTTCCCAATCGCTCGATCAAACGGCGGGCGAGGAAGCTCGTCAGGGAGATTTCCGGAACGAGATACAGGGCCGTACCGCCGCGATCGAGCACCTCTTCGATCAGGGTCAGATAGACTTCCGTTTTCCCCGAGCCGGTGATGCCGTAAAGAAGGAACGTCTCGTGGCGGTGTTCGGAAAGGGCCGATCTGACCCTGGAAACGGCCTCGAGCTGGTCGGAGGTGAGCGGATGTTCGAAAGGCACCCCGGTCGTGTTGGCCGGGACAAGCTCAAAGAGTTCTACGAGACCTTGCGCGGCCATGTCTTGGAGCACGTATTGAGGGACCTTGGCTTGGCGGGCCACCTCTGCCACCTCGGGATATCCCTTTTCACGGTAAGATTCCAGGACGCGAAGGACTTTCTGGACGGGAGGAGGCGTATCGGGATGTTCGAGTTTCCGGCGGGACTCCTCCGTGTTCAATAGGTTGGCGACGCGGTCCCTGCCGGCGCGTGTGCGGACCCGGCTGAGCCTTTCCCCGCGGAAAACGAGTCCTTCCCTGAGAGCCCCGTTGAGCAGCCCCGCAAAATTGGGCCCGAGCTTTCGTCGGAGCTGGGCATCGGTTTTCGGGGATTCTGTGAGCGCGTCCAGGAGGGGCCGGAGGTCCGGGCGGCAATTTAGGTTCTGATCGACCGGATAGTAGATCGACCTGGGCACGGGATCGAGGCCCCCGGGATACGCGCAGCGGAGCGTCTGCCCCCAGGATGCGAGGTAATAGTCGGAAATCCACCGGGTGAATTTCAAAATTTCGGGCGGAAGAAGGGGAGTGTCATCAAGAACTGTGTCAATGAATTTGAGGCGCTCGGGTGGTGAAGCGCCGGGATCGTCTACGACAAAGCCGATAAGCTTACGTTTTCCGAACGGAACCCTGACCCGGCTTCCCGGAACGGGAAGAGACAGATCTTCGGGCACGCGGTAGGAAAAGGTCTGGCGAAGCGGAACGGGCAAGGCGACCTGGATGACTTCGCGGGCGGGGGAGGTCGCACGGCGTTTGGTCACGTCTCTCTCCCAATGAGAGAATTCAGGATGCGGTCCAGGGCGCCGTCCGGGTCTTCAATGCAGGTTGTCTGCCGGACCGCGGCCAGAGGAACGGGTCCTTTCCAGGCCGGCGCCCACTTGATCCAGTCCTTTTCGGTTGTCAAGATGACCTCACAGAACCGGCGCCGCGCTATCTCGAGAATTTGGCGCAGCCTTCCCGGCGTGGGATAGGCATGGTCGGGGAAGACCGCCGTTTCCAGGAGCGTGAGGCCTTTGCCCCGCGCTTGCTCAAAGAAGGCATGGGGATTGCCGATCCCGGCAAAAGCGCAAATGCGGCTTGCCTTGAGTGAGGTGAGTGTGCCCGTACCCGACGGAAGGAGCTCTTCTTCCCATTCAAAATGGACCGAAGCGAGAGGCCGCTCTCCCCAAGCCCGCCGTAAGGTTCCGGAAAGATCCGCGGGTGTTCCGCGCGTGACAAGCAGCAGGTCCGCACGCTTCAACGCCGCTTTTGGAGATTCGCGCAGGCGGCCTGCCGGCGCGGGCCGCAGATCCCGGAGACGAAGAGCGTCGACAAGAACGATGTCCGCATCCCTGTGGATTCTAAGGTGTTGAAATCCGTCGTCTAGGAGATAGAGGTCGGGAGGTGAAGGGAGCATTCGAGCTCCCAGTTCGCGACGTTCGGAAACGGCGACGGATCCCGGGGGAAGTTCCCTGGCGAAAAGAAGCGCTTCTTCGCCCACGTCGATTGGGGCGCTTGAAGATTCGACCAGCCTGGGTCCGGTGGTCTCCCTGCCGTATCCCCTCAACAGGATCGCCGGCTTCTTCCCTTTGGACAGGAGAATCTTTGCGACGTGAAGGGTGACGGGAGTTTTTCCGGTCCCGCCGAAGGTCAGGTTGCCGATGGACAGCACCGGTCTGTCAAGGGGCAGGGATTTCAGCCGTCCCATGCGATAGAGATCCGCCCGCAAGTCGTTCAGCTTGCAGTACAGCCATCCCGCGGGAAGGAGGGGCAGGGTCCAGGGGGATAAATTCCGGCCGTCTCCCATGGGCTACATTCCCAGGTAGCGGGCATAGAGCGTCCGCGCGAAAGCAACGTCCTGTGTCCCGTGAATCATGGCCCGGCCGTCGGTGAACAACGTAACGGCATGTCCCTCCCACTCGGTCTGGAGAATAAATGAGTTGCGGTACACCGGGGACATGGCTGCGAGAGTTTGTTCGGCCTTGGCCAAATCGAGCCGCGTTTCCCTTTCGGGGACCAGCATCACTGCGTCTCTTCCGCATAGGGAGTGGGTGCGGCTCCCCTTTCGCTCTTCCAGGTAGTCGAAGGACCGGCGGCCGCAACAGGGGCACTGGGGGTCCCTTGGAAGGGAAGTCAGGCGTACCGAAAAGTCGAGCAGATCGATCCGGGCCATGCCCTCCATGAGAAGTTCAGTGTGCCGGGAGAGGATCTTCAGCGCCTCGGCGGCTTGGAGCGAGGCTACAAATGATGCTGCAGGCCCGAGAACACCGGCTGTATCGCAGGTGGGAGCCGTTCCCGGGGGCGGGGATTCGGGAAAGAGGCAACGCAGACATGGACTCTCGCCGGGAACGACGGTGAGCACGCTGCCGGCCATTCCCACCACACCTGAGTGGATCCAGGGTTTGTCTTCGTGAACGGCGGCGTCGTTCAGAAGGTACCGGGTTTCGTAATTGTCCGTACCGTCAAGGACGAGGTCCACCTCCCGGAAGAGGCGGAGGGCTTGCTCCGGCCCCAGGTCCAGGTTCCAGGCCTGGACGTCCAAATCGCTGCGGATGCTGCGCAACCGGGCGGCGGCGGCATGGGCCTTTGGGAGCCGGTTGCGCACGTCGTCTTCTGTGTAAAGAATCTGGCGGTGAAGGTTGGAAAGGTCGACAATATCACGATCCACCGCAACGATGCGTGACACTCCGGCTCGGGCAAGGAGCTCCGCCGCGGTGCCGCCGAGCGCACCGAGACCTACGATGCCCACAGATGAACGCTCGATTCGCCCCTGACCGGATTGGCCCAACCAGGGAAGGCGTTCCTGCCTGGAGTACCGAGTCGAACTCATCGCGCAATTACTCCGTTCGGGCGGTCTAAAGCGAAAACCGGTGGGTTCGGACGTTGATAGCCAGTCCCACGAACAACGTCATACTGAGGAGGGAAGAGCCGCCGTAAGACAAAAAGGGCAGGGGAATCCCCGTGGTCGGCAGGAGGCCCAGCACCATCCCCACATTGATGATGACATGATACAGCAAGACCGCAAAGGCCGCGACGGCTAGGAATCGTCCTTCGCGATCCCGGGCAAGTTCCATGGCGCCTGTCAACCGGAGCAGAAGAAGCGTGTAAAGGCCGAGCAGTATCAGGGATCCCGCAAAACCCGTCTCTTCGGCCACCACCCCGAAAATGAAATCCGTCTGTGGAGCGGGGAGGAAATTCAATCTGTTTTGGGTGCCGGAGTGAAGCCCTTTGCCCCAGAATTCCCCGCTTCCCACCGCAATCTTTGCCTGGTTGACCTGGTAGCCGGCTCCCTGCGGGTCTAAGGAAGGGTTGAGGAATGTGAGAATCCTTTCCTTCTGGTAGGGCTTGAAGAAGGTGAACCACCCCAGCGCGAAGAGCACAAGCAGTCCAGCAAATCCCAGAGCCGCCCACTTCAGAAGCTTCCCAAGCGGCACGTCGCTCACGTAAAACACGGCCGCCAAAATCGGCAGGAAGGTCGTGGCCGTCCCGAAATCAGGCTGCAGGAAGGTCAGGCCCATGGGTACCAGCACGATTCCCAGCATGACGGCGATCTGCGTCCTACCTATTTTCCGGGGTTCAAGGCCTTTGATATAACCGGCGCAGGCCAGGGCGCCGAAAAACTTTGCGAGCTCGGAGGGCTGCACGCTGATCGGCCCGATCACGAGCCATGAGCGGGACCCGGCAACGCTATGGCCGACCAACGGCAGCAGTAAAAGGACCACCAGAACGGCGCCGTAAAGGATATAGCTGTATTCGAGCCAGATTTCATAGGGGATGAACACGGCGAGTCCGAGAACCGCCAGGGCGATCAGGTCGAACATCACCTGTCTCCCGGCCAGGAAGGCGAAGCGTGTCTGAAATGTGGCGGACTGTACCATCACGGCGCCGATGATCATTAGGGCGACGGCGGCTCCAAATGCGAGCCAGTCCACGTGATGGAGATCCTTTCTAACCGTTTTGAACATGGCTCGTTCCGCCGCCGGTTTTTTGGGCCTCGTCCTGCTGAACCGGTCCCGGTACGGGGGGAGGGGCGTCCGGCTTTTCATCCCCGGATTTTCCGTAAAACAAATATTCCAAACCCTTGCGGGCGATCCGGGCCGCAAGGTCCCCTCCGTGCCCGCCGTGCTCCACCATGACCACGAAAGCCACCTGCGGGTCCTTCATGGGGGCGAATCCTGCAAACCAGGCGTGGTCGCGCACATCTTTTTTCAAGTCGTAGGTGTTTTCTCCCGCGCTGGCCCGGACCACCTGCGCCGTACCCGTTTTGGCGCAGACCTCGAGTCCTTTGATCATGCAGGCCCGTCCCGTGCCTCCATCGTTCACGACGCGCCAGAGGGCGTGCTTGACCA
>JARRNO010000144.1:0-5558 GCA_037384885.1 Acidobacteriota bacterium
CGGCTGGACGCGGCCGGGGCCGTTCTGGTGGCCAAGCTCAGCCTCGGTGCGCTTGCCATGGGGGATGTCTGGTTCGGTGGGAAGACGCGCAATCCCTGGGATCCGAAAGAGGGTTCCAGCGGCTCTTCGGCCGGGCCGGCCGCTGCGGTGGCCGCCGGACTTGTGGGATTCGCCGTGGGGACGGAAACCCTGGGATCCATCGTCTCCCCCTCCACGCGCTGCGGGTGTACCGGCCTGAGGCCCACCTTCGGCCGGGTCAGCCGCTACGGCGCCATGGCCCTGGCCTGGAGCATGGACAAGATCGGTCCCATCTGCCGCGACATTGACGACTGCGCGGCCGTGTTCAATGCGATTTACGGGCCGGACGGCCGGGACGGCACGGTGGTGAAGGCGCCCTTCGACTGGAATCCGAACCTGGATATCCGGACGCTTCGAATCGGCTACACAAAGTCCCTGTTTGATAAAGCGCCGGACAAGGGGGAAGAGGAATGGCACGCGTTCGACCTGGCCACCGTGGAAACACTTCGGAAGTTGGGGCTGAACCTGGTGCCCATCGAGCTTCCCGACCGCCCGGTCGACGCCATGTCCCTGCTGCTCACCTGTGAAGCGGCCGCCGCCTTCGACGATCTCACCCGTTCGGGACGCGTGGACGAGCTGACGGACCAGGGCCCCGACGCCTGGCCCAACATCTTCCGGCAGGGAGAGCTGATTCCCGCCGTGGAATACATCCAGGCCAACCGGGCCCGGGTGTTGGCCATGGAGGACATGCGGAAGCTCTTTTCGGATATCGACCTTTACGTGGCGCCCACCTTCGGTGGTCACAACCTGACCCTGACCAACCTCACCGGTCATCCGGCCGTCGTGGTCCCCAACGGGTTCAGAAAGAACGGCACACCCACGAGCATTACCTTCACCGGCGATCTTTTCCGCGAGGGAAAAGCGCTGGCGGTGGCGAGGGCCTACCAGGAGGCAACGGACTTCAACTTGAGACAGCCTCCCCTGATGGCCGTGGAAGGGAGCAGCCGCGCCGGATAGAAGCCGCCGTTTCTCTCCATTTTTGCCAGGGTTTGCAGGAAGTCAAAGACTCGACTCGATTGACAGTCCCCGCCGGCCGAATTTATGATGGGCCCATGGTGGATGATTTTCCCATCGGGGGTTTCCCAAGCCTGACCGGGACGGCGTTCCGCGCCGGCGCGTCCCCACCGCGTCCCGTTCTGTCGAGGAACTGGCGATGAGCGTGGAGTCCTCCTCTGAAGTCCGGCTCGCCCGGGAAATGGGTCTCCTGGACATCACCATGATCGGCGTGGGCGCCATGATCGGCGCCGGGATCTTCGTCCTCACGGGGATCGCGGCCGGGGTGGCCGGTCCCGCGCTCATCCTCGTTTTCGCCCTCAACGGATTCGTGACCCTCTTCGCCGCATCGGCCTACGCCGAGCTCGGATCGTCTTTCCACGACGCCGGGGGAGGCTACCTCTGGGTCAAAACCGGACTGAAAGACCCGCAGGGCTTCATGAGCGGCTGGATGTCCTGGTTCGCGCACGCCGTGGCGTGCTCGCTCTACGCTCTGGGATTTGGGGCCTATTTCCACATGACCCTGAAAATGGCCGGCATCCACAATTTCCAGCTGCCCTTCATGACGCTGGACAAGTGGCTGGCTGTCTTCGTGGTGGCCGTCTTCGCCGTCATCAACTACCGGGGCGCGTCGGAAACCGGCAAGGCGGGCAATATCATCACGATCTCGAAGATCGTCATCATCCTGGTCTTCATCGTCTTCGGCGTCTGGATCACGCTGCACCGGCCCGACTGGCAGGCCCGCTTCACAGATTTTCTCCCCAAGGGGATGGGCGGCGTCTTCATGGCCATGGGGCTGACCTTCATCGCCTTCGAGGGCTACGAGATCATCGCCCAGTGCAGCGAGGAAGTCCGTGAACCCAAGAAAAACGTCCCCCGCGCGGTCTTCCTTTCCCTGCTCATCGTCATTCCCATTTATCTCCTGGTGGCCTTTGCGGCCCTGGGCGCCGTCACGGTACACGGAATGCCCAGCTGGCAGTTTCTCGGGATGAAGAAGGAACTGGCCCTGGTGGAAGCCGCCAGCCACTTCTTCCCCTACGGGGGGATCATCATCCTCGTGGGCGGGCTGCTTTCCACCATCAGCGCGCTCAACGCCACCATCTACTCGTCGTCCCGCGTGTCCTTCGCCATGGGCCGGGACCGGAATCTCCCTTCCTGGTTCGGGCGCGTTCACAACCGCCGGAAGACGCCCCACCTGGCCATCGCCGCCTCATCCGTACTCATCGCCTTCATGGCGGTGGCGCTGCCCATCGAAGCCGTGGCAAGCGCTTCAGACATCATGTTCCTCCTGCTTTTCATGCAGGTGCTTGTGGTAGTGTGGCGGCTCCGGAAAAAGCGGCCCGACCTGGACCGGGGGTTCAAAGTCCCCTGGGTGCCCGTTGTTCCCATCGTTGGCATTCTGCTCCAGGCTTTCCTGGCGGTCTACCTGATGTTTTACAGCCCCAGGGCCTGGATCAGCGCGGCGGTCTGGATCGGCATCGGCCTGGTGGTCTTCTATGCCTATTCCCGCAAGCGGGACCGCGCCTACGCCAGGGTCGTCGCCACCCGGGAAGCCGCGGCGCGGAAGGACTACCGGATCCTCGCGTGCATCGCCGATCCGAGAGGCGCCGAAGCCATCCTCAAGATCGCGGACACGGTGGCCCGCCACTTCAACGGTGAAGTCCTCGGGCTGTCCGTCGTGGAAGTACCGGAAGGAGAGCGCCTCCCCAAGGGGCTCGACCACGTTCCGGAGATCCAGGATGTTCTTGAAAACGTCTTGAACAAGTACCTGACCATGGAAACGCCCCGCCGCGCCCTGGTCAAGGTGTCCCACCGGGTGTCTTTCGCCGTCACCGAAACAGTTCTCGAAGAGCAGTGCAACTTGGTGATTATCGGACGGGCGCGCCGGACCAATCTCATGAACCGCATCTTCACGACGGCCGTGGACCGGGTGGTCAGGGCGACGCCAGCCCAGGTGCTCGTTGTCAGCGCCGAAAGATGGCCCGGCGACGTCCGGCGAATTCTCATGCCCTACGATCCCGGTGTCAACTCGGAGTTGGCCGCGGATCTGGCCGCCGCCTTCGGCCGGCGGTTCGAGTCCTCCGTGCGTGCGGTCCGCGTGGTGCCTCGCGACGCAACCACCGGCGAAAGGGCGGAAGCCGAGGCCGACCTGAAAGGCAAAATTGCCGGCCGGTTCGCGGAAGGCGAATCCAAAGTCATCATGGCCGACGAAATCATCCCGGTGCTGCTGCGCGAATCGAGACAGAGCGACCTCGTCGTGCTTGGGGGCTCGGGCGCTGGAATTCTGGAACAACTCCTGGGGTACTCCGTGCCGCTGGAGCTTTCCGAACGGACCTCAAAACCGGTCATTGTCGTGTACGAAATGGCGGCCGAACCGAAACGGTGGCTCGCCTGAGTCGGGGGTGGACATGCAACCGCAATTAGAACAGACCCTGCATGAACTCGGATCCAGGCTCATGGCCTACATGCCGAAGCTGTTGGCGGGCCTTATCGTAGCGGCTGTGGGGATCGTGGTGGCATGGATCGCCGCGCGGCTGATCATCCGCCTCCTGGTTTTTCTCCGCCTGGACCGGATCGCCGGGCGGCTCGGCACACCGAAAACCTTCGCGCGGGGCGACGTACGGCATGCGTTCTTTTCAGCGGTCGGCGGAGCCGTTTGGGGCGTCATTTTTCTGATTTTTCTGGACAAGGCTATCCAGATCTGGGACCTGGCGCTTTTGTCGAGATTCCTTGAACGGGTTCTGCTGTTCATCCCGAACCTGCTTCTGGCCTTGGTTATCTTGCTGGTGGGATGGGGAGTCGCCTCGGCGGTGGCGCGGAATGTGAGGCGCGCCCTTTACCAGGAAGACCTTCCCAGGGCCACGCTGGTCGCCAGAATTTCCCGCGCCTGCGTGCTCATCTTCGCCACGGCTTGCGCCCTGATCCAGATCGGGTTGGCCGTGAAGCTGGTGGTGATCGCCTTTTCCATGATTTTCGGGGCCCTGGCCCTGTCGTTCGTGATCGCATTCGGCCTCGGCAGCCGCCGCGCCGTGGAAGCGCTTTGGGAGGAACGCCGGAACGCCCGCGTCTCCTCCAAGACGGAGAATGCCTCCCAAACCGGGGACGGAAAGCAGACAGGCGCCTGATCCCGGTTGTTCCGCCCAACATCCCCTCAGTCGTTGTTCTCCAGTGGAAGGATGAGTTCCGGACTGTCGTGCCGCGGAGAGTTCACATTCGTGGAGACGCTGTGCGCCCTCAGCCATTCGGACGGGCAGGGTTGGAGAAACCGCTGCAGGCGCGCGGGATTGATTTCCGCGGGATCAAGCCAGCCGGGCTCGGCTTCTTTCGGAAGAATGACCGGCATGCGATGGTGTAGGGTCGCCATGAAGGAGTTGGCATGGGTCGTAATAATAGCGCAGGTCCTGAGATCTTCGCCCTCCGGCGTCGTCCACGACTCCCAGAGACCCGCGAAAGCGAAAACGGGACGCCCCTTGACGGAGATGTAGTAGGGCGTTTTCTTGCCGCCCTCGAGCTTCCACTCGTAAAAGCCGTCGGCAAGGATGAGGCATCGCCTCTTGCGAAAGGCGCTTCTGAACGACGGTTTTTCCGCCACGGTTTCGGCGCGGGCATTGATCAGCCGGTTCCCGATGGCGGGATCCTTCGCCCATGACGGGACCAGCCCCCAGCGGAATACGCTCAGGATATTCCGGCCGTGCTCGTGATAAATCACGGGAGTGCCCCGTCCAGGAGCCATGTTGAAACTCACCGGCGCCTCATGCAGACTTTCCCCGACCTCGAACGCCTCGAGGAGCTGCGCCGTCGGGAGTGTGGTCGTAAACCGTCCGCACATTTACACCTCCGCCATGGACCGCCAGGCGGCAAAGTAGCGCGGAACCCCATCCACAAAACCGCCGTGCCTTGGACGCCAGCCCATAAGCCGGACGGCCTTGGTCGAATCCACGTGCTGGTTGAGCGCCAAGGCTTCCGCCATGGGCCCCAGTTTTTTCGCGGCCTCTTCCACGGGGACGCTTTCGACCGCCCCGTTCCGGCCGGCAGCCCGGCTTGCCGCCTGAGCGCATTCGCCAACCGTAAACCGGCTGCGATCCGTGGCGTTGAAAACCTCACCCCCCCAAGGCGATTCGCCCAGACGCAGGTAAAGATCCGCCAGGTCGGCCCGGTGGACCATGGCCCACCGGAATTGGCCGTCCCCCACCATTTTCGCCGCACCTTCCTTCACGGCGCTCTCGAACCAGGCCGCGGTCAGTCCTCCCTTGCCGCCGTAAACACATCCGGGCCGGACCACCAGCGTACGCACCCGCCCGCGGTTCGCGTCAAGCACCATCTTTTCGTGCTCGGCACGCAGCGTCAGAAAATCCGGAGGATTTAGCGGTGTGGTTTCATCGACCATATAATCGCCCGTGTCACCGTAGATCCACACGCCGCTGGTATAGATGAAAAGCCGGGGACGGCCCGTTTCGCCCGCAGCGGTCAGGAGTGTGTCCGCCGTT
>JARRNO010000144.1:5572-7423 GCA_037384885.1 Acidobacteriota bacterium
GGGCGGCGCTCATGTAGCTTGAGGGGTCCTGCATAGACCCGACGACCGGATGGACCTCCATGGCCGCCAGGTGGCGCCCCTTTTCCTCGGACCTGACAAGGCCGTAAACTTCATGTCCGCCCCGGCTGTAGGCCGCCGCCACGGCCGAACCGACATAGCCGTTCGCTCCCGTCACAAAGACTTTCATGGATTCCTCCAGGCAAGATTCATGTCTTCAGCCACCGTATCGCAGAGCCGCCCCGGAACCGCCTCGTTCCAATATCGCCTTCATTCACTTGAAATGGTCCCGGCGGCGGGCGTAAGAAAAACATTTCGCCCTTCTGCGTTGTTCCCCGGCTGCGATCCTCCCATCATTGGAGGCCTCCCGGACGCCGTTTCATGTTTCGGGATGACGGACGCGTCCCGGACAACATCAGGATGCCTGCAGCGAGCGGCGGCAGGACGACCACCGAGGCCGCGCAGAAATACCAATCCAGATGCGGCCCGGCCAGCAGACCCAATCCAAGAGCCGCCGCGCCCCCTCCCAGAACAAAGAGTCCACCGGAAATTCGGGCGTGGGAAAAGCCCAAGACGGTGCAAATGACCATAGCCAGAGGCCCCCCGGCGAATACGAGGAGCGCCGGTAGGGATGCAAGGGGATTTCTTGCCATGAGCCTCGGAAATGGAAGGAGATGGATATAGAACAGAACATACCCCAGGCTCCAGATCACCCCGATGAAAAGCGCCAAGGTGCGTCCACGAGTCATGAAAGCCTCCCTAAGAAATGACCTGACCTTAATGTAACACCTCGGGCAGCCCAAGGGGAGGCGCCGCCTTCCCACCGGGGGAAGTCCCGCGCCCATCCCTTTCGATGCGGTACGACGGCTTTCGCTGCACAAAACGCTGGGTGTAGAATGGCTTCAGCGATTTTTTGTGAAACCGTGCCTTCTGCCAAGGTTCTTCTGGAGGAATTGGGGGAGATTTCATGCGAAAGTTATTCTTTGCATTGTTCCTGACGCTGCTGGCGGCCACCGCTGTTGCCATGAGAGACGCCAGGCCGTTTCCGAGGGCGGCCGGCAGGTCGGTTCAATTCGAGGGCGCAGTCCAGGTTCAAGGCGCACCCGCGGCCGAAATTTACGCGAGAGCGAATCACTGGGCGAGGCAGTTTTTTGTCAGCTCCCGCCGCGTTGTCCGTTCTTCTGGCGGACAAAAGGACGCAATGCTCCTGAGAGCAACATACAGTGAGCCATACGGACATGGCGCCGTCGCGTCTTTCATCTGGTTCCATTTCACCCTGTCGATCCGGGCGGAGAAAGGCGTGTGCCGTTGGTCGATTACCCGCATCACCGTGTCCACGGTGGATACCCCCGAACAGCCCATCGAAGATGCCTTATCCCCTTCCGGTTTCGGCGTGGGCGACCAGAAAGCTCCCTTCGAAGCATTCCGTCGGTATCTGCTGGGCATGACAGGGCAGATGGCCAACGCGTTGCAGGAGCGCCGGCGGCCGCTTCACGGCCGGTGATTTGTGAAAAGTGTCTGGTGTCGGGTGGGACCCGGGTTGTCCTTTGTGGGATGCCTTTGCGTGGAGCCCTTTGGCGGAGAGAGGGGGATTCGAACCGGCAGATTCTAGAAGCCTCAGAGGACAGAGCCTCCTGCGTTTCAAGATTCTCCATCGGTTCCCGGGGCGGGTCCCCTTCCTGGTTTTCTTACGGTTCGCCGCCAAGCAGTGGGCGGCGGGACCTCGAAAACCATGGACACTTCCCCGCCCTTCGAATCCCCTTTCCAAGTTGTCCTTTGTGGGAAGCCGTTGCCTGGAGCCCTTTGGCGGAGAGAGGGGGATTCGAACCCCCGGTCCGGTTTCCCGGACATCGG
>JARRNO010000145.1:0-5550 GCA_037384885.1 Acidobacteriota bacterium
GCGGAACACGCCGTGGAGCATTCGGCGGGCGCCGAATGGGCGGCCATGGGCCTGAGCGTGGTGGTGGCCCTGATCGGCCTGGGCCTGGCGGCGCTGTGGTACCGGCGCGAGACGGCGGCGCCGTCCCGCCTGGCCCTCGCACTCCCCCGCCTTTACCGCCTCGTGCTCAACAAGTACTTCGTCGATGAACTCTACTTCGCCGCCTTCATCCGCCCCTTTGTCAAGCTGGCGCAGGCGGCGGCCTGGTGGGACCGGTGGATCGTGGACGGCCTGGTCAACGGAGTCCGTCATCTTTACATCGGCCTCAGCGAAGGATCGCTTGCATTCGACCGGTACGTCGTGGACGGCGCCGGCGTGAACGGGACGGCGTACGGCTTCAAGTCGCTGTCCCGCCTGAATCGGAAACTGCAGACCGGCGAATTCCAGCATTATGCGCTGGGCTTCCTGGCGGGGTTCGTTTTGCTGGTCATTTGGATGTTGATTCATTAGGTTGAAGGAGTCAGGACATGTTGTCACTGATCACCTATTTGCCCCTTCTTGCGGCTGTCGTCCTGATGTTCGTGCCCAAGAACCGGGTCCGGTTCTTCCGGTATTTCGCCACGGCGGCCTTTTTCGTTGACTTTCTCGTGAGCCTGCCCTTATGGTTCGGCTGGGCGACAGCTCCGGTTTCCGCCAACGGCATGTGGCGATGGGAAGAATCCTTCCCCTGGATCCAGAGCCTGGGCGTTTCCTACCACTTCGGCGTGGACGGCCTGAGCAGCCTGCTGATTCTGTTGACCACGCTTCTCGGCACGCTGGCGGCCTGGTCCTCATGGAAGTACATCAAGGACCGCGAGAAGGAATACTACGTCTGGCTCTTGATCCTGCAGACCGGCATGATCGGCGTCTTCTGCAGCCTGGACCTCTTCCTGTTCTATATCTTCTGGGAGGTCATGCTGGTGCCCATGTACTTCCTGATCGGCATCTGGGGCGGATCCAACAAGCTCTATGCGGCCATCAAATTCTTCCTGTACACCCTGGCGGGATCCGTGGTCATGCTGATCGGTATTCTGGTCCTGTATTTCCACACGCCGCTCGTCAACGGACATCACTCCTTCAACCTGGATATGATTTATAAAGTGCATCTCCCGCCCGAGCTTCAGTGGTGGGTGTTCGGCGCCCTGTTCCTGGGGTTCGCGATCAAGGTTCCCATGTTTCCGTTTCACACGTGGCTGCCGGATGCGCACACCGAGGCGCCCACGGCCGGTTCCGTCATCCTGGCCGGCGTCCTGCTGAAGATGGGGACATACGGATTCTTCCGCTTCAGCCTGCCGATTCTTCCGGACGCCACGCTGAAGTGGCTTCCCTTCCTGCTGGTGCTGGCCATCATCGGCGTGATCTACGGCGCCATGGTTTCGCTGGTCCAGAAAGACATGAAGCGGCTGGTAGCATACTCCTCCGTGAGCCACCTGGGCTTCTGCATGGCCGGCATGTTCACGCTGACGGTAGCGGGCTTGAAGGGATCCATCCTCCAGATGATCAACCACGGCATCACCACCGGCGGCCTCTTCCTGTTGGTGGGGATCATCTATGAAAGAATGCACACCCGGCTGATCCGTGAATACGGCGGCCTGGCCAAGCTCATGCCCGTGTTCGCCGCCTTCTTCATGTTCATCACTCTGGCATCCATCGGGCTTCCGGGACTCAACGGGTTCGTGGGTGAGATCATCATTCTTCTGGGCGCCTACCAGATGCCTGCCTACCTGGTCTTTTCCAAATCGTTGATCTTCTTCCTGGTGACGGGCATGCTTCTCGGGGCCGCCTACATGCTTTGGATGTACCAGCGGGTGTTCTTCGGTGAAGTCAAGAACCCCGCGCTGCCCGAGCACGTCAAAGGGAAGGATATGTCCAAGCGTGAACTGGGCTACATGATTCCCCTGGTGATCCTGGCGCTCTGGATCGGGCTCTATCCCAAGCCGATTCTGAACCGCATGAACGACAGCGTAAATTTCGTCATGGCGCGGCTCCGCCCCGCCATGGCGCGCGTCGAAGCCCAGAAGGACCACCACATCGCAGCGACGCAGGCGGTCCAGGAGAAGGCAACGACCGGCGAGACCCCGTCGGCCAAGGCTGGAAAAGCGCCCGCCCCGGCTGTGAAGGCAAAGGCCGGGAACCCGGCCGAAGCCCTGCCGGCGAAGCCGGAAAAGGCGCGTCCATAAAAGACAGCGGAGAACGGTGATGTTGACGATTCACCCTCAATTCTGGCATCTCATGAGTCCCGAGATCGTGCTCGTGGGCTTCGGCATCATTCTCTTGATCCTGAGCGCGGTCAAGGGGTCGGAGAGCTACCGCCGCGGCATCGGCTATCTCTCGCTCCTCGGCTTCGGCATCACCCTCGTCCTGACCTTCCAGACGCTCTTCGCCCTGAAGGGTACGGCGCGCATCGCCGTCCTTTCCACCCAGTCGGGCGCTGCTTCGCTTGTGGTGGATCCCTTCAGCCAGATCTTCAAGATCATCATCCTTGCCGGGGCGCTGCTCACCGTGCTCATGTCCTTCAAGAGCCTCAAGGTTCAAAAGGCGCTCACAGGGGAATACTTCACGTTCCTGGTCTTCGCCGTCTTCGGCATGATGGTCATGTCCAGCGGCGACGACCTGCTCACCCTCTGGGTGGGCCTGGAGACCATGGCCCTCTGCGTCTACGTCCTGGCGGCATATCTTCGCCGGAAAGAACACAGCATTGAGGGCGCGCTCAAGTACTTTCTGCTCGGCGCCATGTCCTCTGGCTTCTACCTGTACGGCGTGTCCTTCATTTACGGCGCCACGGGCAGCATTCACCTGGACGCCCTGCGGCGCGACCTGGCCGTCCGCATCGCCCACGGCGGAATTCAGAGCATCGGGTTCCCCTTCGGCGCAGGCCTGGTTCTGCTCTCAGCAGCGCTGCTCTTCAAAGCAGCACTTGCGCCCTTTCACTGGTGGACACCCGACGCCTATCAAGGCGCCGCCACCCCGGTCACGGCCTTCATGAGCGTGGCGCCGAAAGCGGCCGCCTTCGCCATGCTGCTCCGCATCTTCATGGAAGGACTCATGCCGGTCGCCCCGGCCTGGACCACCCTGCTCAGTCTCGTGGCGGTGATTACCATGTTCTGGGGCAACATCGCCGCCATGCTCCAGCAGAACGTGAAGCGTATGCTCGCCTATTCCTCTATTGCTCACGCAGGCTATGTGCTGATCGGAGTGGTGGCGGCGGGTATGACCGATACAAACGAAGGGATTACGGCGGCCGTTTTCTACCTGCTTGTCTATGTGTTCATGAACATCGGCGCCTTCTGTCTCGTTCTCTACCTCGAACACGAGGGCAGCGGCGGGGACGACCTCTCCGACTTCGACGGACTGATCCACCGCAAGCCGGTCCTCGCCATCCTCATGATCCTCTTCCTGCTTTCGCTGGGCGGAATCCCCCCCACCGCCGGATTTGTCGCGAAATTCAACATTTTCATGTCCGCAGTCAACGCCGGGGCGTACATTCTGGCCGTGGTGCTGGCCGTGACGACCGTGATATCGTTGTATTACTACTTCAGGGTCATCTTCCACATGTTCCTGAAGGAGTCGACGGCAACCGAACCGATTACCGGTGGGTTCTGGCTGGGCGCGGCCATGACCGTGGCGGGCGTCGCCACGCTTTTCATCGGCCTCTACGCACAGCCGTTTTTGGCCTGGACGGCGCACGCCGTCCTGTTGGGGTGACGGAGGCGTTTGAGTTCTCCGCTTAAGCGACTGGGCATCTACCTGGAGCTGGTTTATACGTTCCCGGTGATTGTGGGGCTGGGCGCCGGGCTGGGCTACCTGGCGGACCGCTGGCTGGGGACAGAGCCTTACCTTGTCTTGGTGGGCTTTGTGCTGGGCTTGGTCAGCGCCTTTTTCTACCTGATGAAGATGCTTCAGTCTGTCAAGAACGGCGACGGGAAGGGGAATGGCGACACCACGACCTGATGCAACGGGTGCGGCTTTGCAGCGGCGCTTCTTGGTCACGGCCCTGCCGGCCTGGCTGGCGGGAAGCATCGCCCTTTTGGTGCTTTCGGGCTGGAGGAGCGCAGCGGCCTTTGCGCTGACATTTCTCGTAGTGGGAGGTGATTTCATCTGGGTGACCCGGAGCATCACCGCCCTGATGAAGGCAGAGCGCATGACCGCCGGACTCATGTGGCGGGTTCTTCCCGGATTTACCCTGCGGATTCTCTTGCTCCTCTTACTGTTATATGGTATTCTTTCCGCCTTTCCCCGGGAATTTATCGGCGTTGTTCTCGGGATCGGGGGACCCTTAGTTCTGCTGGCTGTGGCCGGTGCCATTCCCAATCGGGGTTGAGAATGCACGAACTCCAGTCTCTGGTGACACTTCTGTTCAATCATCTCACGGGACTCCACGCCCCGGACTACATGGTCGGATTCGGCCTGATCATGATCCTGACGCTGGTCGTCGGCTACACGATGACGCGGCGGCTGTCCGTAGAGAAGCCCGGCGTGGGCCAGCAGATCCTGGAGCTGACGGTGGAAACCGTCGGCAAGTTCCTGGACGATATTATCGGGAAGAACGGCCGCAACTACATGCCCATCATCGGAACCTTCACCATCCTCATTCTGGTGTGCAATCTGAGCGGGCAGATCCCAGGCTTCATGCCGCCGACGGGAAGCATCATGGTGACGCTCGCCCTGTCTCTCTGCTCTTTTGTCGCGTATAACTGGTACGGGATCAGGACGCACGGCTTTTCGTATATCAAGCACTTCATGGGGCCGGTTTTGTGGCTCGCTTTTCTCTTTCTGCCCATCGAACTGGTGAGCCACCTTGCGAGGCCCATGTCGCTGGCGATCCGTCTCTTCGGAAATATTTTCGGCGACCACCAGGTGGGCGGGGTCTTTCTCCATCTCGTGCCCGTAGTTGTTCCGGTTCCGTTCATGCTGTTGGGAATTTTTGTCGCATTCGTACAGACGCTGGTCTTCGTCCTGCTTTCTATTATTTATATTGCGGGGGCTGTAGAGCACCACTAGGTTGTCTAGAACAAAGGGAGGAACTCCGTGAGTAAAAAGGCTTGGATGTTTATCTTGAGTGCCCTGATGCTGATGGTTGCGGCCCCGGTTTTCGCCGCGGACGGCGGAGCCACGGCAGCCGGGATGGGTAAGGATGCCTATGCGGTTCTGGCCGCGGGCTTTTCCATGGCGTTCGCTTCCGGGCTTTGCGGCATCGCCCAGGGCCGGGCCATCGCTTCCGCCTGCGAAGGCGCCGCGAGAAATCCCGGAATGGCCGACAAGCTTCAGATCATGATGATCATCGGTTTGGCCTTCATCGAATCGCTGGCTCTGTACACCATGGTCATCATCTTCGTGAAGATGTAATTTTTACGGCGGCCCTGCTCCCGCGGGGGCGGGGCCGCTAAGCTTTCCGTGACCAACGCCGGTCCCGTCTTTTTCGATTATCCCCTTCATCCCGTCTACCTGAGCGATCGCTCGCCCGATTTGCGCCTCTTTCTGCGGGACGCGCCGCAGAAAAAGCGGTTCATGATCGTCAGCCAGGAAGGTCTG
>JARRNO010000145.1:5603-8594 GCA_037384885.1 Acidobacteriota bacterium
CTGGCGCCCTTGCTGCAATCCCTGGAGAAGCAGCTCTCCGGCGCTCCACTCTTTCTGGTGCCCCGCGGGGAATCCCGCAAGAACCGGAAGGAAAAGGCTGGCCTAGAAGACCGCCTGCTGGCGGCGGGCGCCGACCGCCAGACCGTTCTGGTCGCAGTCGGCGGGGGGACTGTCACAGACCTTGTGGGCTTCACCGCCGGGACGCTTCAGCGTGGGGTAGCCTACCTGAGTCTCCCCACGACGCTACTGGGCATGGTGGATGCGTCCCTGGGTGGAAAGACGGGAGTGAACACGCCGGCGGGAAAGAACATGGTGGGAATGTTCCACCCGCCCGCCGCCGTTTTCACCGTACTCTCGGCGCTCAGGACGCTTCCGCCGCGCGAGTGGAGGAACGGCCTTGCAGAATGCTTGAAGCATGGCCTTTTGGGGAATGCAGACTACTTCCAATGGGTGGCGGACACGGGCCTTGATGAATTCCGACGAGACGGCGACAGCCTTCGCCGCCTTGTCCAACAGTCTGTCCGCCTCAAAATGAATGTGGCGGCGGGGGACCCTCGCGAGGCCTCGGGAAGCCGCCACCTTCTGAACTTGGGCCACACGGTGGCGCATGCCCTTGAGCAGCTCTCCGGCTATCGTTTTCCCCACGGTTCTGCCGTCGCCTGTGGGCTGCTGTGGGAGGCAGCGGCCGCGAGAGCCGACGGATACCTTTCCGCCGGGAGTCTCGAAAAAGTCGCGCGGGCCATGAAGCGCTTCGGGGTTCTCCCCGCCTGGACGGAACGAACTCCCGAGGACATTCTCCACGCGGCGCGTTCAGACAAAAAACCCCCCATACCGCGATCCTGACCGGCAAGGCTCTCGAACAGGGCCGCCGCTTGCTGACGGAGATCCTCTAATGGAGGTTCTTTACGGGATTCACCCGGTCGTGGAATGCCTGCGCGCCGGGCGGAGAAAAGTACACCGCCTCCTGGTGGCGGACGACAGAAGAGAGCGGGACCTAGTGCAAAAGCTGGGCGGCGCTTTGCCGGTCCAAGTGGACCGGACGTCAAGACGCGATCTGGACCGGGAGGCCGGCACCCGCGACCATCAGGGCGTCGCAGCGAGGGTGGACCCCTATCCTTACGTGGACTGGGAAGAGCTTCTGGAGGATGGATGCGCCTTCCTGCTGCTCCTGGACAACGTGACCGATCCGCACAACACGGGGGCCATCATGCGGAGCGCATACTGCGCCGGCGCTACGGGTGTGGTCATCCGCAAGCACCACGCCTCCCCCGTAACCGCCGCCGCCGCCAAGGCGTCCGCAGGTGCGGTGGAGCATCTGCGCGTGGCAAGAGTGCCCAATCCGTCCATGTTCCTGGAGGCCGCCGGCCAAGCGGGTATGCAGCGCGCCGGGCTGGACATGCAGGGCGAGCGACTCTGGACGGCCGGTCTGGAGTGGGAAAAACCGCTGGTTCTTTTGGTGGGCGCCGAGGGACGGGGGCTGGGCCCACTTGTAAAACGCCACTGCGATCTTCTCCTCTCCATTCCCATGCAGGGGGGGCTTGATTCTCTCAACGCATCCGTGGCGTCGGCGCTTGCGCTTTTCGAGGTTTCCAGGCGGCGCGCCGGGTTTTAACTTTCAAGGAATCCCCCCCTGCGGCCGGTTGTTCTCCTGGTAGGTTTTCAACGCGAAAGCCGGAAAGGAGAGCACGATGAAACAAGCACTTCGAATCACAATGGCCCTTGCCGCAGGATTGGGGCTCGCGGTTTCCGCCTCCGCGACGACCGGGGGGCACCACGAGAAGAGCCGCATGAAATCTCCCCCGCCGGCGGTGGGGGCTCCCGCTCCCGCCTTCGACCTGCCATCCTCGAGCGGGGGCCGCGTCAGCCTGAAATCCCTTCGCGGCAAGCTCGTGGTGCTCTATTTCTACCCCGCCGACGAAACGCCGGGGTGCACCACGGAAGCCTGCAACTTCAGGGATAACCAATCAAAATTAAAGGCGCAGGGAGTGGTGGTGCTTGGCGTCAGCCTTCAGAACCTTTCAAGCCACCACCAGTTCACCAAAAAGTACAAGCTGAATTTCCCCCTCCTCGCCGACACCAGCGGCAAAGTCATGACCGCCTACCATTGCTGGCGCGATCCCGCCAAGCCGCATACGCCCATGAACGTGGACCGGTCGACATTTCTCATCGGAAAGGATGGGAGGATTCTGAAAATCTGGCGCCACGTCAACCCAACGGACCACGCCGAGCGCGTTCTTCAGGCGGTCAAGGCGTTGAAGAGCGCCAAAGCCTGACAGCGTCCGGTTCGCCCGGCGATCAGCCCCGCCAGACGTTGCCGCACTTGGAGCAGCGATACCAGCCGTGACCGGCCAGGCGGCGGAAAAACGACGTGAAGGGGCTCTCTCCCGCGTAATCCGGCGCGGAAGTGGACTCGGCGTCGCGGCTGCCGCAGGAGGGGCAGGCGAATTCCCGGGCCTGGGCGGTCGGGTCTCCATCACCGGCGTCTTCTTCCTGGAGCTCGTCCACCACGCCGGCTTCCCAGCGGTGTCCGCACTGCGAACACCGCAGGAAGACCCTGTTTTCATCGTCGGAGGAAGTGTGGAGATCGGCCTCCACGTGATCGGACCCGCAGTGCGGGCAGTAGGCTTCCATGGGCGGATCTTCGACCCATTCGCCGGAGTCGGGGCGGGCGCCTCCGTCCGGATCCGGTCCCTGCTGTTGAAGTTCCAGCTCTTTGAGAATAGCGTCTGCCTGCACGGCGTCTTCCTTGCGGACCTGTACGCGACGGCCGCCCATGGCCCCGATCCCCCCTTCGCCCTCCACCATGCTCACGGCCTCGTCGGGCAACAAGGCGTCGATTCCCTCGGCCATGAGGACCGAACGAGCCCACGTGGCAACGAAAGACTGATTAGAGATTCGAATCGTGACGAGTTCGCTACCATCCTGATTGGGAATGTCGGGCGTATCCGTCATGGGCGAAGTCTCCTCCTTGGGGGTTCATACAAAGTCAGC
>JARRNO010000146.1:0-1308 GCA_037384885.1 Acidobacteriota bacterium
GCTCTTTTACCAGGGCGTACCGGACGGCAGCGAGAAAACCTACAAAGCCTACGACAAGCGACTCCTGGAGTTGGAGGAGCAGCACGGCCACCCGGGGAACCGCGTCTTTTACCTGGCGCTGCCGCCCCAGGCCTTCCCCGAGGTCATCCAGGCGCTCGGCGAATTCGGGCTGAACAAGAGCCGGGGCTGGACGCGCCTGGTCATCGAGAAGCCTTTCGGACATGATCTCGAATCGGCGCAAAAGCTCAACGATTTCGTCCACCAGCATTTCGAAGAACCGCAAATCTACAGGATCGACCATTACCTGGGAAAGGAAACGGTTCAGAACCTTCTGGTGTTTCGTTTTGCCAACTCTCTGTTCGAGCCGATCTGGAACCGGGACCGGGTTCAAAGCGTTCAGATCACGGTTGCCGAGAGCATCGGAACGGCTGGAAGGGCGGCGTACTATGACAAGGCCGGCGTCTTGAGGGACATGGTTCAGAACCATCTCACCCAGCTTTTCGCCCTGACCGCCATGGAAGTCCCCGCTGCCTTCGAGGCGGACGCCATTCGCCAGGAAAAGGCCAAGCTGCTGCGGTCCGTCGCGCCGATCCGGCCTGGCGATATCGTGTATGGCCAGTACGGGCCGGGCAAAGCGGACGGGAAAGAGGCGGCGGGCTACCTGCAAGAACCCAAGGTTCCCAAAGACTCGAAGACGCCGACCTTCGTGGCCATGAAGCTCCATGTGGACAACTGGCGGTGGCACGGCGTGCCCTTTTATCTCCGGACCGGGAAGCGCCTGCCCCGCCATGTAACCCAGATCGCCGTGACGTTCCGCTGTCCGCCTGTTTCCATGTTCCAGCCGCACGATACCTGCGCCATCCATTCCAACGTCCTTCTCATGACGCTCCAGCCTGACGAGGGATTCGACCTGCAGTTCGAGGTCAAGGCGCCGGGCCAGCCCGTTCGCCTGGTCAGCCAGAATCTCCGTTTCCGGTACGCCGAGGCCTTCGAGCCCCTTCCCGACGCCTACGAGACGCTTTTGCTCGACGTCGTCCTGGGCGATCAGACGCTCTTCGTGCACGCGGACGAGGCCGAGGCGGCGTGGCGGCTCTATACGCCCCTGCTGGAGCAGAAGCTGGATGTTCACCCCTATCCGGCCGGTTCCTGGGGACCGGACAAAGAGACGGCGGCTTTGCTGGAGGGCGAACCGGAAGGGTGGGTGACCCGATGAGCGGAGAATTCCGGATTTTCGAGGATCTGGAGGCCCTCAGCCGGTCCGCCGCCCGTGTGGTGGTGGAATCCGCCCGCCGCTCAATGGCTGTCCGG
>JARRNO010000146.1:1340-16877 GCA_037384885.1 Acidobacteriota bacterium
CGCCGGAGAACACGCGGCCGATATGCCCTGGGAAGCGACTCACATTTTCTGGGGAGACGAACGCTGCGTCCCGCCCGACAGTGAGGACAGCAACTTCCGGATGGCGCGTGAGGCCTTGCTTGATGCTGTTCCCATCCCCGAGTCCAACATTCACCGGATTCCGGCGGAGATGTCACCGCCTCAGAAGGCGGCCGAAGTCTACGAAGCCCGGCTGGCGGAGCATTTCCGCGCCACCGCGCGGGAGGGGAAGCCGCCCGCCTTCGATCTGCTCATGCTCGGCATAGGTGGTGAAGGGCACACGGCGTCCCTTTTCCCTGGATCTCCGGCCCTTGAGGAGGCCCGCCGCTGGGCCGTTCCGGTGACGGCCCCGGAAGGCATCGTTCCTGCAAAAAGAATCACCCTCACGCTCCCCGTGATCAATGCCGCGCGCCGTGTCTTCTTCCTCGCGGCCGGGGCGGCAAAGCGCCCCGTGCTTCAGGATATCCGGAACGACCCCGAGAAGGCCGCCCGGCTCTATCCGGCCGCATGCGTTTCCCCTCGTGACCCCGTGCTCTGGTTTCTGGACCGGGAAGCGGCGGATTGACCGCCCCCGGCTTCAGGCCTGAGAGGTTCTCCGGGTCCGCCGCAGGCTCTGCAGTGCCAGCCCGCCCACGATCAGGACAAGACCGAAGTAGGTTGACGCCAGGATGGTTTCTCCCACCAGGAGATGAATAAAAACGAGCGAGAGGAAGGGGGAAAGGAAGATCAGATTTCCCACTTTTGCGGTGTTTTCGGAGCGCTTCAACGCGGTCAGCCAGAGCCAGTAGGTGACGCCCATCTCGAAGCACCCCACGTAGATGGCGCCCGCCAGACCCTGCCAGGCGGCGATCCGGAACGAAGAGAACAGCAGGCAGTACACGGCGATAAAGGGCAGCCCGAAAAGAAAGTTCAAGAGAAGGCCGGCCACCGGGTCACGGTCGTCCCGGGTGTTGTAGATCCAGTAAAGCGCCCAGATGATGGTGCTTCCAAGCGCCAGCGAAACACCAAGAGGGTCTGAAAAATGCAGGCTTTCCAAATGTCCTCGTGTCGCGATGACGAGCACGCCCGAGTAACAGATGAATCCGGCGGCGATGGTACGCAGCCGGATCCGCTGCTTGAGAATGACGATGGACAGAAGCGCTAGAGTAATGGCCCAGGTGTAGTTAAGCGGCTGGGCCTCCTGGGCGGGTAGGAGGTCGTAGGCCTTAAACAGCACCAGGTAGTAAATGAAGGGGTTGAGCAGCCCCAGCCAGAGCGACCGCCGGTATTGGCGCGGGGTGCAGGAAAAGATTTTTCCAAGTCTCCGCTGGAGGGCGAGAATCGCCCCCAGCACCAAGATGGACATGACGCTGGCGTAAAAGAGCAGCTGTGCGTAATCCAGGTACCGGAGAGAGAGCTTGAACGCAGAGGCCACGGTAGACCAGGCCAGCACCGCACCGCCCGCGTAAAGATATGCCTTGCCCTGCTGCGTCACGCCGTTCTCCCGTTCCGTCCCCGTGTGGACAGGAGGCATTATATCGGATTAAATGATCCCGGGTGCTACAATGAGACCATGCGTGTTTTGCTGGTGGAGGACGACGCGAAGATCAGCGCATTCGTCCGCAAGGGGCTGGAGCAGGCGGGGTTTGCCGTGGACTGCGCCCAGGATGGGGAGAAGGGCCTGACTCTCGCGCTGGCTGAACCCTATGACTGCGCCGTCATCGACGTCATGCTTCCCCGCCTGGACGGGCTGGCTCTCATCAAGGAACTGCGGAATCACGACGTCAAAACTCCGGTTCTCATTTTGAGCGCCAAGCGGTCCGTGGACGACCGCGTCAAGGGGCTCTACTCCGGGAGCGACGATTACCTCACCAAGCCCTTCGCCTTCGCCGAACTCCTGGCGCGGGTACAGGCCCTGATCCGGCGGGCGACGGGTGTGGGCGAACCGACGAGCCTGACGGTGGCGGACCTTCACATGGACCTCCTCAAGCGAACGGTGACGCGCGCCGGTGAGCGGATCGAGCTGCAGCCCCGGGAGTTCGCGCTGCTGGAATTTCTCATGAGAAACTCCGGGCGCGTCGTTTCGAAAACGATGATCATGGAGCACGTCTGGAACTACAATTTCGATCCCCAGACCAACGTGGTCGAAGCGCGCATCAGCCGCCTCCGGGACAAGTTGGACCGGGGGTTCGAGAGAAAGATGATCCGAACCTTGCGCGGTGTGGGCTATGTCCTTGAAGAGCCTGCTTAAGTTCCGGGCCACCGTCGCCTTCCGGCTGGCCGCGGGATACACGGCCGTGATCGCCGTTTCGCTGGTAATCATCTTTGTCTTGTTTTACAGCTTCCTGAAGGCCGACTTGGCCACGCGCACGAACAGCTATTTTGTGGACAAGGCCCGGGAATTCTCGGCTTTGGTGGCCACGCGCGGGCCGCAGGCCATGAGGGGGGAGTTCGGGAGGGAAGCCGAGTCGGTGGGAACCCGCCAGATCTTCTTCCGCTTGATCGACGGGAACGGACGCATCGTGGCCGCCTCGAGCGACGCCGCGTTTCAGGGTGTCGGTGTGGACATGAAGGCGGTGAAGGAAGTGGAGCGAGGCCGTCCGGTGGCCTTTACCGTTTCGGTCAAGGGGCGTCCCTATCACGTGCGGGATTTTTATGCCCGGCTCGCCCCCGATCTGGTCCTGCAGGTGGGAAAGTACATGGGGGCCGACGAAGACCTCCTGGAGGACCTCAGGCAGAGCTTCTGGGTGGCGTTGATCTGTGTCCTGGCAGTATCCGGGTTCATCGGCTGGTTCATGTCAAAACGTGCGCTGGCGGGCGTCGAGGAGGTAACCCGGACGGCGCGGGCCATTTCGAGCGGCGACCTGGAGAGGCGCGTCCCCGTTACAGGCAGGGGCGACGAGATCGACCGCCTCGCCACCACCTTCAACGACATGCTGGGCCGGATCCAAACCATGGTCTCGGAGATGCGGCAGATCACGGACAACATCGCCCACGATCTTAAGAGTCCGATTACAAGGATTCGCGGACTTTCAGAAATGGCCCTGACCAGCAGGACCGGTCCACGGGATTTCGAAGCGACCGCGTCCAGCACGGTGGAAGAATGCGACCGTCTTCTCGGGATGATCAACGCCATGCTCGACATTTCTGAAGCCGAAGCCGGCGTAGCGGACATGAAGCTGGAGCGCCTCGATCTGGGGAAAATCCTGCTGGAAGCCTGCGAACTCTTCCAGCCCATGGCCGAGGAACGCGGACTGTCCCTGGCGGTGGAGGCGGCGCCTGGTTGCAGCATCCGCGGCGACCGCCACAAGATTCAGCGGACCGTCGCCAACCTCGTGGACAACGCCGTGAAATACACCCGTCCGGGAGGAAAAGTGGCCGTGTCGCTGGAAGTGTCGGGAAGCCGGGCCTTCGTTCGCGTCCAGGACTCGGGGATCGGCATCTCGCCTGGAGACCTGCAACGCATTTTCGACCGGTTCTACCGGGCCGACCGCAGCCGCACCGAGGAGGGAAACGGACTGGGACTGAGCCTCGCGCGGGCCAACGCCCGCGCCCACGGCGGCGACGTCAGCGCGCAAAGTGACCCGGGCAGGGGCAGCACCTTTACGCTCACACTGCCTCTCGCGCCCGCAACAAACAAGGGTGGGTGAATTCCAAGGAATATCAACAAGTTCCGAACTGTTTTCCAGGCAGCGCCGAACGAAGGGAGATCTTGGCATGGCCTATCAGCCCATCGAAAATTACGGGATCGTCGGAGACCTCCACACGGTGGCCCTCGTAGGGATGAACGGGTCTATTGACTTTTTGTGCCTGCCCGGCTTCGACTCGCCGTCCGTCTTTGCCGCGCTTCTCGACGACAAGAAGGGCGGCCGGTTCCGGATCGCACCGACATTCGAGGATGTGCGGAAGAAGCAGCTGTACCTTCCCGACACCAACGTGCTGCTCACCCGGTTTCTTTCCGAGGACGGCGTGGCGGAGATCATCGACTTCATGCCGATAGATGAAGGCGCGGCCGTCCACGACCTTGTCCGCCGGGTCAAGACCGTCCGCGGCGAAGTCCGCTTCCGCATGATCTGCGATCCCCGCTTCGATTACGGCAGAGCTTCCCACAAAGCGCTCCCCGTGGACGGAGGCATCGTGTTCCGTTCAGAGGGCAAAGACGGCATGACGCTGCGGCTGCGGAGCGGCACGCCCATGGACGTGCGAAACGGTGCGGGATTCGCTGAGTTCACCCTGCGGTCCGGAGAGACCGCCGACTTCATCCTGGAGCCGGCGGATGACGGCGCTGTCAGTCTTCCGGCTGCCGACGAGGCCGTGTCCGTGGCGCTTGAAAAGACAGTCAACTACTGGCGGCGCTGGATCGGACGGGCCAATTACCAGGGGCGCTGGCGGGACATGGTGAATCGCTCTGCCCTGACCTTGAAATTGCTGTTTTCCCAGAGACACGGCTCCCTTGTCGCCGCACCGACCTTTGGGCTTCCCGAAAGAATCGGAGGGGAGCGCAACTGGGACTATCGTTACGTGTGGATCCGGGACTCGGCCTTCACGCTGCACGCGCTCGGCGAACTCGGATACACCAACGAGGCGCGGGCCTTCATGCGCTGGCTCGAGGAGTGCGTTCACCTGGCGGCGAAAGACCGGGAAAACGGCCCCCTCCAGGTGATGTACGGCCTGGACGGGCGCTCCAAGCTGACCGAGGAGATCTTGCCGCACTTCGAAGGCTACCGGGGCTCGTCGCCTGTGCGGGTGGGAAACGGCGCCTACGACCAGCTTCAGCTCGATATCTACGGTGAACTGCTTGACGCGATCTACATCTTCAACCGGTACGGCCAGCCCATCGGCTACGAACTCTGGAACGAGCTCGTGCTCCTCGTGAATTGGGTCACGGAAAACTGGCGAAAGCCGGATGAAGGTATCTGGGAGGTGCGCGGCGGGCGCGACGAATTTCTTTATTCCCGCCTCCAGTGCTGGGTCGCCATCGACCGCGCCGTCCGGATCGCCATGAACCGCTCCTTCCCGGCGCCGCTGGACCACTGGATCAAGGCGCGGGACACTATTTACAGGGATATCTACGAAAACTTCTGGAACAAGGGCAAGGGCGCCTTCATCCAGTACAGGGGAACCGACGCGGTTGACGCCTCGAGCCTCCTCATGCCTATCGCCAAGTTCATCTCCTTCGGCGACCGCCGCTGGACGTCCCACATGAAGGCCGTTGAGGACGAGCTGGTAGAGGATTCGCTTACCTACCGGTACCGGATGGGCAAGGGCGCTAGCGACGGCCTGGATTGATCAGCGTCGCAATCAGCCTGGACCGGGCGCTGTCCGAAGCAGGCTGGTTGGCATAATCGTTGCCACTCAGAAAGGGGGACCTCATGAAACGATGGTTGGCGGCAGCATTTTTCACTGTCCTGCTTGTCGTGCCGCTGATGGCCGCGGCACCTTCCGCCGAGAAGAGCGAAACAAGCGCCGCGGTGAAGTCAGCCCGGGCCTGGCTGGCCCTTGTCGACCAGGGAAAATACGCCCAGAGCTGGAAGCAGGCCTCGGACCTGGTTCAAAAGGCCGTGACCCAGGAGAAGTGGGAGACCGCGATGGCCGGGGCCCGAAAGTCTCTCGGCAAGCTGGAGAAGCGGATGCTCGGCTCGGCCCATGAGGCGAAAGACCTGCCGGGAGCTCCAGCCGGCGATTACGTGATCATCCGGTTTCTGGCAAACTTCGAACACAAAAAGGCCGCGGTGGAAACGGTCACGATGCAGAAGCAGCCTGACGGCACTTGGCGGGCGGCCGGGTACTTCATCAAGTAAGAGCAATCGACTGCCGTCAGTTGGTCTTCAGCCGCGGCAGAAGGGCGATCTCGTTCAGCGTCAGGGCGGGGCGGAACTTTCCCGGATTCTTGTCCTTCCTGTGCGCCTGGTCGTAGCTCAGGAACGCATAGATCGCCTTGGCGTCTTTCAAGCTGATCTGGTAGGTGGGATTCTGCATCATGCCGCCCAGGTAGCGCGCCCAGAAGGAGTCATTCATGGTTGTGTTGAGCGGCCGGGCGAGGGTGTGGCAGCGCGAGCAGTCCCCGGGCGAAAATTTTGTAATCCCGCTGGATCGCGGGCGGATAACCCGAAACATCCAGGGTCGCCGGCCCCTTGTCCTGCGGAAAGACGCGGTTGAAATAGGTCTGACCGGAAACGGCGAGGGCCGCGGCGGCGATGGCCGCGAGGGCGAACATGACGTGGAATGGCCTGCGCTTTAATCTATTTCTCATCGCACTTCTCTCCCTTGAGCGCCTGCCCTTGGCGTGGCGCTCTGTTGGCGGTCCCTGCTAAAGCGGGATCTTGATTGAAAGCGTACAGGCTCCGGAAAGGAAAGAAACAAAAACTGTGGCGTTTTTAGACAGGTGCGGTATATGACACGCATATAAGACAACGCTTTGCCGGCGAAGGTTGAACCCGCAGGGCGAATTCCCGTAAGCATCACCATGGGGTGGTGTGTTCCAAGGCTGAAGGAGAGAATCATGAAAGGGAAGAGGCCGAGAGTGGAGGAGTTTCAGATCAGCGGAGATAAGCTCCTGGCGAAGATCAAGGAACTCGTCCATGAGGGAAACATCCGGCGAATTACGCTGAAAAACGAGTCGGGAGAAAGTCTTCTTGAAATCCCCCTGACTCTTGGGGTTGTGGGAACGGTTCTTCTCCCCGTTTTCGCGGCGGTGGGAGCTCTGGCGGCGCTTGTGGCGCGGCTGACCATCGTGGTTGAGCGCATCGGCGAGGAGGACGAAGAAGACCCCTCGTGAACATTTTGGAGAGACAGGACCGGCTCTCACGAAACTCAGCGCGGGGAGCGGACGGTCTTCAGGATCTTGCCGCCGTCGCGCAAATCTCACCAAATGGTCAGGATGCCGTCAGGATCCGGTAAGATTGATGCTCTATCCTGAAAATCTGAAAGACCGGCCTTTGTCTCCGGGGGCCTGGAAGGCAGGTCCCACGGAAAGCGTCTCTCTGCCGGTGGAGGTTCGAGCGTGAAGCGACTCCTACTCATCATCTCACTTTTGGCCAGCCTGGGCGCGGTGGCGGGCTGCACGCTCTACCACCCCCTTCCGCTGGACAAAGCTTCCGAAAAAGAAGCCTTGAAGCAGCCGGACTTCAAGTCCGTCGCCGTGGCGGCGTCAAAAATAGACCACCCTCTCTTGCAGCCCGTCAAGGTCGATCTCGCCGACGGTCTTTCGCCCGATGAAGCGGCGCTGGTCGCGGTGGCGGCAAACCCTCAGCTCCGCGTCGACCGGGACCAGCGGCAGTTGGCCGCCGCCCAGCTGATCGAAGCCGGGCTGCTGCCGAATCCCGTCCTGGCCTACGGACAGGATATCCCGACTGGCGGAGCCGACCAGAATACGGTGACCGGATACATGACTTCGCTGGACCTCAACCTGAACGCACTGCTCACCCGAGGGCTTCGAAAGAAGACGGCAATAGAACAGCAGAAAGCGGTGAACCTTCAGATCGCCTGGAGGGAGTGGCAGGTGGCAGAGTCGGCCAAGCTCGACGTTTACCAGCTTGAAGCCCTGACCCGCCAGGTTCTTCTGGCGCGCCGAATGCAAGAGGCCCTGGGAAACAACTTGAAGGCCTTGCAGAAGGCGGCGCGGGAGGGCGAAATCTCCGATGTGCGGCTTGCGGCGGCGCAAGCGGCCTTCGCACGGGGGCGCGACGTTCTGTTGAATCTCGAGCAACAGCAGGAGACGGAGCGCCGGAGCCTGAACGCGGCCATGGGTTTTCCGCCGGATGTTTCCATTCCGCTTCAGGGCGCGGGGCTTCCCACGTGGAAGAGCCTTCCCTCCCAGTCGGCGATCATGAAGGGACTGGACCGGCGCCGCCTGGATCTGCTGGCCCTGCGCAAGGGATACAAAAGCCAGGAGTTGAGAGTTCGCCTTGCCGTGCGCAACCAGTTCCCCAATATCGGCATCAGCATCAATCACGGCCGGGATACGAGCAATATCGTTTCGACGGGCTACGCCGTCAGCATCGACCTTCCGTTCTTCAATCGAAACCAGGGCCGGATCGCCTTCCAGCGGGCGACGCGGAAGCAACTCCGCGACGAATACCTGGGCCGCCTGTTTGATGCACGCGCTCAAATCGCACAGATCCTGGGTGACATGGCCAAAGTCAAGCAGAAAATCGAGGCGGACGGGGCGGCGCTTCCGGCCGACAAGCGGCTTGCCGCCGCCTACGAAAAGGCCTTGAAAGATGGCAGCGTGGATTTGATCAGTTACAACGACGCAGTCAACGAGGTCTGGACGCGGGAGATTCGGATCGAAGGGCTGAAGGCGGATCTCGCGCGGCTTGGAGTGGCTCTGGAGCTTGCTTCGGGCCGTTACTTTCCTGCGGGTGCGGCACCTGCGGCAAAGGGGGCGTCATGACCGGCAAGCGGCGTGCCTGGATTGCGGGGGCGGCGGCGACGATTGTCCTTCTTTGCGTCCTGTTCTTCTGGATCGGACGGTCTTCGGGAGTTCGGTCGGCCGTGCAAAAGGTCAACGAAGGCCGCGTACCCAAGGTCCTCACCGCCCGCGTGCGTACCGCACCCATCCGCAGGGGAGAAATCCGAAGCACCGTGGATGCTTACGGCATGGTGGTGCCCGCTCCCGGCGGAAGACGGACTATCGCCTTGGGATATTCAGTGCGCATCGCCCAGGTTCAGGTCAGCAATGGGGAGCGGGTCTCCAAGGGCGCCCCGCTGCTGGTGGTGGATGCGGCGCCGCAGACGCGGTTGGCCTTGGACCGGGCGCGCAACGATGTGAAGGCGGCCCGCGAACAGCTCAGGGTCGTCCGGCACAGATACCAGCTGAAGCTCACGGATAAAACAGCGGTGATCCAATCCGAAAAAAGTTACTCCGACGCGAAGGCCGCGCTGGATAACCTTTTGCAGCAAAGGGCCGAATCCGTCCAGACCATCCGGGCGGGTTCGGCGGGAATCGCCTGGGGTCTCAGCGTAAAGAAGGGCGACCTGGTGGCGCCGGGCACGCCCATGCTGGCCCTGGTGGACGCAGGCGCGCTGGAGGCCCGGTTGGGCCTGGAGGCGTCGGATGCCGGTCATCTCCGCCTCCGCCAGCGCGTGGCTGTGTCCCCCGTGGACAGTAGTTCCGGGAGACTCCTCACGGGCAGAATACGGGCCGTCGGAGGCGCCGTCGATCCCGCCACACGCCTGGTGCCGGTTTTTGTCTCTCTGCCCCCATCGGCACAAGGCTTGCTCGGTAGCTATGTCCGGGGGGAAATGACGGCCCAGGCCTCTCAAGGCCTGATCGTTCCGTACGCATCGGTGCTTCCCGAGGGCGGAAAAGAGATTCTCTTTACCGTCGAGAAGGGACACGCCGTGCGCCATGAAGTCAAAGTCGGAATTGACAACGGCCGGGAAGTGGAAGTCGCCGGGAAAGGCCTGAAGCCGGGGGACCGGGTGGTGGTCCTGGGCAATTACGAACTCAAGGACGGCATGGCCGTGACAGTGGAGCCGGCTTCATGAAGTTGACCGGCTGGATGCAGGCGCACCGCCGGTCGCTTCTTTTCCTGCTGGCGGTGCTCATTCTCGGAGGCATCGCCGCCGCGTTTCACCTTCCTGTGGCGCTCTTTCCCCGCGTCAGTTTCCCACGGGTCCGCGTCATGATCGATGCGGGAGACCGTCCGGCAGACCGCATGGCCGTCGAGGTCACCCGGCCCGTGGAGGAGGCGGTGCGGGGCGTGCCCGGTGTCCGGGAAGTCCGTTCGACCACCAGCCGGGGCAGCGCCGAAATCAACATCAACTTCGAATGGGGCAGGGACATGGTGAAGTCCATGCTCCTGGTCCAGTCGGCCATCGGAGAGGTCTCGGGAAAGCTGCCCGCGGGCACCTCATTCAACGTCCAGCGAATGGACACCACGGTGGATCCCGTCATCGCCTACAGCCTGACGTCGGACACCCGTTCCCTCGTGTCGCTCCGCGACATCGCGGTCTATCAGCTGCGGCCGCTGCTTTCCACCGTGCCGGGCGTGGCAAAGGTGGGCGTCCAGGGCGGTCTGAAGCGAGAATACAGGGTTTCCATCACGCCGGCGCGGCTGCAGGCGTTCCATCTGACCTTCTCAGACGTGGCCCGGGCCCTTTCGGCGGCCAATGTCATCCAGGCGGTGGGACGGCTGGAAGACCACGACAAGCTCTACCTCGTGGTGTCCGACACACGCTTTCATAACATCAAGCAGATCGAGAACACGGTGCTCCGCACGGCGTCCGGTACGGTCCTGCGCGTGAAGGACGTCGCCTCTGTGAAACCTTCGACGGCTCCTAACTGGACCCGTGTGACGGCGGACGGGCACGACGCCGTGCTGATCCAGATTTTCCAGCAGCGAAGCGGCAACACCGTTCAGATCGCCCGCGGCATCAAGGCCAAGCTCGCCGCCTATCGCGGCCATCTTCCGCAGGACGTGAAGATCGCCAATTGGTACGATCAAAGCCAGCTCATCCTGTCCTCTGCGGGGAGCGTCCGCGATGCGGTGGTCATCGGGGTCCTCCTGGCGGCGCTGATCCTGCTCATCTTTCTCCGCAACGTCAAGATGATGCTGATCGCGATCATCGCCGTTCCCGGCGTGCTGGCCGTAACCGTCCTTCTGCTCTATCTCCTGAACATGAGTTTCAACATCATGACCCTCGGGGGGATGGCGGCGGCCGTGGGCCTCATCATCGACGATCTTTCTCCCACTCGCCTTTCTGTCCGGCGTAACCGGAGCCTTCTTCAAGGCCCTGTCCCTGACCATGGCGTCCAGCCTGATCATCTCTTACTTCGTGGCTTGGCTTGCGGTGCCGCTCCTCGCCGACCGCCTCCTGAGCGCCAAGGACGCCGCCCGAGAAGAAGGCGGCCCCGTCATTTCGTGGTTCCACCGGCGGTACGAGACCGCCATGGAAAAAGTCTTCCGCCGGCCGGCGCTCGTGCTGATCGTACTGGTTCCCTTCGTGGGGCTCGGTTACGCGGCCTACAAATACGTGGGTTCCGGGTTCATGCCCCACATGGATGAAGGGGGCTTCGTGCTGGACTATGTGGCCGAGCCGGGCACGTCGCTGACGGAAACGGACAGGCTGCTCAGGCAGGTCGGAAAAATTCTCCAGCAGACGCCCGATGTGGAAACCTATTCGAGGCGGACGGGCCTGCAGCTCGGCGGCGGCGTCACCGAAACAAATACCGGCGATTTTTTCGTCCGGCTGAAGCCTTTTCCCCGCCGTCCCATCGAGCAGGTCATGGATGATGTCCGCAACCGCGTAGAGCACGAGGTTCCGGGGCTGGAAATCGAAGAGGCCCAGCTTATGGAGGACCTGATCGGAGACCTGACCGCCGTGCCGCAGCCCATCGAGATCAAGATCTTTTCCGACAAGGAGAGCCAGCTCCTGAAACTGGGGCCCAAAGTGGCGTCGGCCATCGAGAAGATTCCCGGGGTTGTGGACGTGAAGAACGGCGTCGTTCTCGCGGGAGACGCCCTCGATATCAGGGTGAACCGGACGAAAGCGGGGTTGGAAGGCGTGGACCCGGAAGCGGTGACACGCCTCGTGAGCGGATACGTCCAGGGCGACGTCACGACACGCATTCTGCAGGCGCCGAAGATGGTCGGCGTCAGGCTCTGGATTCCGGCGGGGCTCAGGCGCACCACCCGCCAGGTTGAGAATCTCCGCATGAGGGCGCCAGACGGCCACGTCTTCCCCTTGAAGCGCATTGCGCGCGTGACCCCCGTCATCGGACAGCCCGAAATTACTAGAGACGACCTGAAAAGGATGGTGGCCGTGAGCGGCAGGATCAGCGGAAGAGACATGGGCTCCGTCATTCGGGATGTGAAGAAGGCTCTCAACCGTCCCGGCATGTTCCCCCATGGCGTGTATTACATACTTGGCGGCCTCTACCGGCAGCAGCAGATCGCCTTTGCCGGCCTCATGGCGGTGTTCGGGGCGGCCGTGGCGCTTGTCTTCTTCCTGCTGCTCTTTCTCTTCGAGCAGTTCAAGCTCGCCCTCGCCGTGATGACCACGACGCTGCTTTCGTTGGCTGCTGTCTTCACGGGCCTTTGGTGGACCCATACCGAGCTGAACATCACTTCCATGATGGGGATGACCATGGTCATCGGCATCGTGACCGAAGTGGCCATCTTCTATGTCAACGAATTTCTCGCCGTTCCAGCGGATCTCGACGTCCCTCACGCCCTGATTACGGCCGGCAAACACCGGATGCGGCCCATCACCATGACCACGCTGGCCGCCATCCTCGCGCTGTCCCCCCTGGCCTTCGGCCTGGGCCACGGCTCCGCCATGCAGCAGCCTTTGGCCATCGCCATCATCAGCGGCATGGTCGTTCAGATCCCTCTGACCATCGGCGTGCTCCCCGTCCTGCTGGCCGTATTCCGGGTCAGGCGGGGAAGCGGGGAAAGGGAGGAGAGCGATGCGTAAGTCACTCCTTTTGTTTGCAGCCGCGTTTCTTACCGCAGCCTGCTTCAAGCCCATCCAGGCGGCCGGATCCGCCTCCGCGGTTCAGAACGCCAGAAGGCTGGAGGACCATGCGGAGGACATCATCGACGTTTACCTTTCGGGTCATGCGGACAACGCAAGGGAAAAGAAACTCCGGGGGGAAATGGAACGCGCGTTGGAAAGGCTCCAATCAGTCGCGGACACGGGGAGTTCCGGCGCACGCGCCGCCGCCGTTGCGGAGTATCTCGTCGGCGAGATGGAACGGTGCGCCGGAGCCGGCGAATTTATCCGCGCGGCGCTTGCGGCCAACCAGGTGACGCTGGTGATGCTTCCCCGGGAGGCCTTCCCCACGGCCCGTGCCCGGCGAGTCGCTCTCATGGACTACCTTTCCAGGGAGATCGTGCTTCTCAACCGCCTGGCGAGGCGTTCGCCCGCCGGCGTGTTGGACCTTCGGGCGAGAAGGACGGCCGTGGAGGCCGACTGGAAGCAACTCCGGCCGTGGTTTCTCAAGCAGCACCACGTCAGCCTGGTGAAGGCCATGGACGCGTGTGTCTCAACCATCATGACCCGGAAATCGCCCCCCTCCCAGATCCGAGCCGGACAAACACTCGGGGACCTGGTGGACCGGCTGGAGCAAAGTCTTGCGAAATAATGAGGCGGCGAAATGAAGGCACCGACCCGGAAGACATGGGCCTTAGTCGCCGTGGGAACTGTCATCGTGATCGCGGCGGCGGTTCTTGCGCTGCGCTGGGCGGCGAACCGTCCGGAGCCCAAAGCCAATCCAGCGTCGCCGGCCGTCGAAACGGTTGCGCGCCGCAGCTTCATCCGCACGGCCCCGTGGATCGGCACGGTGGAAAGCGCGGGTGCCGTCAGGATTACCGCCCTCGCTGAGGGGCGGGTGCTGAAGGTCGACGCTCGCGACGCCGCGAGGGTGAAGGCCGGGACGCTTCTCTTCACCCTGGGCGGCCCCGTGCTCGGCTCCAGCCTGAAAGCGGCTGGAGCGGCGGTGCGGACTTGGCGCGCCAGGCTTGAGCTGGCGCGTCAGGTGGCGGCGCGGAAGAAACGGGCGGCGAAGACGCGCGTGGTGAACCGCAACGAGGCGGCGTCGGCTCAGCAGGCCGTCGAGCGGGCCCGGAACGGACTGGCCGACGCAAGGAAGCGGCTGCGCTCGCTCCGGGCGCAGAGCGAACTACGCGCTCCCGTGGCCGGGGTTTTCAGCGACCGGAGGGTCAACCCGGGACAGGACGTGGCCGCTGGAGAGGTGCTGGCCGACGTGGTGGACCCGCACCGGCTTCGCGTGGCTGGGGTGGTCTATGTTCCCAGCGGAACGTGCCTCCTGGGCCGTTCGGCGGAAGTGGAAGCGGGCGGCCGGCTCCTACACGCAACAATCGCCCGGGTCTTCCCCGACCGGACGCCCGGGGGCGGCGTGAAATTCTGGCTGGAAGGAAAGGGTTTGGCCGACCGCCTTGCGCCTGGTGAAAGCGCCCGGGGCCGGATCGAATGCTCCCGCTCCGGAAGCGCCCCGGCGGTTCCCCGGAGCGCCCTGGTCTACGACGAACACGAGCAGCCCTATGTCTTTGTTAAAACGGGCGGTGGATACAGGAAGACTCGCGTGAAGACGGGCGCGGCCTCCGCGCGGTGGGTCGAGATCGTGAAGGGCGTGTCCCCCGGCGACCAGGTAGTGGTCCGTGGCGCGTACGAACTGTTCTACGCCGGCTTCAGTAAGACCTACAAGGTCGAAGACTGATGAGAGCGTTGATCCGCTGGATTGTGGACCATCCGCTGGTCACCATACTGGGCCTCGCGATCGGGGGCCTCATGGGCGCCTACGGCGCGGGCCACATGTCCGTGGACATCTTCCCGCGCCTGAACATCCCCGTAGTCAACATCATCACGCACGATCCGGGGGCGGCGCCCCAGGACGTCGAACTCCTGATCAGCCGCCCCATCGGCGACCAGATGCGTGGCATTACGGGCGTGCAGCAGGTCCGGTCCACGTCCTTCGTGGGTATCTCGGTCGTGACGGTCCAGTTCAACTGGAACACCTCCGTCCAGCAGGCCAGGCAGCTCGTCACCGCCAGGCTGGCGCGCGTCCGGGCCGTCCTTCCGCAGGGGGCGGCGGCGAGCCGCCTGATGGATGTCAACGGCGTTTCCAGGGTGGAGATCCTGGGCGGCGACCGCCGCGCCTTCGTTGTCCGCTTCCGGCCCGACCGCCTGGCGTCGCTGAACTTGAGCGTAAGCGGTGTCGTCCGTTTATTGCGCGCGAACAACCGGGCCGAAGTGGCCGGTTACCTCAGCCGGTCCTCCCAGGAATATCTCATCCGGGGCGATGCGCCCCTCATGACCGTGAAGGAAATCGAAAGCCTTCCGCTGGAGCGCGCCGCGGGCAAGACCGTCCTTCTGGGACAGGTGGCGAGGGTGAACGACTGGCGCGCGCCCCGGCATTACAGCGTCCTCGGCAACGGCGTCCCCGCCGTGGCGTTCTACGTCCTGAAGCAGCCCGGCGCCAGCACGCTCCAGGTGGCGAAAAAGGCGAACCGGCTGATTTCCAACCTGCATGGGCTGTTCCCTCCGGGAACACAGATCCGGAAGTTCTACGACCAGTCGGAAATGATCGGCCAGGCCCGGGAAGAAATCCTGCGGGACCTCCTTTTCGGAGCCCTTCTGGCCGTGCTGGTCCTCTTCTTCTTTATGGGTACCTTCCGCCCCACTCTGGTGGTCGCTGCCACGATCCCGCTCACTCTTCTGACGACGCTGGCGGTCATGCGGGTTTCCGGCCAGGGGCTGAACATGATTACCATGTCGGCGCTGGTCCTGGGGATCGGAATGTTCGTGGATGACGCCATCGTGGTGTCCGAAAATATCTTCCGGCACCGGCAGCTCGGTAAAGCCCCCGCGGCGGCGGCGTTGGACGGCGCCGTGGAAATTGCGGGGCCGGACGCCTCCGGAACCTTCACAACAGTCGCCGCCTACCTGCCCCTCATCCTGGTGACCGGTCTGGCGGGGGTTTTCCTGAGGCCCTTCGGGCTGACCATCAGCGCGGGCCTTCTGGCATCGCTGTTGATCTCGTTGACCTTTATCCCGTTGGCCTTCAGCCGG
>JARRNO010000147.1:0-10340 GCA_037384885.1 Acidobacteriota bacterium
CCGGCCGGTCTTGTTCCAGGGCCCCTTGTGACATAATGTGAGATAAGACATGGCGCCGCCACGCGGGAGGGGGGACACATGGCCGGCAACGGTTCCGAAGGATCCAGGCACGACCTGACATTCATCGAGCATTTCTCCGAACTGCGGCGGCGCATCTTTCACGCTTTGCTGGGCGTTGCGGCGGCTTTCGCCGTGATCTCGTTTTTCATGAATGACATCATGGAGCGTCTGCTGGCGCCTTACTACCGCTTTCTGCCGGAAGGACAGCAAACGGTCTCCTACATCCGCATCACGGAAGTCTTTTTCATTTACATGAAGATTGCAGCTGTGCTGGCTCTCTTTGCCGCCTCTCCCTGGGTGTTTTACCAGCTCTGGAGATTCATTTCCCCCGGCCTCAGAAAGACGGAACGGCATCTGGCCGTTCCCTTTATTCTGGCCACTTCCCTCTTCTTCCTGGGCGGCATGGTCTTTTGCTACATTTACATTCTTCCGGTCACCTTCAGTTTCTTTCTGCGCTTCAATCAGAATTATACGAACATCGTCACCCTCACCGCCTTATGGGGATTTGAGATCAAGATGCTGATGGGCATCGCCCTCACGTTCGAAACGCCGATTCTGATTTTCTTCCTGACGCGTTTCGGCCTCGTATCCACTCGGACGCTTCTAAGAAAGTGGCGCTGGGTGGTGGTGGCGGGATTCATTGCCGCAGCGGTGCTGACTCCCTCGGGCGACCCCGTGACTCAGAGCCTTGTCGCCGCCCCCATTCTGGTCCTTTATGTCCTGGGCATTTTCGTCTCATGGATCTTCCGGAAGCGTACATCTTCGTATTCAGAAGAAGCTCCGGCCGGCAATGATTCGGCGCCGCGGTGATGTGTTGTGGATATGACTGACCTGGCCAGGTGCCTGGTTGAAGTCCCCGGGTTCCGTTTTGTCCGGATAGGCTCTAAGACATGAGCAGACCTGCCCGTTTCCTTCTCGCCGCGCTCGCGGCCCTGGTTGCACTGGCTCTTCTACGCCCGCTCCGGCCGACGGATGCCGGAATACGTGTCTCTTCCAGAACGGATGAGCACTGCCGAGTGAAAACGGGGACCATCATGGTTCCGAAGAGGAGCCGCGCCGTCCATTTCAAAGTTGCAGCCAGTTCGCCCGGCCGTCCCTGTTCGAAGGAAGCGCAACCCGGAAGGCTCGAGGGCTTTTCCATCCGCACGAACGGGCGCACTGTAATTGTGCTTTACCTGGACGCCGGCCGGCGGACCATCTCCGATCCAGTCCCTCTCAGCGTGCTGGCTCTGGCACCCGGGAACTACAAGCTTCTAGCGGCGCCCGCGGCCGGAGCGGCCGTAACACTCTCCTACGAGCTGGAGGAGCCGCCTTCCGGCTGAGATTTCCCTCTGGCATTACCGGGGCCTGCTTTCCTAAAATAGAGGGCGGCGTTTCCGGGAAAGACTTTTATGGAAATACCCTCGCGCCCGGGACCGTCGAGATAATCGTAGGCTAACTGTCTTCCGTTTTGCTGGAGATACGCGCTTTTGACGTTCTGGACAATCTTGGAGAGCGGAGGTACGGCGCCTCTTTGAATGTCCACCAACTGGAAAAGGCCATAGCGCCCCCCGGGAACGGGACCTCCCGCCCATTGCCCGGGTTGGGAGTTTTCGAGCGTTTGAAGGATGGCGGCGGGAATGACCTTTGCCAGCCTGGACGCCGAAATCCAACCGAAATCGCCATCGCCGGTTTCTTGCGAGACGCCGGGCGCGTGCGTCACCTTACTCCAGGCGGCTCCTCTCTCCGCCATGTCCTGGGCTTGTTTCAGTGAACGCCGGCTCGCTCCGATCAGGTAACGGACATGCAAGCGATCCGGCACCTTAAATTTTTGAGCGTGCTTCTGGTAGAAATTCTGAAGCGTGGCGTCGGGTATGGGCAGTGTTTCCAGGTAATTACGAATAAAGAGCTGGGCCGCCATTTCATGCTTCATGTCCCAAAGGAGCGCTTGGGCCGCCTGGGTCTTCCCTGCCCCTGCGGCCTTGGCCGCGGCCTGAAGACGGGCCTCGTCTGACAAGGCGTCGAGTATCCTGGCCAGCGTATCCCGGTCCAGAGGAAGCCGCCCCGACTGCTGGCTCATCTGTTGGAAGGCGCCCAGAAGATCGCCCAGGCGGATTTTCCGGCCGGCTACGCCGGCAACCACCTTATCCAGATCCTGGCGCCTGGCCTTCTGCTCCAGCACGAGGTCCATGACATCCTGATGAACCGTGAGGGGGTATTTGCCTCGAATGTCCGAAAGGGCCTTCTTCCGTTCCCCGGCCAACCGCTCCTGCCGGTAATGGTCACGGATCTGATTTTCATTCTTCAAAAAGTCCTGATGGCTTGGGCGCTTGATGCCCTTGACGACCACGACGGTCCAGACCTGGCCTGTTTGAAGCGGTCCGAGAACCGCACCCTCGGCCGCCTTAAAGACCGGACCTTGAAGCGCATCGGGAAGCTCATCCTTCCGCATCCACCCCAGATCCCCGTTATCCGGAAGGCCTTGGACATGTTGGCTGTATTGGGCCTGGACTTTCCCAAATGGCTTTCCTTTTTTGAGCGCCTCGAGCGCTTTCTGTGCCTGAGCGTTCGCGGCGCACGTCACCACCAGCACATGCCGGGCTTCTTGGTCCCGGTCAAAGCGTCTTTCGAGTTCCGCCGGGGTCAGCTTAGGTTTGGCAGCAAGGCGTTTCTCCAGGAAGGCGCGGACTTCCGCCTGCTTTTTCATGGCATTCAGACGGTTCTCCCATCCTTCTCCTTTTAATAGCCCCTTCCGTTCGGCCAGCGCCACGGCAACCTCACGCCGGACCAGGCGGGTTAAGCCCTCCTTGATCACCTTCGCTCCGGACGCCTCCGGAATGTGGTGGTCCCGGCAGAAGATCTTCCATTGCTCCTGAGTAATCCATTTCTGATCCACACGGGCGACTGGGTGAGCCGGGCCGGAACAGGCCGCCACTAGAAGAAGGAGGGCCGTCAGGCCTAAAAGGCCGGCGCCAAAGGTTTTACGTACTTTCATATGGAGATCCTCCCCCGCTTCCGAAGCGCGTTTACCTCATGAAATAAAAGAAATAGAGGCCGAAAACCGCGGCGACGGCGAAGCGGTACCATGCAAAGGGGCTGAGTTTTACACGTTCGAGTACCTTCAGGAAGGTTTTAACGGCCAGCCAAGCCACAACGAACGACACCAGGAATCCGACGGCAAAGAAACCCGCGTCACCCCGGGACAGATTCGCCGCGCTCTTGAAAAGGTCGAGCCCCGTGGCCGCGACCTTGATGGGAATGGCCAGCATAAATGAACAGTCAGCCGCCCGATGCCGAATGCCTGCAGGTAGGTAATACCGTCGACCGATTCTGCGGTCACCGGACGGTGCAGTCTTTCGGCGAAAATCATATAGATGCCCCCCGCCACCAGGCCGATCAGAACCGTGCCGGGGGAAAAGAGAAATTCCTTGATCGGCTTGTACGCCGCGAGCCCCACGACGACGGCCGGAATCATGGCCACCAGAATGTGCCAGGCGGTCAGCCGCCCGTTGGACGAGGATCCTGGTTTCAAGTGCAGCGCCATATCCCACAGCCGCCTCCAGTAGACCACCACGACTGCCAGGATGGCGCCGAGCTGAATGAAGATCTCGAAGGATTTTGCGGCATCTCCGGTGAAGGACAGCAGGCTGCCCACCAGGATGAGATGACCCGTTGATGAAACGGGAAGGAATTCGGTCAGTCCTTCCACGATTCCCTGGATGACCGCAATCAGGTAGTGATGCATCTACGAACTCCGACCAAAGCATTCATGATGGGCGGCCGGCCTTCCGGTATGGGCCGCCTCCCGCGTCGGTCCCGGTCAGATTTCCATGACAACAGGGACGATCAGGGGAATTTTCGCCTCGTTCTTCTTAAGGTTTTTCTTCACAGTGGATTTAACCTTGGCCTTGAGGATGTTGAGATCGCGAAGCTCGTCCTGCCCGAGACCGCCGATCATGGCCGTCAAATCGCGCCGGACGCCTTCGAGACTCCCGTTGCCGCCCTCTAGAAAAGGATAGCCGCGGCTGATGATTTCAGGTTCGGACTCGAGCCGCCCAGATTGACGGTTAATGACGACGATCGGGACCACAACTCCGTCTTTGGACAAATGGCGCCGGTCGCGAACCACCACGCGGTCCACCGGATCCGTCGAGTCGCCGTCGATCAGCAGCGCGCCGGTCGGGACTTCCGTTTTCTTCCTGAACTCGCCGCCTTCGAACTGCAGGCAATCGCCCGTCTCGCACAACAGGATACGATTATCCGGGTACCCCATCTGCCTGGCGAGGAGCACATTACCCTTCAGCTGGCGGTATTCACCGTGAACGGGGATGTAATACCGCGGCCTGACCCAGGAAGCCAGCAACTTGATCTCCTCCTGCGCGGCATGGCCCGAGACGTGAATCTTGTCGTCGCGCACCGTCACCACTTCCCCGCCCTTCTTGTAAACCTGATTGACGATGCGGGCAACCCGCTTTTCATTACCTGGGATGATCCGGGACGAAAAGAGGACCCGGTCGCCGTCCTCCAGCCTCACGTGCTTGTTCTCGTCGAAGGCGATCCGCGTCATGGCCGACAGCGGTTCTCCCTGGCTGCCGGTTGCAAGGACGATCACCTCTTCCGGGGAGAGATCCGGCACGGATTCCAAGTCCACCGCCACTCCCGGCGGAGGCGACACGTACCCGAGATCCATCGCCACTTTGACGTTCCGGACCATGGAGCGCCCGAACAAGGCCACCTTGCGTCCGCTGCGAGCCGCCAATTCGTAAATGCTCTGAATGCGGACGAGATTGGTGGCGAAAAGAGCGATGATCAGCTTCCCTTCCCCACCCGTGATATAGGGTTCCAAATGCTGGCGCACCAGGAGTTCCGACCCGACAATCCCCTCGACTTCAACGTTGGTGCTGTCGATCATCAACGCCGTCACGCCTTCACGGCCCACTTCCTGAAACCGGTGGTAATGCGTGAGGCGCCCGTCGGGGGGCGTCTGGTCCAGTTTGAAATCCCCGGAATGAACAATCGTGCCCTCCGGGGTCCGGATGATCAGGGAAACGGCGTCAGGGATGGAATGCGTCACTGGGATCCCTTCCACGTTGAAGGGGCCGATTTCGACGGGTACGCCCGGCTGGAGAACCGTGCTCGACTTGGGCGCCACTCCGAACTCCTCGAACTTCCGGCTCAGCAGACCCAACGTCAGGGGCGTAGCGTAGAGATCCAGGGCCGCCGACTTGAGGAGAAAAGGAACGGCGCCGATGTGGTCTTCATGACCGTGGGTCAGGACCAAGGCCGCCACGTCATCCATATGCTCCTGGACGTAGGTGAAATCAGGGATAATCAGATCCACCCCCGGGGCATCCGGTTCCGGAAACATGGCGCCGCAGTCCACCAGTAGAATTTTCCCCTTGCTCTCGATTGCGGTAAAGTTCTTGCCGAACTCACCCAATCCCCCCAGGAAACTGATCTTCAGCATACTTTCCCCGTTTCCCTGAATTTCATGGCTTTGCCGGCGCCTTCATTCGGATACCCTCTTCTCTCTTTCCGATGAGCCCCAGCACATAAAGGACGTACAATATTTTTGCCGTTTCGGTTGAACCGTAGGGCGAAACTTGAAGGAGCGAAAGAAAGCTTCGCTCTCCGTCTACGAGCCGGAAGACCTTCTTGTCATCCGCCGTCAACGGCAGAGTGGGAAGCAGCGCCAGGGCATTTTCAGACGGCACGAAGATGTCTTCCTTCCCTCCCAGCCAGCGAACGACACGCTTCGGATCGGCAATCTTCTTGACGCCTTCGATGATCACCAGCCTCGTGTCCAAATTCAATTTGATGATTTCATCGTCCTTGAATTTACCCACCCGGAAGGTGATCTGTCCCTCGGACCAATCGAAAAGGGACCAGACGATCTGCGTGACCTGCTCGCGGACAGCCTTATAAAGTTCGCGGGGCGTCAAAACGCCCATCTCCACGAGAATCGTTCCCTGGCGTTTCGAAGTCGACTTCAGGAGCGTCACCGATTCCTGATACTGCGCGGGCGTGATCTGCTTCCTGGCCAGCAGAAACTCGCCGAGCCGGTCCCCGGGATCTTCCGAAGATGCGAAGATGACCTCGCCGCCGGAGATAAAGACATGCTTTGCGCGATCCTCTCGTATCGCGGTCAGCACGCCGGGCACTTTGTAGTAATGAATTTTCTGCAGGACCTCCGGCAACGGATTTTCTGCCAGGGATCCCTGAAAAATATACTCCGGCATGCCCTCACCTTTTCAATCCTTGAGTATACTTGAATTCGCACCGGGACAAAAGCTCGTGAGCCAAAGGAATCTCTGGTAAACTTCCGGTGAAGGAGGTTCAATGGGAATCGACAAGGAATTCCTTGAAATTCTGGTCTGTCCCGTTTGCCGCGGGGAGCTGGCAGAAGTGGAGAAGGATGGCAAGGAAGGGCTGCGCTGCAAGAAGTGCAGCCGCATCTATCCCATCGAAGACGGCATTCCTGTTCTTCTGCCGGACGCCGGCAAGGCGGGCTCCTGAACCAGCGCCCTCCCGGCGCTCCAGCGCCGGGAAAGCACCCGGGTCCAGGATCGTTATGAAGTTCTCCGGGCGATCTTTTCCGCCAGTGCATCTTCGTCGGGAAAGCGCCCCGTATTCCTCTTCGAAAAGACGAGTTCTCCGTCGACGCTCACTTCGAACACACCTCCCGAAGATTTGATAAGGCCGGGTTCCACGCCGGCGGCGTCCCGGATCTTGGCGGCCAGACTGGCCGCCTTCGTTTCGTAGCCTCAAGCCGTGCAGTATTCGATCATAACCTGCATCTGCTTCCTCCTTCGAATCCATCGTCCGCCAGTTTGTCTTTACCAGATCCCGGCGCGCATCTCCATTAGATGAAACAGCGTTCGCGGGCGGCTGCTTCCAGCTCCTCCCGAAAGTCTGGGTGGGCGATCCGGATCAACTCTCTGGCTCTTTCGGACAAGTTTTTGCCCCAGAGCGACGCCACGCCGTACTCGGTCACCACGTAGTGGACGTCCGCCCTTGTCGTAACAACACCCGAACCCGGTTTGAGAGTGGGAACAATCCGGGACAACGTTCCCTTTTTCGCCGTAGAGGGGACGGCGATAATCGGCTTCCCGTTCTTACTGGCCGCCGCGCCCCGGATGAAGTCAAGCTGCCCCCCAAAACCGCTGTAGATATAGGTTCCGATGGAATCAGAACAGACCTGGCCGGTCAGATCAATTTCCAGCGCCGAATTGATGGCGATCATGTTGTCGTTCTGCGCGATCACGAAGGGATTATTGGTGTGTTCCACCGGGTGAAGTTCGAAAAGCGGATTATCATGCACGTAGTCGTAAAGCAGGCTCGTACCCAGGATAAACGTCGCTACGACCTTACCGGGATGCAGCGTTTTCCGCGTCCCCGTAATCACGCCTTGCTCCATGGCCCTCACGAGTCCATCGGACAGCATCTCCGTGTGAATTCCCAAATCCCGCTTGTCCTTCAGGAGAGACAGCACGGCGTCCGGTATCCCGCCGATGCCAAGCTGCAGGGTGGCGCCGTCTGGGATCATGTCGGCGATGTATTGGGCGATTTTCACTTCCACGTCGGTGGCCGGTTTGCCCTCGAGCTCCACGAGCGGACGCGAGGCCTCGACAATACAAGTGGCGCGGGAAATATGCATGAAAGAGTCGCCGTGAACCCTGGGCATCTGGTCGTTGACTTGCACGATGATGGTTTTGGCCATATCGAGGGCGGCCTTGGTCGCCATCACTTCCACTCCGAGACTCATAAATCCGTGTTCATCCGGGGGCGAGCACATGACCGTGGCCACGTCAACCGGGCAGGCCCCGGAACGAATGGCCTTGGGAATCATGTGAAGGTGGATGGGGACATATGCCGCTCTCCCGTCGTTGACCGATGCCCTGTCAGCCGGGCCGACAAAAAGAGAGTTGTGATAAAAGGCCTTTTCCATGCCCGGCTTGGAAAGGGGGTCGTCACCCAGAAGAAGGACGTGGGAAAGGGTCACATCTTCCAATTCGGGCGCCCTCACCGCCAACGCCTCCATCAGGTCGTAGGGCGCGGCGGCGTTGCCGCTCAGCATCACCCAATCCCCGGATTGTATGCGGGCTACGGCCTCTTCAGCGGTAGTCAGCTTCGCTTTGTAGTCGCTCATGACGCCCATTTCACCCCTCCCGCACCAACGAGTCGAGATCTTTCGTGTTGTCCACCAAGCCGTTTCTCACCCACTGCCCGTGGTAGGCATAGCAGCCGGAAGCCAGAGGGCCTCGCTGCCGCAACGTTCCTTCCAGACCCTGCTCTTGCAAGCGGAGCAGGTACGGAAGAAGCACGTGCGTCAGGGCGTGAGTCGCCGAACGGGACACCAGGGAGGGGCAGTTCGCCACCGCGAAATGGAGGACGTCCTCCCGGACGAACAACCCGCCCGAAGGACCCTGCAGGCGAGTTGTTTCGACGCATCCCCCCTGGTCGAAGGAAAAATCGATGATGACCGTGCCGGGCCGCATCTCCTTGACCATTTCCCGGGTCACAACGACGGGCGCGACCTCTCCCGGTTTCAACACGGCGCCGACCAGGACTTCGGCAAAGGCGACGAATTTCTCCAGGTTCTCCCGGGTCGCGAGGGCGGTGATCACCCGCCCGCCGAAAAGCTGGTCCAATTCTTCCAGGCGCTTTTTCGAACGGTCCAGGATGTAGACGCTGCACCCAAGCCCGAGAAACGTCCGCGCGGCGTAAAACCCAAGCGTCCCCCGGTGTCCCGCGATCTGGGGAGCCAGACAGCCCGCAATCTCGGAAGACACGCGCAAGATGGGAATCGCCCCGTCTGCTTCCTGGATGACTTCATAGCCCAGCGCCGTGATCCCCTTCTGTTCCACCGGCTCTTTCAGTTGGTCGAAGGCGACCGCCATGTGCCAGAACGCCAGGACTGACGCGCCCTGGCGCGTCAGTTCGATTTCCCGGTCGGAAGGACGGGCGATTTTCACGATCGTATCGGCCCGGCCGAAGACTTCCTCCTGGGTATAGACTACTTGAGCGCCGACCTTCCGGTAGGCTTCGTCCACAAAACCCGCATCAGCTCCCGCACCGCTCTCCACGATGACCTCGGCCCCGGCTTCCACCAACTCGCGGACTCCGGCCGGGGAAACGGACACGCGCTTTTCTTCGAACGGCCCTTTGCCGGCCGTCTCTTTTGGCACGCCGAAAAGCATTTTACCCCTCCATTGGAAAGGATCGTTTTTTATTATTCGTCATGGTTGTCATGGTTAAACTCCCTCGTTGTCTTCCAGGCGATTATATAACGCCATACTGCGCCGGGGGCCGCCGTAAACCGGGCACGTCATGAGCGTCTTGGGCTTTTCCCCCAATACGGGAGCATGTTAGAGGCGGCAGAAGTACGGGTGCCGTCCAACCCGTTCAAGGATCTCAAAGCATCGGTCCGAAGTGAGGCTTTTTGCCATGGCCCGCTTCGCACTGGAAAAGCCCGGGGCGCTTGACGTGAAGGCGTCTATGGGGTATTCTATTCAGGCGCGTTTGAAACGCGAGGGGGTTTCATGATCACGTTTCTGTGGATCGTTTACGTTCTTGTCTGCCTGCTCATGATCGGCATCATCCTTCTCCAGCCTGGGGAAGGCGGCGACCTCGCCTCCGCCTTCGGCGGCGCGTCCTCGCAGACCGCCTTTGGCGCGCGCGGCTCGGCCACAGTGCTTCAAAAGGCGACGACCATTCTGGCAGTCATTTTTATGGTGTTGTCCATTGTTCTGGTGATCCTGACAAACCTTCACCAGAAGAACATCATGGAGCAGAATCTGCCGGCGGTGAAGCAAAACACGCCTGCCCAGCAGGCGCCGCCCGCCTCACCCAAGCAGAATCCGGCCCCCGGAAGCCAAAGCGCTCCGAAGCCGGCAAAATAGAACACACCCCGTGCCGAAGTGGTGGAATTGGTAGACACGCCATCTTGAGGGGGTGGTGCCCAACCGGGCGTGGGGGTTCGAGTCCCCCCTTCGGCACCATCTTTTGATTCGCATCCCACAGCGGAAAACCCGATAGACTTGAACGCCCACGCGGCGAGGGGCGCGGGGAACGGGGAGGTTCCCCGCATCAGCGGACCCCCCGCGCGAGGGCAGGGGGTGACAAGGCCCGTCAGGGCCTGCCCTCAGGGGGCCGGCCGAGGCCCCCTAGGGAAAGCGCCCCCGGCGCGCCCCGTGGCGGGTTCGAGTCCCACCGGGACTCGAAGGGCGGGGCAGTGTCCGTAGGTTTCAACATTTGCCGCCAACTGCTTGGCGGCGGATGGTAGAAACCGAGGAAGGGGA
>JARRNO010000148.1:0-5493 GCA_037384885.1 Acidobacteriota bacterium
GTTCATGTCCTGCCGCGCCGGCAGGGTTGGAAGACGCCGTTTCACGAGGATCCGAAAATCGAAAAGATACCGGTTCCCAATCCCCTGGGTCTTAAAATGAAGCCTTATGTTGTTGACGGCTACGAATCCGATCCCAGGAAATCAAGTTGGGTGGGGGGGTACAATCTCTGCTCGATCGACGGCTTGACGGCAAGCAACCCACATATTTTCCACCCGCCTTCGAGTAACCGGGGAAGTTGGGCGCACTCGGGATACATAACGGATCAGGTACGCGATCCCGGAGGCCCCTTTGACGGCCGGTGGTATATTGCCCAATACCTGCTCAAAGTGGAACGCACTTGCTACATCAACCCCTATCTCTTGAAAGGCGGACCGCCTCCTCTCCCCGGTATAGAGGACTTTTATGAGGCGAATAAGAGGCTGGGGCACAAGGTCGACAAATACATCGAGGGCATCGACGAGCACGAAAGGATGCACGGTTCACGCATAGAGAAGAACTTGCGGATATATGACCCCGCTGGTTACCTTGAGGCTGATGTGGCGCTGACGAGAGGGGAGTTGGTCAGCGCGGCTGATAAGAGAATCAAGTACGATGAAACCGAAATATGCCTGGGAAGTGGGGACCCGCTGCCCAAAACTTTTGAAGGTGTGGTGACGGTGCCTGAAGATGACACCTACAAATACCAGTACACTGGGTCCATTATCGTGGGGGGTAAGGAATACATGATGTGGAAATGCAATTGACCATGTCCATAGGCGAAGAAACTTTCAATATGGTGGTTCCATGAACTCTGAAACGGCTCCCAACCAGGCCGTGCAGACACCGGCGGCTGCATCATCCGGCAAGAAGAAGGGATGCTGCCTTTTGGGCTGCCTCGGCATGCTCGTGGCGGCGTGCCTGGTCGGAGGCGTCGCCTGGCTCGCCTACGCCCGGCTGGGAAAACCCTGGATCCGAGCCGAGAGGACCAGGCTCGTCAAAAAATATCCCCTGCTCGGGAGCGTCCTGGAGGCAAATCCGAAAGGGTTGAGCATCCAGGAAAGGGCCGGCGGCAGCACATCCAAAGGCAGCTTTCCTTCCGACATATACTTGCCTCAGGACAGCTTGAGGAGCTCCTTCCGGTCCCACGGAGACGACGACGCGGCAGTCGTCATCATGGCGTCGTCCGACGAGGCGGCCCTGCGAAGGCGCTACCGCGCGGAGATGGCGCGATCGGGATGGCGGCTGATCCGGACCACCACCCTCGATCCCGGATCCAGACAGACTTACGCCAAGGGCGGGTTTCTGGTGCAGGTTTCCTTTCTGCCGGGGGACAATCCTCCGGGGAGTACGGAGATCTGGATCCACCGCTTCAAGCGGGTGAAAGAGCTCAAATAGTCCGCCTTGCCGCAGGCCGCGGCGCAGTCTATCCTTAATAGAGTGAAGGAAGAGGAGAGTGGAATGGACCACGCCTTTGGATTGCTGATGTGCCTGTTGGGGGGACTTGGAATCGGGCTCGCGGTTGTCGCGGCGCCGCCGGGAGGCTTTGACCCTCTGCCTGCGAACCAGAAGCAGGAGTACCGTTTCAACCTGAACGCGAACTTCTACGCGGACCAGGCGGATTGGAAGGCGGACATGGGCCGCCTGAGTACGCTCATCGACCGCCTGTCAGCCTATCGGGGACAGCTCCTGTCCAGCCCCCAGAATCTGCTGGCCGCGCTCAAACTTTACAAAGACTACGAGGACCTTGAAGTCAAGCTCATGGCCTACGGTGAGTTCCGTGTTGCGGTAGACACTTCGGACCGCAAGGCTTACGACGCCATCGACCAGTTGAGGGCGGAGGGGAACGCCAAGACCAGCTTCATGAAGGTGGAACTGCGTCATCTGACGCCGGAAAAGCTGGCCGCGTTTACGGAGCAGGCGCCCGGCCTTCAGGCCTATCACTATATTCTCGACGGATTCATGCGGCAGGCGCCCTACACCCTTTCAGAAGGGAAAGAATCGGTGCTGGCCCAGTTCGGCCCCGACTTGACCTCCTGGCAGCCGGCGCTTTTCCAGCTCATGTTCGATCGCGCGCACTTTCCGGAGATCGAAGCGGACGGCCGGCGGCTGGATGTGCACCGGTACTATGAGACGCTCATGCGAAATCCAGACCGGTTGGTCCGAGAGCGCGCCTTCAGGGATTACTATGAAGAGCTGGACCGGCTATCCGATGTGGTGGGATTCGCCCTCTACCGGGAAATGAAGGCGCTCAACGATGAAGCGAAGCTTCGCGGCTTCAAAACCTACTACAACGAAAGCCTTTTCGACGAGTACCTGAGCAGGACGGAAATGGACAACATCTACGGGCAGCTCGAGGCCCATCTTGCTCTCTACCATGATTACCAGTACTTCCGAATGGCCCAGGAGAAGAAGGACCTTCACGTCAAGCAGGCGGAAATCTGGGACATGGACATCCCCCCGCGGGGGCTGGCCCAGCCGCGTTTTACCGCGGACGAAGCGGTGGGACTGGTGGAGAAGAGCCTGGCCGTATTAGGACCCGAGTATGAAAAGGACGTGAAGGCGCTGCTCGCGCCCGGCAGCGGAAGGATCGACATCGTGGGTGGTCCGGGCCGCCAGCAGGGGGCTTTCACCGAGGGAGATTTCGGGTTCTTCCAGGACAGCTTCCAGGGATACCTGGACGACGTGTCCACCCTCGCGCACGAAACGGGCCACGCCGTTCATTACCGTCTGGTCCGCGACCACCGCGGGGCACTGCTTTTCGCGGACGGCCCCTCCTATATGACCGAATCCTTCGCAATCTTCAACGAATACCTCCTCCGGAACTACCTCCTGACTCATTCGAAGGATGAAGCTGTCAAGAAGGCCGTCAGGCAGGACACGGTCAAGGAAATGATGAACCTGTGGGAACTGGCCCGCAGGGCCAAGTTCGAGATGACGGCGTACGACCGCGTGGCCAAGGGAGAAATCACCGGTGCTGAAGGCTTCGACAAGGCGTGCGAAGACACCGGCCTGAAGTACGACCTGTGGTTCAAAAAATATCCCGAGCTCAAGGTGCATTGGATCCGGAAGCATCACTACTGGGATGTGCCCACCTATTACTACAATTACGTCATCGCCCAAATGCTGGCGCTGAAGTACTACCAGCTCTATCAGGCCGACCCGGAGAACTTTGCGGCCAAGTACGTGAACATGATCGAAAACGGTTTTACGGCCCCGGCCTCCGATCTTCTGAAAGAGTATCTCGGCATTGATCTGAAAAAACCGGCTTTCCTTTCGGGAACCTTCGAGCTTATCTCCAGAAATTTTGAGGCCTTGAAGGCGCAGGAGGCGTCCAGAAAGTGACACCGCCTAAGAAAAAGGTGCTGGTCCTCTGTACGGGGAATTCGTGCCGCTCCCAGATGGCGGAGGGTTGGATCAGGCACGACCTGGGGGAAAGCGTGGAGGTCCGTTCCGCCGGGACCCATCCCTGTTTCGTCCACCCGCTCGCCATCCAGGTCATGAAAGAAGCGGGGATTGATCTTTCCGGGCACCGGAGCAAATCCCTGACCGAGTTTCTGGAGGTGGACTTCGATCTGGTTGTGACGGTGTGCGACAATGCGCGGCGGGCGTGCCCCGCCTTCCCCGGCGCAAAGAAACAGCGCCACATTCCCATCCCCGATCCAGTGGTATATGGACTGGAAGGGGATTTCGCCCTGGAGCAATTCCGGCAATCCAGGGACCTCATCCGCCGCAGCATCGTGCCCGCCGTCGAAAAGGAGCTTGACCTGCCATCCGGGGATGCCGGATAGAGATGGAGACGACTCGCCTTGCCCCATGAACCGCTTCTCGACGCCCTGTTCGATTCGCTGGCCGGAACCGGCGGTTCCGTTCCCCTCAGGGAATGCGCCGCGCTTCTACTTAAATCCCCTCCGTCGGATACGGCGGCGCGGATTCTGGAACCCATGGTCAAGCAAGATCCCCGGTTCCTCCTGAACTGTGGACGGGTCTTTCTCTCGCCCCGGAAAGGGAGGGCGGAAGACGAACCCCTTTCTTCGATCGAATTCGCCGTGCTGGACTTCGAAACCAACGGCTTCGCCCCGGACGACCGGGCCATCGAGGTCGGTGTGGCCTGTTTCAGGGGCGGCCGGGAGATCGAGCGGTTCGATTGTCTCGTCAATCCCGGAACGGGGATTTCCCGCTTCGTGCAGCGTCTCACGGGCATCCAGGAATCCGACCTCGAGGGCCGGCCCGGCTTCGAAGAGATCTGGCCGGATCTGTCCAACATCCTGAACGGGAGAATTCTGACGGCTCACAACCTGCCGTTCGACCGCCGGATTCTCAGAAAGGAAATCCAACGGATCCGCGGCGGGAGGCCGCGAATCGGCGAGAACGGGATTTGCACGCTCAAACTGGCCCGGCGGCTTCTGCCGAAGGGCGAGAGCAAGCGACTGGACGCCCTGGCCGACCGGTTCGGTTTTTCTTTCGAAGCCCGCCATCGCGCATACGGCGACGCCCGCGTGACCGGGAAGCTTCTCTACCGTCTTTTGGAGGCGGCGTCTGAGGAACATCCCATGGAAACCTGGGCCGACCTTAGGCGGCTGCTGGCGCCCGCAGTGCGGCCCGGCTCATCCAGGTCGCAGCCGGGCGGCCTATCCTGAAGCCACCGAAGACCGCCTGGCGGAGTTGGTGAGGTCGTGGGCCCGGCGAATCGGTTCGGGAATCCTGTAGCGCGGTGCGCATTTCAGGACCAGCTCCACAGCGCTTCTAAGATTACAGAGGTGTCCGGGAGAGACAAACACGGGCTTCACGCTGGATCGTGTCCGCAGGACCGCACCGCGCGTTTCCCCTTCCACGACGAGAGGACTCCATCTGCCGCGGTTGTTCCCCGGCTCCTCGTGCTCGCCGCACAGGCGGCTCTTGGCGCACCCCACCGAGGGCGTTCCCAACGCGACGCCCAGGTGGGAGGCCGATCCGAGGTATCGGGGATGAGCGATACCGTGCGCGTCTACCAGGAGAACATCCGGGCGGATCTTCAGGCGTTCGAAGGCGGCGGTGAGCACGGGGACTTCCCGGAACCCGAGAAGTCCCGGAATGTAGGGAAAGGTCACTTCCATGCGGACCACGGCGCTCTCGACGGGGCGGAGTCCATCTTCGAGGTCGCAGACCACCATCCCGCCCCAGAAGGTGGAGCCGTACAGAAAGAAAGAAACATCGGCCCCGGCCACAAAACGGATATCCGCCGGCAGAGGAGAGAGCCGCACCTGTGCGGCCATTTCTTCCTGCCGGCGGACGGCGCCGGCGTATCGGGGATTCCGGTAGTTGGGCCTTCTCATCGGGCGCTCCGTGAATTGCCGCGGGGGGCAAAGCGTTTACTTGCCAACCTGGGGGCCGCCGCCCGCGGAACGTTTCCGGGGGTGACAAGCAGGCGGCCTTGGGATAAGATAATGCCTGAGCAGGAGTTGGGATGCTGAACGAATTACCCCCTATCGCCCTTACTTTCGACGACGTTTCCCTGATGCCGGCCTTTTCGCGGG
>JARRNO010000149.1:0-8411 GCA_037384885.1 Acidobacteriota bacterium
GTGCGGCCGGTCCGCGTCCCCTTGTACCGGCCGCACCGGCAAAACATCCGGATCCGCAGCCGACGTGTGATAAGCTGTTCTTCAGGCCGGGGTCCTTCCTTATAGGGGCATGTACCTTGAGTCGGGAAGGAATGCAAGCCCTTACCGGGAAAGAGCGTCTACGCTGGCTTTGGCCGGCACACACAGGGCGGGGCGGGGGCTCCGCATTGCGGCGCCTTTCCCGGCACGGCCCGCCGCCGGCGTTCATATTTTAGGAGGATCCGGCATGCCCCACATCACCAATCCAGAGGCTGAAGCCCTTCTCGATAAAGAGTTTCCAGTACTGGACAAAGGATTTGTCCGGCTCGTTGACTATATGGGAAGCGACGAGCGCATCGTCGCCTCGGCCCGCGTCTCTTATGGGAAGGGCACCAAGACCTACCGGGAAGACCAGGGGCTGATTAACTACCTGATGCGGAACCAGCACACGTCTCCCTTCGAGCAGGTCGTGCTCACCTTTCACGTGAAAACGCCGATCTTCGTGGCGCGCCAGTGGGTACGCCACCGTACGGCGAGAATGAACGAGATTTCCGGGCGCTATTCCGTAATGAAGGAAGAATTCTACATCCCGGAACCGGACCAGATCCGGCCCCAGAGCACCTCGAACAAACAAGGGAGAGCCGACGAACCGCTGCCGGCGGACCAGGCCAAAGCCATCGCTGCTTCGCTGGAAAAGCACTACCAACAAGCTTACGAGGCCTACCAAGAGATGCTTGACCAGGGCATCGCGCGCGAGCTGGCGCGCATTGTGCTGCCCCTGAGCCTTTACACGGAATGGTACTGGCAAATGGATCTCCACAACCTCTTTCACTTTCTGAAACTGAGGATGGACGACCACGCCCAGTATGAAATCCGGGAATACGGGAGAGTCATCGGGGACATCACGCAGAAGGTGGCCCCGATGGCCTGGAGCGCCTTCGAACGTTATGTCCTCCACGGCCGCTTCCTTTCGCGTGAAGAACTGGATTGGACGCGGGACCACCGGGCCGGCCGGGAGGACATGCCCAGGCTCCTGCCCCGCAAACTGGGACTGGAATGAACTGACGGCACGCCGGGAGGGGTGCGAGGCCGGAAACCGTGGGGAAACGGTCCGGCAGGGAGCGCCCTCATGCACTTTCACCTGACTCCGGGAAGCCTCCTGGTTTCCCTGCTCGTTTCCACGGTCGGCTGGGGTATATACCGTTACGGAAGAAAAGCCGGACGGGGGCCTCAAGTCATTGGCGGCATTCTGCTGATGATCTTCCCTTACTTTATCGGCAGTATTCTCTGGATCTTGGTGATCAGCGTTCTGGCGTGCGCCGTCATCTGGTGGCTCGTCAGGGTGGGGTATTGATCGGCCGGGCATGGCATGCCCCGGCCTCGGACAAGGATGGCCCGATCTTCCTGAAAGCCTCTTTTCCGGGACGGTTCCAAGCACCCCTATGCTATAATTCAAGGTTTGAAAGAGGGTTTGGCCGTGCGTGATTCCGACCGCGCAGGCGCCGTTGAAGCCATCCTTTTCGTGGCCAGCGAGCCTGTTTCGATCCAGCAATTTTTGGACGCCTTTGACGGACAGGTTTCGGAAGCCCAGCTCATGCAAGCTCTGGCCTTTCTGGAGGAGGCGTACAAACGCGAAGGCTGCGGCATCGCTCTTCGAAGGGTGGCCGAAGGGTATCAACTCGTCACCCGGAGCGTCCACGCTCCTTTCGCCCGAAACTTCTTGAAGGCCCAGAACCTGCGAAAACTCACGCCGGCGGCCCTTGAAGTCCTGGCCATCGTGGCCTACAAGCAGCCCCTGACTTCCGCGGAAATCAGTCATGTGAGGGGGACGGAATCGGGCAGTGTCCTGCGCGGGCTGCTTGAAAAGAAGCTGGTTCGCATCGCCGGACGCAAACAGGTTGTAGGCCGGCCTCTGCTCTATTCCACCACCAAGGATTTTCTTGTCCATTTCGGCCTGAACTCTCTAGACGATCTGCCGTCGTTCCGGGAGCTCGAAGAGGTCTTCCGGGAAGGCGTCCGGCAGGAAAGCCTCTTCAAGAACCTTGAAAACGGCGGCGGCCGGAAGGAAGAGGAAGAAGAATCCCCGCAGCCGCTGGCCGCGGTTGAATCTCCAGAAGACGATACCGAGCGCACAAAGGAGGCGTCCGATGAAAGCCGTTAGGCCCTCCCCCTCCGAAAAAAGAGAAGGTATGCGGCTGAACCGCTTCCTCGCCCGCGCCGGCATGGGTTCCCGCCGGGGCGTGGAGGCGCTCGTCACCGACGGCCGCGTTTCGGTGGACGGAGAAGTCGTCACCGACCTCGCAACCTATGTCCGCCCCGGCGTGAGCGATGTGCGCGTGGACGGAAGCCGCATCAACCTGCCCAAAGAAAAGACGTCCTTCGCCTTCTACAAGCCCAAGCAGGTGGTCAGCACGTTAGACGACCCTGAAGGGCGCCCCTGCCTCAAGAACTTCCTGCCCGCCGGTTTTCCGGGCCTGGTTCCCGTGGGGAGGCTCGATTACCACAGCGAAGGCCTTATGATCCTGACCAATGACGGAGAGCTAAGCAACCGCCTGCTCCACCCGAGGTACGGCAAGATCAAGGTTTACAGCGTCAAGGTCAAGGGCTCGCCCGATCACGAAGCGCTGGCGCGCCTTTGCCGGGGTATTCGCCTGGAGGGGCGGAAAACGCTCCCTGTGAAGATCCGCCGGATGCCTTCCCGCGAAACCCGCCACACCTGGCTGGAGATCCAGATGGCGGAAGGCCGAAAGAACCAGATTCGGGAGATGTTCTTTCGCATCGATCATCCGGTGATTAAACTCAAACGAATCGCCATGGGCCCGGTCAAACTGGGCGCTCTTAAGCCGGGGGAGGTCCGGACCCTGACGGCGGAGGAAATCGCCCTGCTTAACGAGTCGCCGGGCCAGAAACCAACGGGGGGAAAGAAATGAGCTTACACGTTCCGGTTCCCGATCACATTCTGCAAATCCACCCCTACATTCCAGGCAAGCCCGTGGAAGAAGTCGAACGAGAACTTGGATTGACGGATGTGGTCAAGATGGCGTCCAACGAGAATCCGCTCGGCCCCTCTCCCAAGGCCCTGGCGGCCCTGCACGACTACTGCGCCAGCCTTCATTATTACCCCGAAGGCAGCGGGTTCTACCTCCGCCAGGCGCTGTCCGAATTCTACAGCCTGCCCATGGATCACATCATCCTTGGAAGCGGGTCCGTTGACTTGATAGAATTGATCTGCCGGGCCTTCATGGATGCGTGAACCAACGCCGTGACCAGCGTCCATTCCTTCGTCTCCTAACGAATCGCCGTCCAGGCGGCGGATCCCCGACACGGTTCTCGTTGTCGTGGATGAAGCCTACAAGGAATTCGTCGAGAAGGAAGACTACGCGACTGTCCAGCCCCTGCTCGAACGCCACCCCAACCTCGTCGTCCTGGGGACCTTCAGCAAGGCCTACGGCCTCGCCGGCCTCCGGCTGGGCTACGGCTTCGCCGATCCCGAGGTCCTCGCAGTCATCCACCGGGTGCGCTCCCCTTTCAATGCGAACTCGGCGGCGCAGGTGGCCGGCATCGCGGCGCTGCAGGACCAGGACTTCGTCCGGAAGTATGTAGAGCTGAACCTCCGGGAGCGCCGGTACCTGAGCGAGCGACTCACGGAAATGGGAGTGGCGTGGACCCCGTCTGTGGCGAACTTCATCTTGGTGGACGTTCCCATTGACGGCCGGGAGTTCTTCGAGAAGCTGCTCCGCGAAGGCGTCATCGTCAGGCCCATGGGCGTATGCGGACTTCCCGACTCCATGCGTGTGAGCGTGCACCTGAGAGAAGGGAACAACCGTTTCCTCGCCGCCACAAAAAAAGTGCTGGGGCTTTAGGCCGCTGCGCGGCCTGTGTCTTGTGAAGAGTGTCTGGTGTCTTGTTCTCGTTGGTTTTCCGTTGCAGGCAAGGATGTTAAAGAAGGCCGTTGCGGGAATCGGCCTTTGACAAGCAAAGGCCGCCACATTGGCGGAGCATCGGCCCCGACGGCAGCCGGACGGCGGATGTCGGCGGCCAAAAAGTTGAATAGCCTGCCGCTGCGGGGAATCGGCGCCGGGAGACCCCTCCCACAGTGGCCGCCAAGCGGCTCCTACTAACGGCTGCCAGCGCGGCGTGCCGCGCAAGTCACGGCGTACGGCGGATAAAGCGCAGGCCGCCCCCCTTTTCCTTCATGCAGCTCTGTCTCGCCGCTCCTCCGGTGTACAATATGTATAAGGAACAGAGACGGGAGGAGCGCGGAGCATGATCCTCATCACCGCCCACACCAACGCAGATTTTGACGCACTGGCCGGCATGGCCGCGGCGGAATTGTTATATCCGGGCGCTCGACTCCTCTTTCCGACCACAGCCGAACCGATCCTGCACCGATATTTCGAAGAACATCGCGACCGGCTGCCTCCAGCAGTGACTCTGAAGGAGTTCGATCCCAAAGACGTGGAGAGGCTTGTCTGTGTGGACGTCAGTGTACGAAACCGTCTTGGAGAGACTCAGTTCTTGCTGGACAGGAACCCGCCCATCCCGGTGGACGTCTACGACCACCATCCGGGCGAGGCCGATATCATCTCGGAACACCAGGTCATTCGCGAGAGCGGCGCCTGCACCACGGTTCTTATTGAAATACTTCGGGAACGGGGGCTGAAAGCAAACCCCTTCCTGGCCACCCTCTTTCTGCTGGGCATTTACGAAGACACCGGATATCTCACCTTCCCTACGACCCGCCCGGCGGATCTGGAGGCCGCGCGGTTGTGCCTGGAGTGGGGCGGGGACCTCCAGGAAGTGTCCCGGCGCCTGAGCCGCCGTCTGACGGAAGCCCAGCTCCGCGTGCTCGCCAAGCTCGTCGAAAATATGGAATCCGTCATGGTCGGCGGGATCGAAGTCAAGCTGACCACTTTCAGCTCGTCCCAGTACATTCCCGACCTGTCCGTGCTTGTCCACGAGCTGACAGCGCTGGAGGATCTGGACGTTTTCTTTCTTCTGGCCTACCTGGAAAACCGCATTCATATCATCGCCCGCTCCCGCCATCCCGCGGTTGATGTGGGCCGCGTGCTCGAGGCTTTCGGAGGAGGAGGGCATCCATCCGCCGCCTCCGCGCAAGTCCGGGAGCGCACGCTCGAGGAAACCCGGCGGCTTCTCATCGAGGAACTGACTCGGAAACATCCCGTTGGATTGAAGGCTTCAGATGTCTTCCAGCGTGACTTTCACGTCCTGGAAGCGGACACGACCGTCACCGACGCCTTCAAGGCCATGAACCGCCGGCACGTCAACGCGCTTCCGGTTTTCCGGAAGGGCGCCCTCTGCGGCGTCATCACGCGCCAGGAGGTAGACGGCGCCATGCTTCACGGGCTGGGGGATTCCACGGTCATGGAGCTGGTGGCCAGCCGCCCGCCGCTCTTCCCTTCAGACACATCGCTGGAAGTGGTCCGCCGGGCCATGATGGAACGAAACCTGAGAATCGCCCTGTTCGGAAATGATCCGGAGCATGTGGAAGGCCTGATCTCCCGCATGGCGCTGTTTAAAAGCCTCTTCCTGATGGATCAGTCCGTTCCCCAACACCGGGGAGGCGGCATTCCCTCCCGCGAAGAGATTTCCCGGCTTCTCGACGCGTCCTTTTCTCAGGCCACGCTCGCGCAGCTGAGGCGGTTGGGTGCGCTTTCAGCGAAAACGAAAGCCCAATGCCTTCTTGTTGGCGGCGCGGTGCGGGACCTGCTGCTGCGAAGGCCCATCAAGGACATGGACTTCGTGGTGGAGGGGGACGCCATCGCGCTGGCGGAAGCGTGGAGCAGGGAACAGGGCGGGCGCGTCCGCTGCCACCGCGAGTTCGGGACGGCCGTCTGGATGGACAAGGATGACCAGGTTCGATGGGATTTCGCCACGGCACGCGCCGAGTACTACGAGACTCCCGCGGCCCTGCCCACCGTCGTGAGCGCAGCGCTTTCCCAGGACCTGTACCGCCGGGACTTCACTTTCAACACCCTGGCGCTGCACCTCGAGCCCGGCAAATTCGGGAAGATCCTTGATCTTTTCGGCGGGGTACGCGATCTAAAAACTGGACAGATCCGGGTCATGCACGGCCTCTCTTTCGTAGAAGATCCCACCCGTGCCTTCAGGGCGGCCCGTTTCGCCGTCCGGCTTTCTTTCACCATTCCTTCCGAAACCCGGGCCCTCATCGCCTCCGCGCTCCGGCACGGTGTCTTCCGGAACCTGTCCCACAAACGCGTGTTGGCCGAAGTCCGGCAGATTCTGGACGGAGAATTCCCTGCCGAGGGGCTGCGGACGCTTCAGAAATTTGACCTGCTCCAGGTCTTCTGGCCATCCTTTCACTTGACCTCGCGCGGCCTTGAAAAGATGTACAGGGTCCAAAAGGTTCTGGACTTCTTCGACCTGCACTTCCCCTCCGAATCCCTGGACCGCCCAACCCTTTTCCTGATGGCGCTCACTGAGCGTCTTTCCAACCAGGACCTGAATGCTTTCATCCGGCGGTATCCCTTTTCCCGCGCCACCCGGCAGCTTCTCCAGCAGTACCGGTCCATGACCTGGCACGCCCGCCAGGCTTTGGGATCACCAGACCGCACGCCCGGCAGGGTTTATCTGACCCTGAAAGATAAACCCCTGGAATGGATCCTGTACCTGGCGGCGCGAACGGAAGGCGCCGCTCAGCAGGGAATGATCCGGGATTACCTGACCCATCACCGCTTTGTTAGAATTGAAATCACGGGCAACGACCTGAAACGGGAGGGAATCCCGCCCTCCAACGCTTACGCCGAAGCGCTGGACCAAACCCGGGCCGCTCGGATCGACGGCCGAGTGAAAGGCCCACGGGAGGAACTCGAATTCGCGCTTGCCGTCGCCTCTGGAGTTTTGAATGATTCATAGCACCAAGCGCCGTCTGATATTCGGCCTGGCGGCGCTGCTCCTCCTGGTTTCCGCATCCTTCGCAGCGGGCGAGGGGAAAAAACCCGGCCCTCAAACCACCGTCATACTCCTTTCCATGGACGGTGTCCGTTGGGACTACCCGCTGCGGGACCACCTTTCCGCCTTCGCAGACATGGCCCGGACAGGCGTTCACGCGGATCGGCTCACCCCCGAATTTCCCTCGCTGACTTTCCCGGACCACGCTGCGCTGGCCACCGGGTGCTTCCCGGGAAAAAACGGGATCATCGCCAACGCGTTTCGCGATCCGGCCACGGGACGCTACTTTTCAAGGAGCAAATCGGCCTCCTGGCTCCTGGAACCGCCGCTGTGGGTGCTCGCGGAAAGGTCGGGCATCGAGACAGCCGTCTGCGCCTGGCCCGTCTCCTCCGGCCCGTGGCACAGCGTCCGTCCGGAGATTTATCGGTCCTACAGGGACGACAAGGGAGACTTTGACACCCTCCGCTGGATCGAGGAACTGCTTCGCAAACCGGCGGCGCAGCGTCCGGGTCTGATCATGGCCTGGACCCACGGCGCCGATCATCCGGGGCACGAGGAAGGACCGGACGGACCGTCCGTGCACGCCGCCATGCGGCGTGAAAACCGCCTGCTGACCCGGCTGCTAAAAGCGATTCGGTCTCGCCCGTCCCACCAAAGAGTGGTGCTGATTGTCGTGAGCGACCACGGGATGTCGCCGGTGGCCGAGCGGCTCCGGGTGCGCGACTGGGTTGCCAAGAGGCACTACTTTCCTTTCATCGCGACGTCCGGCCCCATCTGCAACATTTACGTGAAGGGCCAAAAGCAGCGGACCGCCGTAGGCGAGGAGCTTGCCCGACTTCCCGCCGCCGTCATGGCGTGGCCCCGCGGTGCGCTGCCCGAGCGCTTTCACTATACGGGAAGCGGACGCGTCGGCGATTTCGTTCTTCTCGCCCGCCCCGGCGCCACCTTTGCTTCGTATTACACCAAGCCGGGAAGCCCTGTCGTCAAGGGCATGCACGGCTACGATCCCCGGCTGAAAGACATGGGAGGCATTTTCTACGCCGTGGGGCCAAACATCGCGAGGGGAAAGCGGCTGAAGCGCGCCTCCATGGTAGACGTTGCGCCCACGATCTGCCGCCTCCTTCACATTCCCCCGCCCCCCGACGCAGACGGCGCCGCGCTGCCTGTGTCGACAGCCTCGAAGCGGCCATGATTCACAGGGGGAGGAGAGTCGAAAGCGGGGTCAAAAACCGGACACGGATGGGAAGTTACGATGGCCGTCGCAACACCGGCTGCGACTAGGTGACTGAGTAACTGGGTGATGAGGTTTCGGTCCGTCCTTCCCGGGCCATGACTGCAAGGCGGCGCGCCCCCGGTAGATCCCCGCGAAGGCACTCCCGCTTGACGGGATTCGCGGGTTTCCTGCGAAATCCGGCTGCCGACGTCCAAACGGGGTGCCGTGCTGGGGGGATGTTGGATAC
>JARRNO010000150.1:0-5405 GCA_037384885.1 Acidobacteriota bacterium
GGTCATGGAGACATTTGCATTAATGGGAGCGCCCGACGCGTCTCTCAAGACTCCCTGGTAATTGATTCTTCCCGGCGGCGCGGTCTGTGCGCCGGCTGCAAGAGATAATGCCGCCGCCGCGGCGGCGAGTATCAAGACTGTCGAAAAACGAACTGATCCTCTGCGTTTCATTTTCCCCTCCCAATAGGGTGGTTCGATTTCCTCGCCCGAGCCGTGCAGCTCCACTTGGGGCGCTTCGGGAACGGACTGAAGATTTCCTGATGGCTTGTGACCCGGTGGAGACGGTGGTGGCTCGGGCTACGGGCACGAAGACGCGGCGGGTCTCGGCGTACCGCCGGACTGGCTCCCGAGCGTCCCTTCTTCATTCAGCCTGTTTTCGGCCGTGACCAGGTAGTAGAAACACTGCCCTGCTGAAGGCGTGGCGGTGTCGCTGGCCGTCGGCGAAGCCAGGCCCGAGGCGAAACAGGTCCCGCTGCTGCCGCCCTGCAAATCTGCGAGCGACGCCTTATAGACGTTGTAGGTTCCCACCGACGGTTCCGGGTTCCACGCCATGTCCGTTTTGCTGGTGAAATGGACGTTTTCGACCTCACCCGGCGGCGGAAAGACCGCATCGAAGCCGCCGCTGATTTCGTAGGACGAGGAGCTCATCGTAGCGGTGGAAAGACCGTCTCCGATGCTGCTGAGCGTGACCTGGTAGTTGGAGGAAGACAGCGTGGGCGCCGGAGTGGCGCCGCAGTTGAGAACGTGTTCTTCGTTGCTGTAATTGGGGCTGGTTTGAGCACAAAAATCTAAAGAGATGAAAACGGCAAGGCAACACACCCATGCGCACACTCCTGCGCGCCAGAGTCCTTTCATGGCTTATCCCCCCTTGTCTGCCTAAAATATAGCCCGGACCGTACTTGAAGTCAAAAACATAACCACGGAGTGAAGCCGGGGAGGCAACGGCCGCCGAGGGGAGCCGGCGGTCCTGCGATGGGTGCCTGCCTGCGAGTCATCAGCCGCCGGCTGCCTTTGTCCAGCGTCCAGCGGGTAGCCAAAGGCAACCCCAGAACTCGCGGTCGAAGAATTGTTTCCACGGACCTCTTACCTCTGCCCGCTTCCCTTTCCCTGCAGGCAGCGGCATGCCCTCAGCGCAGCATGTCCGCCTCTTCTTTTCGCCGGCCTTCGATCCAGAGAAAAAGGGCCAGCGGAACGGCGAAGGCCATGACGGCCGATCCGAGAAGCTGGCCGAGGATCTCGGGAGTCAACTCGGGGCCGATCTGCCGGACGAGACCGGCTTGGGCGGCAAGATGGACGGCGAGCAGCGCGAGGCTTCCACCCACAAGGACCCACCGGTGCATCCTGGGGTGCTCCCGCCGGCCGAAACCACCGGCGGTTGAAAGGGCGGGAAAACCGAAAAGGAGGGCGGCGTAAAGGAGCATCATGAAAAACGCCAGGAAAATGTTCACTCTCATGGCAGTCCGGACGGACAGGCGGAAGTCTGTCCGTGGAGGCGGAGCGTCTTTCGTGAGGCGGAAGGAGTGAATGAAGGACTTCAGGTCCGCGTCTCGCTTCAGGCCCGGTGCAAAACCCTGAATGGCATAGAGGAAATGCCCGGAAACGACGGTCCCTTGCAGAACCAGGGGAGAGGCGCCCTCCCGGGTCATCTTGCAGGTGAAGTTGTACGAGGCGCCGGCGACCGGCAACGGGCTTTCCTGGAACCTGGCGCCTTGGGACTTCCAGCCGTTTCTTTGAAATGGAGCGGTGATCCCCTTGACGAAAAGGGACATGGCTCGGTCATCGAAATTTCGGAAAGAATGTGTGTTGACAACCAGGATGAGAACTTTGTGCTCCGTGTCCTCGACGCAGTAATAAGCGTGCACCTTCCCGTTGTCAGGGACGCGGCGAAGCCAGCGCGCGTTTTTCCAGGGCGAGGCGACGGAGCAATAGAGAGCGGGCAGAACGAGCTTGTTCCCCTGGATGAACCGCTCGGGAACAACCTCCGTCCCGGCCGGGGAGGCTTTGGCCTGAGGGCGAACCCACCCGCCGCCCAGGCAGACCGCTGCAAAAAAGAAAAGGAGCGCTTTTTTCATGACCCGTCCCATTCCGGTGGGGATGTTCGGTTCCCTTGTAGTCAGGCGTCATGGCAGACGCTACGATGCGGGAAGTCCCGGGGGAAGTATAGCGGCTTCATCGGTCAGCCCGCAACTGATGCCTTTTCTGGCAATGGGGCCGGGGAGGGTTACCGCCGGGCTTTGCCGGACACGTGGCGGATATTTATCTTGACGACTTTGGTGACTTTGTCTTTTCTTTGAATATAATCGCGGCCTTCGTTCATAAAGTCCGGCGAATACTTTTCAAGCAGCCCCTCGAGAGCCTGCCGGCGTTCCTCGCCGGATGGCTCCGAGGCGATGCCGAAGATCACGGCGCTCTCGTACTCCGTAGCGAACTCGGCAGGCAGCACTCGTGTCTTGCCCACCACGCAGAAAGAGACCCTGGGATTGCTCTTGATATTGTCCAGCTTATGACCGGCCAGGGCGCAGTGCAAGTAAACGGCGCCGTCCCTGTAGACATAATTTACCGGGACGCCGTATGGCTGGCCGTCTCCGTCCACCGTGGAAAGCACGCCGTACTCGCCGCTTTCAAGAGGTGCCTCTGTCTCAGCGGGTTCAATCTGCCGGTCTTTCCTTCGCATGCCTCTCATGCCTGCGCTCCCAAAGGGCCCTGGACCAAAAACGAGTTTATTCGCGGCCGGGGCCGCTGTCCAGTCGTTCGCAGGGATTCGAGCGTCCAGCGGGTTGAGACGGCAGGCAGGAGCCAGCATTGAGAGCACCTAACGGGGCCTCTCAGAACTGCGGCGCGTTGGCCTTGAGACGCTCCTTTTCCAGGTCCCACCGGATGATCTGGTCCTTGGCCGCCCTGACGTCAGGGGCGTCGGGGGCGCCCTGGATATAAATCTTCATAAGCCGGATCGCCTCTGAATAGCGCTTGAGCTTGCCGTTCAGGATGGCGGCGTTGTAGTAAAGCTTTGGGATGTAGGGGGCCTGCTGAATGGCGTCGTTGAATTCTGGCACGGCGGACTTCAGGTCACCGTCCTTCATCAGGGCTTCACCCCTGACGACGCGAACGCGGGCGCTTTCAGGGAGTTCGGGCGGCGTGGGCATCTTGGAGGCGGCCGAAAAGAGAGCACCCCGCAGGTCTGCGGCTTCCGCCTCCGTTCCCGCGAGTTGGAGAGCCTGTGTATATTCCGGGAGGGACTCCGCGTACCTGCCTTCTCCTTCCAGTTGCTTCGCCTTGTCGGCGTGGCTCTTGGCCAGAGGCGCCAGGAGGTTCAGCAGGGAGGACCGCTGCTCCCAGCCGGGGACGTACCGGCGATCGGTATGGCCCGCCGCGGCGATATAGATGTCGGCCGCCTTCTGCAAGTTGCCCTTCCCCGCGTAGCAGAGCGCCCGTCCGGTTTGAAGGTGCGCCAACGTATAGAGCAGGCTCGCGGTTGGTGAGGTGGTTTTCGTGTCAAAGGCCTTGAGGGCGTCATCGTAGCGTTCTTCTTGAAGGAGGGCGAAGCCGAGGGCCAGTTCGGGCCAGAATTCGCTGGGTTTGAGCTTGACGGCTTCCTGCGCAGCGGCGAGCGCATGCTCTGCATCCTTCTTCTCGATATAGCAGAGAGATTCGAGTGCAAACTCGTTGGCCTCATCACTAAATACCATGGTCTTTCGGACGAGGGTCTTGTCGAAGCGGAGAATCTTTCCCGGGCGCAAGATTTTTAGCGTCACGGAGCTTCCCGGAGGCCCCTTCAGTTTGGAAACGACTTCTTCGGCGGTCATCAGAGGCGTGATGTGAAAGGCCCCTTTGTAAGTCTTCTGACCGTCAACCTCGCAAATCCAATCGCCGGGAAGCAGGCCGGCCTCGCTCGCGGGGCTGTTGGGCACAACGGTCGCTACGGCGGGGGGGCCCTGGGGGATTGTCATCAGCGTAACCCCTACCCTGCCGTCTTCGGCGTCCTGAACGGTTTTCAGGCAGCGGGAGAGGGCTTCGTCGTATTTGCCTCCGAAGTAAAGGGCGTATTGAACGGATACGGCCGAATCTTTGGCATGGACGGCTTCCGCCTTTGAATAGGCCTCCAGGGAAGCGTCGAAATCGAGCTTCTCCGTATTGAGGCGGCCCACGAGCATCAGCAGGTCGGGATTTTGAGGCGCCAGGGCCAGTCCTTTCCGGGCGACCCGCAGCGCGGTATCCGGGTCATTCTTTTTCCAGAAGGAGGCTGCGGCCAACAGGTAACCGTTGGGCGACGGTTTGAGCTCGACGGACCGCTTTGCGGCGGTGATGACCTGGTCGTATCTCTTTTCAGAAAAGTCCGCCTGGGCCAGGAGCAGGTAGTTGTTGAAATCTTGAGGCTGGGCCGCGATGGCCGACTGGGCGGCGGCGATCGCCGCGTCGTATTGTTTCAGTATGATGTATGCCCGGCCGCGGACCCACTGAAGGTTTCCGACGAGGTTGTTGTCCTTGGGATGAAGGGCGAGCCCCTTCTGAGCGCATTCCAGCGCTTTGTCGCCGTTTCCCACGTGCGCGTATGCACTCCCCAGGAGGAAGAAGTATCCCGGATCATCGGCGTAATACTTGACCACGCTGCTGTCGGTCCAGTAGGTGATGGCGCCGGCGGGATTGCCGGACTTGAACTCGGTGAGGCCCAGCTGCCACTGCTGCCCGGCCTTGGCCTTGCCGAAGGCGCCCGCCGAGGCGGGCAGTGCGGTCATCAGGACGGCCAGCGAAACGAGGAGAATTAGGATTGTCCGTTTCATCGGATCCCCCTGGCCCGCATCCCTCGCCATTGATCGGCTGCATCGGTGAGACATCCGGGCTGAATGAGCGGCGGGGTCAGGGTGCGGAACCACCCTGGCCTTGCTGCAGTTGCTCTTGAGCGCCCTGGAGTTCCTGGCGGATATTCTCTTTCTGCTGGAGCAAACCCTCCGCCTGCTGGTTGAGGGCGTCCAGCTTGCGGGTGGCGTCGTCCAGCTGGCACTGCGCCTCATTGATCTTTTGCTGAATCTCCGCCATCAAGGCTGCATCGCCTGGTTTGGCCTGGGCCTTTTCCGTCTGCGCCTGAGCCAGCTTCTGCTCCGCCTCCTGCCGCTTGCTCGCGGCGTTGCTCTTTTCGTGAGCGACTTTCTGAAGCTTGATTTCGATCCCCTCCAAGTCCTGGGCCCGTGTCCGGGCGAGGCCAAGCATTTGTATCACTTTGCTCATCTTCGGATTGGGCCCGGATAAAGCTTGAGAATCGGGAAGTTTGGGAAAATGGCAGGCCACGGAAATGGGTTCGCCCGCACTGGCCCTTGCGGCCTGCTCGTTGAAGTAGCGGGCCTGTTCCGGATCGGTGCGGACCACGGAGAGCGCGCTTTGCGAAAGGTAGGCGGCGCACAAGGCTCGCT
>JARRNO010000151.1:0-11145 GCA_037384885.1 Acidobacteriota bacterium
CCCGATAGGAATTCCTGCGCAGTGCGCCCCGCGAGGGGCGGCTTTGCCGACCTGCCGCTGAGAGGGAGGGGGAACCCCTTCCTCTCAGACGATTTGGCGGAGAGAGGGGGATTCGAACCCCCGGTGAGGTTTCCCCCACACACGCTTTCCAAGCGTGCTCCTTCGGCCACTCGGACATCTCTCCGCGCCGCTGGTTATCATAGGGAAAAACGGGGGGAAAATCAACCACATGCGAAGGATGCGGGCTCGATGATTGACCGCGCCGCCCCCTGCGCCTAAAATGGCCCTCTATGAGCGAATCCCCCCTGCTCGCCGTGCGCGGGCTCGAAAAGCGGTTCGGCTACACTTCGGTCTTGAAGGGCGTCGATCTCGACGTGGGCGCCGGAGAACTGGTTCTCCTCCTGGGACCGAACGGCGCGGGCAAGACCACGCTGACCCGCATCGTCACCCTGCTGTCGCGCCCCGGCAAGGGCGAGCTTCTCTTCCGGGGCAAGCCCCTCAAGGACAAGCGACGGGTCCAGTTCCGAAGGGAAGTCGGCTATCTGTCCCACCAATCCTTCCTCTACAACTACCTGACCGCCGAGGAAAACCTGAAGTTCTTCGGGGACCTGTACGGCATGGACGGCCTCGCCCGGCGTATACCCGCCCTCCTGGAGCAGGTGGGGCTGTCGGACGCCAGTCGTAAGCAAGTGGGCGCTTTTTCCCGGGGAATGCAGCAGCGCCTCTCCATGGCGCGGGTTCTTCTCACGGATCCCAAGCTGATCATCCTTGACGAGCCGTACGCCGGCCTGGACCCCGAGGGAAGCCGGCGTTTCACGTCCCTGTTGTCCACCCTCAAGGATAAGGAGCGCGGCGTTCTTCTGATTACGCACGAGCTGGACGACTGCCTTGAAATCGCCGACCGCGTTGCGATCCTGCACAAGGGCGTGGTCGCCTGGGAAGGCGTGAGCAAGGGGCTGAACGTAGACGCCGTCAAGCAGAAGTACTTCGAGGTCACGGGAGCGAAGGAGCGATGAGAGGATTCTTCAGGATCGCTTTCCTGGTGTTCCGGAAGGATTTCCGGGAAGAGCTGAGAAGGAAGGAGAATATCGCCGTCTCCGTCTTTTTCGCCGTTCTGTCGCTGGTGCTTTTCTATTTCTCGCTCGATCCGACTCAGATCGACCTGACGACGGCCGGCGCCGGGTTCCTGTGGCTCATCATTCTCTTCGCCGGCAGCCTTTTCATGGGGGCCTGCTTCCGCAAGGAAACCGAGACCGGCACGCTGCACGCCCTGCTTCTGGCCCCGGCGGACCGCGGTGCGGTCTACCTCGGCAAATACCTCGTCAACCTCCTTTTCCTGCTGTTCCTCGAAGGCCTTCTGCTGTTCGTGGCCTTCATCCTCCTGGATTTCAGGGCGGGAAAGGGGCTGTGGCCGCTCTGCGGCGTCTGGTTTCTCGTGAGCGTGGGCTACGCCGGCGTGGGAACATTGCTTTCCGCCCTCATCACCCAGGTGAGAGGGGGAGAGATTCTCTATCCGATCCTGCTTTTTCCCATCCTGATTCCGCTGGTCATCGCCGCCGGGACACTGACTCAGGCGGCGCTGGCGGGAAGCAACGTCTGGCAAAGCCAGTGGTTGCGGCTCGTTGGCCTGTTTGATATTATTTTCATTACCGCATCGCTCTTTCTCTTTGAATACGCGGTCGAGGAGTAGACGTGGAATTTCGCAAGTGGATTGTCGTGTCCTGGGTCCTGGCGGCGCTGGGAAATGCCGCGGCGTTGTGGATGATTTTCGGCTATGTGCGCACGGAAGTCACCATGGGGCTGGTGCAGAAAATTTTTTACTATCATGTGCCGTCGGCGATTTGCGGCTATATTCTGCTGGGCATCTGTTTCGTCTGCAGCATCGGATACCTCTGGAAGATGGATCCCTTCTGGGACGTGATCGCCTACGCTTCGGCGGAAGTGGGGCTCGTCTTCATCACCATCGTGCTGGTTACCGGTCCGATCTGGGGGCGCGCCGCCTGGGGCAAATGGTGGGTCTGGGAGCCCAGGCTGACTTCGGCGCTGATCCTCTGGCTGATGTATGCGGCCTATTTTCTTCTGCGCCTATTCAGCGGGAAAGACGCCCGGACCGCCCGGATCTCCGCGGTCCTGGCGATCATCGCCTTTTTCGACGTCCCCATCGTCCATTTCGCCATCAAGTGGTGGGGAAACGTGGTTCATCCGAAGCACGTGGCGCTCGAATCCGACATGAGTCTCACCTTCCTGGTAAGCTTCCTGGGCGTGCTTCTCCTCGCCGCCGCCCTGCTCCTGACGCGCGTCCAAGGGACTCCCCGCCGGCTTTAAGACACCTCATACCGGCCACTATCTCGCCATGGGTTATACCGCCATCGGCATCATCATCGGGGGGTACTTGCTTTTCCTGTGGCGGCGGTACGCCAAGACCAAGCGCTAGGAAGGAAAACTCATGCCCGATGCACCGCAGTTCGTGACGCTCTATACCGATTTTGGCTGGCGCGACCCGTGGGTGGGCAGTATGAAGTGCGTTCTCTGGTCCATCGATCCCGCCCTCAAGATTGTCGATGTCACCCACGATATCCCAAGCCACGATATTTTCGCGGCGGCCTTCGCTCTTTTCCGCTCCTACAGAGACTATCCGCCCCGCACGGTCCACGTCTGCGTGGTGGATCCCGGCGTCGGGAGCAAGCGCCGACCGATCCTGGTGGCCGGTGAAGACCACTATTTCGTCGGACCGGACAACGGCGTGTTTTCCTTCATTTATGCTCACGAACGCGTGCAGAAGGTCGTGGATATCAGCGCGGAGCATTACTTCCGGCGCCCTGTCAGCCAGACCTTTCACGGACGGGACATTTTCGCCCCGGTGGCCGGTTGGCTGGCCAAGGGAATCGACTCCTCCAAGTTTGGAGAGGTCATCGACGATTACGTCAGGATTCCCGTCCCGGAGGACAGGGTGGTGGGTGAAAGCCTCGTCAAGGGAGAAATCTGCGAGGTGGACCGGTTCGGGAACCTGATCACCAACATCCGGAAAACCACGCTGGACCGGTTTGCCGCAGAGGCCGGCAAGAAGAAGTTCAAAGTGCTGCTGGCGGGCCAGGAACTGCCCCTGGTGACGGGCGGCTACGCCCAGCAGGAACCTCTCTTCGCCCTGATCAATTCCTCGGGACTGCTTGAAATCGCCAGTTCGTCAAAGCCCGCCTCCAAGGCGCTTGGCATCCAGGGTCGGGGGAAAGAAGTGGGAGTGATGGGCGAATAACGCCTGCGCCCGCGCTGTTCGACTCCCTGCCGGAGGGCGGCGTGGAGCCGCCATGCTAGGGAAGTTTGATTCTTTGCGGAAACTCGGCGGCAGGGAAGCCGAACAGAAACCCCTGCCCGAACTGGACGCCGAGCCTCTTCATGGTTTCCATGTCTTCACGGGTTTCCACGCCTTCCGCGATCAGAACCGCATGGATGTTGTTCGCCAGAGAGAGCAGGGAGGACACCAGTTCCTGCTTGAGAAGGTTCTCGTGAACCCGGGAGACCAGAGTGATATCAACCTTCAGATAGACGGGACGCACGTGCGTGATCGTCTGAATGGAGGAATATCCCGTGCCCACGTCGTCGATGGCGATCTTGTATCCCTTGTCCGTGTAGCGCTTCATCAGGAAGGCAAAGTCTTCGAAATCCTGGATGGCGTGCCGCTCCGTCAGTTCCCACACCACCTCCTCGGGTTTCATCCCAAACTCCGCCAGCATCTTTTCGGCGCCGTCTTCCAGGAAAACCGGATCATCCAGCGTACTGGGAAGCGTATTGATGAAGAGGTGGGTCCCCTTGGGTTTCCCGGCGGCGGACCGGATGGCCGTCTTCTTGCACAACCGGTCCAGGTCCCACCCAAGCCCGCACTGAGTCGCAAAGGAGAAGAGCCGGTCCGGCGCCTGGTAGGGCGTCCCCTCCGGTCCCCGGATAAGGGCTTCGTAGGCGACGCATTCGAGCGTGTCAAACTGGACGATGGGATGAAACAGCGTCTTCAGGCGGCCCTGCGCCAGGATGCGCCGGAGCTCCATTTCGTGAAGGACCCGGTCCGTCTCCTCCTGCTTCCCCGCAAGGCCCGCAGCATCCGCAATACCGTGATGCACCGACCGTTCAAAGCGGACAAACGGGTTGTAGTGGAGGAGTGAATGCCCGGCGTGCAATGAAAGCCCCTGCTTCACGAACCCGTTCATGGTGGTTCTGAGAGCCTTCAGGATGTCACCTGCAATCGTCTCGAGGCTTTCCAGGGGATCCCGGGCCAGCAACTCGTAGGGCACGAAGAGACAATACTCGTCGTTGAAGACGCCCCGCTGGGTCAGCATCAGCTGGCCGCCGCATTGTTTTTCGTTGTATTGAATCATACTCGAGACGGCGGCCCGCAGCATGTCTTCGTATCGTTGAAAGCCCACCACCGCCTCAATGCGTTCGAGATCTGCGATCTGAAGATAGACGACGCCCAGAAAATGATTCTGCGTCATCTGCTTCAGATTCTCGAAGCACGACGAATACGAAGGAAGGGTTGTCGCACTGTCGTACAGCGCCGATTTGAGCGCAATGATCTCGTTGAGAAGTTTGTCTTTCGACGGTCCTGCCACCATAGCCTCCGTCCCCTATCATATACCGATTCCGCCGCTGAGCGAGTTGCGGCATTCCTTTCGCCACCCCGCTTGGCGCCGGCCGGGACAACTCGACTCGGGGGATACAAACCGCGCTCTTTCCAACCTTCACACGGAAAGTGAGATCCTCCACGCCGCCCTAGGGATTTTCAGCGGGCTGTCCGCGTTGGAACGCGAGAACTGGCCGGCGGTCCCACGGTTTCATGAATGGAGGTCGGCCAAAGACGGCCTCGTCCGGCTCCCGTTTTTCCGAAGCGCGCCGTCTCCCGGCGCGGCGGTCCCCGATCATATCGAGGGATTTTTCCGGCTCCTTGGAGGGCGGCTGTTGAAAGACGGAAAGGCCCTGGGAACCGTTCCCCGGAGACATCCCCACTTTCCGCAGCTCAATGCGTGGTTTCGTTCCTTGAGAAGCGAGGGTTCGTGGGCCCGCGTGCCCGCTTCCGAGCTGGCTGTTTCCATCGCATTGCTGATGGATGAACTTGAAATCCCCAACCACCTTCCCCCCGAGTGGGGATTCAGCTTTTTCTGGCGGCCGCGGAGCGGCCTTTTCAAAAAGCCGGGGCTGCAGAGCGTGCAAGCCGCTGCTTCTCCAATCGTTCAAGCGATTCTGGATTCAGCCCTAGCCGCCGGCCTGGGCTGCGTCGATTTAACCCTGGCCATGCCCTACCCTTACTCCTGCCTGGAACCGGTGGCGGAGGAACTCCTCGGGCGTGGAAGGGAAGACGCCAGGCGTTGGCTGGCGGAGAAGCTGGAAGGCGGCGCCGGAGCCCTGACGGAATCGGTCGCCGGGCTTCTGCGCCAAGCCGGGCGGGGGGTGGCTGTATGGCCGGGCCATCGTCTGGATCAGGCCTCGAGAGAAGTGCTGGCGGACGCAGCCCTGCGCGCGGGAAGGACCGCACTTGTCCTCGAAAGAGACGGCGATGCGGCCGGGGGAACCCTGTCTCGACTCCGGTGGCTGTGGCTCCCTGAAACGGCCGAAAAATGGTATATGCGGCACGCCGGTGAACTCTACAGGGACCGATTGGAAAAACTAGTGGCCGCCGTTTCTTCTCTTCCGCCGGGCGAGCCGCGCTGCGGGAGACCGCTCATCCCCCCCGCATTGCCCTCCGCTCCCAAGTCGCCGGCGCGACAAAAATGGTTCAACCCCTGGGTGTGGGAAACCCACAGCCCCTGCCGGGCGTGGTCAGCGTCTTCATACCTTGCCGCCTCGAACCAGCCGGAAGGCGCCGCCTTTCTGAAAGGCATGGCGTTGCTTCGCGCCGGTCAGGCTTCGCTGGCGCTCGACGCATGGCGGGACCTGACCGATCCTCCCGTGGCAGCGGAACACCTCGCCGTGCAGCGGGAACGGGCGCTGGAGAGGCTGCAGGCTTACGAAACAATCCTCGAGCAGCCTGAATCGGACCGGTTGTCTTCATTGGCGGGGAGGGACCGGACGGCCCACTTGTTCCTGGCCGGTCAGTCCGCGTGGATTTTGGGCGAAACAGCCCAGGGGAGAAAAACCCTGGAAGAGGGCCTGGCGTCAAGCACCCGCGCCGACGAACAAGCCCAGGGCCATTGCCATCTGGCCACTCTCGATTTGTACCAGGGACAAATCGCCTCCGCGGAAGAAAGGCTCCGCGAGGCCGAGGAGCATCTGCCTTCTAAACCCGAGCCTCTGACCCTGTTTTTGCTTCACCACCGGCGTGGATGGGTCCAGCGCAGCAGGGGGGATTTCGAGAGCGCTCTCTCCCATTTCCGGGCAGCCGGTTCCGCGGCGCGTAAAGGTGGAGACTGCCGGCTGGAAGCCGCATCTGAGGGAGAAGCGGGAAACGTGCTCAGGCTGATGTGCCGCTTCGAAGACGCTTTGCCCGCGCTGCGCCGCGCCGAGGACGGCGCACGCGCCCTTGGCTTGCAGGAAGCCGCCGAAACCGCCCGCTTCAACCGGATCCTCTGCTCCATTGCCTCGGGAGGGCTGCGCTCCGCCGTCCGCGAGCTGAATGACATCCTGGCCAGGGAAAAGGGTGGCCCCATACACCAGGCCATCGACCTCTTCTGGCTTGGGCTCGTGCAATGGCACCTGGGAGAACTCCCTGACGCCATGACTTCCTGCGAAAAGGCGCAAAGGGTTCTTGCCCGCGACACGGGGTCTTCGATCCGCCTGCCGCTGGCCATACTGAAGGGACGCCTTTTGCTGGAAACACACCAAAGGAACCGCCTGCAGCGCCACCTTCGCCTCGTCTCCTCCTTGGCGGAAGAAAGCACGGAGCCCGATGACGCCCTGGAGGCCGCGGCGCTCAAGCTCAGCTGCGCCGCCCGGGGGATCGGAAACGTTTCCGGCGGTGAACTCGCCCACGCCGAGCAGACCTATGAGAAGGCTTCGCATGAAGCGAAGGCAGCCTGGCTCCTCGCCTTGAGTGCAGCGGAGGGAGAACATGAAGAGGCCCGGCTCCTTTCCGCCTGGGAAATCGCGCACCAGATTCGAAACCCCTCGCTCGCCTGCCGTGCGCTCTGGCGGCTGGCCTGCCTTAACGCCCTGCCGGCGTTGGCCGAGGAAGAGCGCCGCTGGATTCTGCTCTTCTTGAAGGCCAACCGCTTGCGGCGGCCCGAGCGGGAACTTGCCGCGCACGTTCAACCCTCTTCGAACGGGCGGGAAAGAACTGAAGGGGCGCCTTCGCTCTCCAGCGACCTGGCGCTGCTCAGGTGCGCCGGCACAAGAGACGCCGGACGGGCCCGGCTGGAATTCCTGAACCGGCTGGGATGTTCGGCCGGAATGTGGACGGCGCCCGGTGGGATTCCGGAGTGGTGGGGAGAGGCGGACGAAAGCGTCCGGCGCCGGCTTCTTTCGGCATCGGGAATGAGCGGAAGCCGGAAGACCTCCGCAGGCTGGATCATTGGAGGGCTTTCACGGCGCGGCGCCTGGTGCGGGCTTTGGAGGCAGGGAGGACCGGAGCCGTCGAAGGACGAAGAGACCCTGGTTTACCTCTGGGCCGGACTGGAGGGGCGCCGTGCTCCGCCCACGCCTGTCGTTCGCGAAGCGCCGCGCTACGACTTTCTGGAATCGAGAATCCTTGGGCAATCTCCGGCCATGAGAGACGTTCGCCGTTCCATACAAGAGGCGGCCCCCTTCAATTTTCCCGTGCTCCTTCTAGGCGAACCGGGGGTCGGCAAGGAGGCCTGCGCGGCTGCGCTTCACCACCTCTCTCCACGCCACAAACGAAACTGGGTTCCCGCGAACTGCGCCAATTTGAGTCCGACCTTGGCGGCGAGCCTTCTGTTCGGGCACCGCAGGGGCGCCTTCACTGGAGCCGACCGCGATCGGGAAGGCCTCGTAGCAGCTGCGGAAGGAAGCACCCTCTTCCTGGATGAAATCGGAGAATTGCCGATAGAAACCCAAGCCCAGCTTCTCCGTTTTCTTCAGGACGGCAGCTTCACACCTCTCGGTGCTTCAAGGCCTCGGCGCTCCGACGTGAGAATCATCGCCGCCACCAACCGCGACCTTGAAGCGGCGATCCGGCAGGGCCGATTCCGCGCCGACCTTTACCACCGGCTGAATGTGATTCCGATTCGAATTCCTCCTTTACGGGAACGGCTTTCCGATGTACCGGTTCTCTTCGACCGCTTTCTGGGAATGGCCGCCGAAGGCGAGGCCATGCCCCGCCCGGAGCTCGCTCCTGAAATTTACGGCCGGTTGGCCCAATACGCCTGGCCTGGAAATGTCCGCGAACTGCAGAACGCCGCGCGACACGCCCTTGTGAAGTCTGCCGCGAAGGGCCGGGTCACGGTGGAACACTTGCCGGAAGCCGTTTTCAGCCCGGCGCCGCCCTCGCCCGGAAGCAATCTGAAAGCGAGGCTCCGGCTGGTTGAAGCCCGGCTGGTGCGAGAAGCCTTGGCGGAATGCGGCGGCAACTTTGCGCAGGCGGCCAGGCGCCTCGGATTGAGCCGCCAGGCCCTGCACGCCAAGGTGCGCTCGCTTCATCTCTCTGTGGATCGCGCAGCCCCGGATACGCGGGGCGGCCACGGCGGTTGACCTTCCGGAATGCCCATGGTTACAATGTTTCTGATAACGAAGTTCTGCCGATTTCAACATGTATCGTATCGGGGGTGACAAATCAATTCATTCAGGGAGGGGTAACCTATGAAAAAGTGTATCCTCGTATTCGCGCTGCTGGCCTTCATGGTTCCGGCACTTGCGCAACATCCCCAGGGCAAGTGGGGAATCGAAGTGGGGGCCTGGTACGCGCAGCCGCGCAACATGGATTCTGCCTACGCGATGGACATCACCCAGAGCGGAATGAACAGCTATTCCACCCGGCCCGCCTTTATCGGCTTTGAACGCCGCTGGTCGCCGATGGTCAAGGTATCTTATTCCACCGCAAGTTGGAAGGTCTGGCTTGACTACTTCCACTACCAGAAAGAGACCGCCACGGAAACAGCGGCGGATTTCGGCGTCTTTCCGACATACGGCACGATGTATTATGCGCCGATCGCCGACCTCGCCACCGCCAACAACCGCCTTCAGTGCACGAACTTCAATCTGAACATCGGCCGGATCTTCCACCCCGCCAAGACGTGGAAAATGGTGGTTTACAGTGGTATCAAGCACATCGACCTGACTTACTCCCTCGATACCAGCTACTACGAACCCGCGATGATCCGCATGGAGTCTATTTCCGGCGGGTTCCTGCCGGCGGCGGACCCGGCTTACATGGATGTCGTGTCGATGCAGACACGTACGAACGGCTGGGGCCTCAACTTCGGACTGAACAACATCTACACGGCAAATTCGTGGCTCGACTTCGTTGGAGGAGTGGAGCTGAGCATGGTCTCCACCAGCCAGGACGCACGGCGGGTGGAGAGCGGCTTCTTCCCCGACGGATCGCTGAACATGATGGTGGACTCGGCCTCCAGCATGAATCTGACCACTCCCAGTTACCGGGTCTTCCTGGAGGGTAAATTCCACTTCGGGAGCGCCTGGTACGGGAAGCTCGGCTACCAGTACCAGATGCTCAAGGACGCCTTCAAGAATTCCGCTCAGCCCAGTACAAACGTGCCTTACTACTATGCCGGCGCCGGCCTGGGGTCCACTCCCAGGACAACCGATCTGGCGGTGGACGGCTTTTACGTCAAGGTTGGTTTCAGCTGGTAACACCTGTGCGCTCTTAAACCCCCGGAATGGGGTTTAAGCCTCCCTCACGGTGTGCACTTACGCGGCACGTTGACGCCGCAAAGTGGAAGACTTAATATGGCACTAAGGACAAGTTCTGCCAACGGGGAAAAGCACAAAAATCCAAGAGGATCACCAGGATAACGTGTATCCAGGGAGGGGTACAGGATGAAGAGATGGATGATTGTATTGGCGCTGCTCGCCTTCATCATTCCGGCGACGGCATGGCAGGCCCAGGGCACCTGGGGCGTCGAGGTGGGAGCCTGGTTCGCGCAGCCGCGCAACATGCAGACGGCTTACGCCCTCGATTTCAATCCAGGCGCGATGGGACAATACGATGTCAAGCCCTACTATACGGGTTTCGATCGCCGGTGGTCCCCCATGTTGAAGGTGTCCTACCGTGACGGGAGTTGGAAAACCTGGCTGAGCTACTTCCGGTATGACAAGGAACTGAATTTTGCGGCGGCTTCCTCGTTGGGGCTGCTTGTTCCCACCTATGAATCCCTCTATTACTTAGGTCCGTTCGCGGAAATCGCCACCGCGCGCAACAGATTGGTAGACACCACCTTCGATCTGAACATCGGGCGCTTTTTCCACCCGGCAAAGCGATGGAAGATGCTGGCCTATACGGGCATCAAGCACATGGATCTGACTTACGATCTGGACTTGAACTACATGAACGCGGCTCCAGCGATCAACGCGGATTCCGCCGGGGGAGGATTCACGCCCATGCAGTTGACCGGCTACCAGGATGTCGTTGCCCTGCAGACCCGCACGAAGGGATGGGGCTTGAATTTCGGACTGGTCAACACATTCACGGCGAACAATTGGCTCGACTTTGTGGCGGGATTTGAAATAAGCATGCTGACGACATCCCAGGATGCCACCCGCCTGGAAACCATGCTTGCCCCGGACGGCAGCCTCATGGCTTCCGTGAATTCACCCTCCTCGCTGAACCTGATCACCCCCGCCTACAAGATCTTTCTCGAGGGTAAGTTCAAATTCGCCGCCGGGTGGTATGGCAAGATCGGCTGGCGGTACGAGGCGATCAAAGACGCCTTCAAAAATTCCGCACAGCCCCAGACCCTCGGCTTGTTTTATCTTCCGGGCATCAATCAGAGCCTGCCTCGCGCCACCGATCTGGCATTCGACGGATTTTACGCCAAAGTGGGCTTCACCTGGTAATGGAGCGCGTCCGTTCCAAGTATCGAGGCCGCCCTTCGGGGCGGCCTTTTGTTATAATGAGCGACTCCCGCGCCCCTTCGAGCGGAAGCAGGAGAGAGCGGGTTCTCGGTATGTCCCCGCAACGAATACTGTCTAGAGCAGTTCGTGCAAGGGTTGGGGCCCGGAATTCCGGGGTAAGCTGAGAGAGATTGCTAG
>JARRNO010000152.1:0-10587 GCA_037384885.1 Acidobacteriota bacterium
ACGGGCCCTGGCGCACAAAGGCGAGATCCTGATTCTGGACGAGGCGACGGCCAGCGTGGACAGCCAGACTGAAATGCTCATCCAGCAAGCGCTCCAAGATCTATTGAAAGACAGGACGGCCATCATCATCGCCCACCGCCTGTCCACGATACAGGAAGCAGACCTCATTCTCGTCCTGAAAAAGGGCCGCATCGTGGAGCAGGGCAATCACGACGAACTGCTCTCGGCCGGAGGGCTTTACGCACATCTGTACCGCACGCACTTTGCACCTGAAGCGGCGCGCGCCGCCAAAAGGGAAAGAACGGGATGAACCGGCGTATCCCCGCGGGAGAGACGCTTCGCCAGGACGTCCTGAACCGGCTTCGCAAGGCGGGATTTCTCCTGGCGGGAACGGCGCCCGTCCAACCGGAGGCCGGGGACTGCGCCGCGCTGGACGCCTATCTCGAAAACGGCTGTCACGCCTCCATGGCCTACCTGGCGCGAAACGCCCGCATGATGAAGCGGCCCACGGAATTCGAGCCCTGGGTGCGAGGGGCTTTTTGTGTTGCACTGCCCTACAACACGCGCTCCGAGACGTCGGCGGAGACCGTCGAATCCGGTTCGGGCTGGATCTCCCGTTATGCGTGGGGGCGCGACTATCACAAAGTACTGAAGGCAAGGCTCCGGCCTGTCGCGCGTTACCTTCGGGAAAATGGAAAACACGCACGGGTCTGCGTGGACAGCGCCCCCGTTCTGGAACGGGCGCTGGCCCGCCTGGCCGGCCTGGGGTTCATCGGCAAGAACACGATGCTGATCAACCCTCGCTTCGGCTCCTATCTCTTCCTCGGAGAAATCTTGACGGACATGGCATTGCCGCCCGGCGATCCCGTTCCGGACGGGTGCGGACGCTGCACACGATGCCTGGAGGGCTGCCCCACGGGGGCTTTCGCCCGCCCCAGGATCCTGGACGCCCGCCGCTGCCTGTCCATGTGGACCATCGAACACCGGGGGCCGTTCACCGCGGATACTCCGGAACTCGGCGGCCATCTTTTTGGATGCGACCGCTGCCAGGAAGTCTGTCCTTACAACCGAAAGGCGCCCATGAGCATCGATCCGGATTTCAGGCCGCGGCCGGGCTGGTTCGCCCCCGAGCCCGAAACAGTCTCGCGCCTGCAGGAAACCGAGTGGGACCGGCGTACGCGCGGCATGGCCCTTCGACGCGCCGGGTACGCGGGACTCTTGAGAAACAGCCGCCGTGTTGAAAAAGAGAAGAGAACCGCCGGTCAGACAAAGAGCGACGACACCGACGTTTCCTCGTGAATACGAAGAATCGCCTCACCGAGCAGCGGCGCCAGCGAGAGAACCTTGAGCTTTGGGCAGATGCCGCATTTTTCCTTGACCGGGATGGTGTCGGTCACGAAGACTTCGGTGATGGGGGACTCGGTGAGCCGCTTCACCGCCGGGCCGGACAGCACAGGGTGGGTGCATGCGGCGTAAACCGCCTTGGCGCCTTTCAGCTTTAGCGCCTTCACCGTTTCGCAGAGCGTTCCCGCCGTGTCGATAATATCGTCCACGATGATGCAGGTGCGTCCCTTCACCTCGCCGATGACGTTCATGACTTCGGCCACGTTTACGACTTCGCGCCGTTTGTCTACGATCGCCAGCTGGGCCTGAAGGCGCTTGGCGTATGCCCTGGCGCGCTCCACGCCGCCGGCATCCGGCGAGACAACCGTGAGATCAGGCAGGCCGAGCGAGGCGATGTGGCTGATCATGACGGGCGCAGCGAACAAGTGGTCCACCGGCACGTTGAAAAAGCCTTGGATCTGGGCGGCATGGACATCCACACAAAGGATGCGTCCCGCCCCCGCCGTTTCGAGCAAATCCGCCACAAGCCGCGACGTGATGGGGACGCGGGGCTTGTCCTTCCGGTCCTGCCTGGCGTATCCGTAATAGGGAATCACGGCGTTGATCCGCCTGGCCGACGACCGGCGCAGTGCGTCGATGATCAGAAGAAGCTCCATCAGGTTGTCGTTCACGGGGTGGCAGGTGGGCTGGATGACAAAGACGTCCCTGCCGCGGACATTTTCCAGCACCTGGCAGTAGTTTTCTCCGTCGGAGAAGTTGGTCAGGTTGATCTGACCGAGGTGAATATCAAGGTACCTGGCAATTGCCTGAGACAGCTCCGGGTTTCCCCGGCCGGAAAATACAACGCTGTTATCGTCCATGCCCGCCAAACCCCCGTCCGAAAAGGCTGGCTGGGGAGGGAGGATTCGAACCTCCGAATCCCGGTTCCAAAGACCGGTGCCTTACCCCTTGGCTACTCCCCAAACTGATCAAGAATGAACTGAAAACCAGGATAACCCGTCCGAAGTTTAAGGATACCAGCCGCAGACTGCCGGTGCAATACCACAAGCGCTCCGCTGTCCGAAGCCGAGCTTGACGCACAAAACGGCAAGGAAAAACCGTGCCGTTTTTCTCCTCAACCTGCGGCATCGTCAAAGAGGCCGGCTGCTCCTCCCGGTACTTGGCGAAAATCACATCTTCCATCATCTTCCGGGTCTCGCTGTTGAGCGGATGGGCGATATCCTTGAAGCTCCCATCTTTCCGCTTTTTGCTGGGCATAGACAGGAAGAGTCCCTTGGTGCCTTCGATGATCTTGATGTCGCTGATGAGAAAGCAGTTGTCCACGATGATGGAGACAAAAGCCTTCAGCTTTTTGTCATCCACGGGGAAGATGCGGACATCGGTGATCGTCATGGCAGATTCTCCTTTTGCTATCCTGGCAAGGTTTCGCGCCAATAGTCCTTGCTGGTTAGCGTGGTCGTGATGACGGCGTTGTGCCCCATAAGCATGAGCTTGCGATATGCCTCCTGTGCCGGCGGACGGTCCGGGAAAAACCCGACCCATGCCGCGCCGGAACCTGCCAGAAGGACCCGGGACGCGCCTTCGTGCTGCAGGGCCTCCCTAACGATGATCGCCTCCGATTCATCGGGTTGAGATTCGATGAACACCTCCTCGAAGCGATTGAACAGCTGGCCCTCCCATAGGCTGGTTTTCAATAGCTCTCTGACTATATTTTGAATTCTATGCGGGGATGCCGCCTCTGTCAACTCTTTTTCAACCAATCCATACGCTTCTTTCGTGGACATACCCCTTTCCGGCCATGCGAGAACAAGATTGCTGGCGGGAGCGTCCGGCAGCGGGTAGACTTCCTCTCCCCGCCCCACGCCGAGGGCGGTTCCCCCCACCAGGAAGAAGGGCACGTCGCTCCCAAGCGAAGCGGCGATTCTGTCGAGATCTTGTGCGGAAGCATCCAATTTCCAAAGGCGGTTGAGAGCCAGGAGCGTCGCCGCCGCATCGGAGCTGCCGCCCCCGAGCCCGGCCTGCTGCGGGATCCGCTTCGTCAACCGGATTCTCGCACCGGCTTTCACCCTGAACACCTCTTGGAGTTTCAGCGCGGCCCGGACAACGAGGTTTCTTTCGTCTGTGGGCAGAGAAGGGTCGCTGCAGCCCAGCGTAATGTCCCGGGCCGGGTGAAATTCCAATGCATCGGCCAGGGCGATGGACTGATAGACCGTCCGGATTTCATGATATCCGTCCGGCCTTTTCTCCAGAACCTCAAGCCCGAGATTGATTTTGGCGTGTGCCTTGTAGCGCATTCGAATCATGGTTCAATCTCCCGCAGGATCGAAGCAAGCGGGACATTCACGCTTCCGGTTTCCGGTGGGGCTTTGAAGACGCTTTCGGGCAGCGCTTTCTGATCGGTGGAGAGCCACCGGCAGCGCAGAACGGCTCGTCCGGGGCCGGAAAGGACGGCGCGGCCGTAAGGGAAGGTTCTTGTCTCGCTTCGTGAGAAGACCAGCTCAACCTTTCCGAGCCCGTTGTACCATCGCGCCCGGTGCAGCCATCCCATCTGGTAGTCAGGAGACCGCGCACCCGGAGGCGGATCGGCGGACAGCAGGGCCCAAAGATCCTGCGGTCCCCAGGGCAAACCGGGCCCCGGACCCCGCCATTGGGCCTTTCTCGTCCCCCCTGGTACGTAAAACCAGCCCTCACCCGGCCGCATGATCAGCAGCAGGCGCGTCACACCGGACGGATCCTGGAATTCGAGGCGGGCCCGGTCCAGCACGGGATCGAAAGCACAAAGAACGTTCAGCGGCATGCCGAAATGACGGTACTGAATGCTGACCTGCAGCCGCGCCGTGTAGGAGGGCGCCCGATGCGTGGCCTGGGGCGGTCTGCGCGCCGGTGCGCAGGAAAGGAGCAGGGCCAGGCCGAGAAAGGGCGCCGCCTTAGCGCCAATCAAATTCCAGCTCCTTGGTGAACTTATTCAGATCAACGGTCAGGTGCCGGGACTGCCCGGCCGAGAATTTGACCCGCTGGTCCTGAACGCTGCGCACGTCCTGGATTTTTGTCAGCATTTCGAACCGGACCAGGTGTATCCCCGGCGTCAGGGAAACAGCGCCGGTCCAGTCATAGGCGTGAAATGAGAACTTCCGGTCCAATACCTTGTGTGCCACCGTCTTGCCGTCGATCTTCAGCCAGAACTCCCCTTTGAGCACATGGCTGGAAAAGTTAAAGGACAACCGGGCGCTCTTCTGCTGGTCCGCCGGGGCCATCCCGGTGCGTGAAGCGGAGGACGACGAGTCCCTTCGGACCCGGGGCGCCGCCTTCGCAGGGCCCGACCGGGAAGTTTCGTGCCGGCGGGCCGTTTTCGAAGCAGGTCCTGCGGAGGCCTTCCGGAGGGCCGGAAGGGAGCCCAGCCTGACGGGCCGGGGAGACTTTTTAAAGACTCGCAGAGCGGGACGGGTCAGCAGGCTCTGACGCGTAGGCACTTCGGGAGGCCGGTTCGGAGAGGCGACCGGAGGAGTCTCACGCACCTGGAAAAAGAGCACGACGGCCTGCGGCGGTCCTTCCGGGACGGACGGCGCCGTTCGGCCCGCTTGGCGACCTGCGCCGCGCCTTCTGCCGGGGCGGGCGTGGCTGTCATGCGCCGCTTCACGGCGGAGGGGAACCGCCCCGCCTCGTAATCATACAGATCCGAGAGCAGCTCGTCGGCATTCTGGTAGCGCACCCGGGGGTCCTTTGCAAGCATGGTCCGGACGATAAGCGCCAGATGCTTGGGGATTCCCTGGATTCTCTTTTCCAGAAGGGGCGGCTCCTCGTTCAGGATCCGGTGCGTCACCACGGTGACTTCGTCGCCGGGAAACGGCTTGGCGCCCGACAGCATTTCGTAAAGGACGCAGCCGAGCGAGAAGATGTCCGCCCGGCCGTCCACAGGCTTTCCCTCGATCTGCTCCGGAGCCATATAAGCGGGTGTTCCGATAAACTGGCCCTCCTGCGTCAGATCCGACGTGGGAACTCGGGCCACCCCGAAATCCATCAGCTTGACACCGCCCCTTGCCGTCGTGATGATGTTGGCCGGTTTGATGTCCCGGTGGACGATTCCAGCCCGGTGCGCCTGCGAAAGAGCCGCGGCGAGTTCCCGAACCTGCGGAACGAGACGGTCCGGGGCCATCCGCTCCCCGCGCTTGATCATCTCCTTCCAGGTCACGCCCTCGATGTATTCCATGGCGATAAAGGGCGGTCCGCCCCAGGTGCCGTCGTCGGCTTCATAAATGGTCACCACGGCGGGGCTGCTGAGCTGCCCGGCGGCCTGGGCTTCCCTGAGAAACCGCTCCTGGAATTCCACGACCTTGTCGCCGTCAAGCCCCTTGGGAACGTAGATCGTTTTGAGGGCGACCAGCCGGTTGATCGTGGGGTCCCGTCCGACGTACACCACGCCCATAGAACCACCGCCAAGTACTCCGGTCACCACATACTTTCCGATTTTTCCGGGTACGGTGGAGTCCGCACTCACTCCACCACCTCCTTCAGCGGGATGAGCCGGACGCCTTGGGCCTGAAGCTCCGGCAGCCGGCGCGCCAACGTGTCCAGTGTCGCGGGTCTGAGATGGCCGATGCCCACGGAGACCCCCTCTCCCTTTGCACGAATCACGAGCTCATCCAGTTGCTTCATAATAGCACCGGGTTTCTCCACGTCGTCAAGAAAGACTTCCCGCTCCGCCGCGGGGACACCCGACTCCCGCGCCACTTGGTAGGCCACCGTTTTTGCGGTCGTCCGGCTGTCCAGGAAGAAAAGCCCCCGCCCCTTCTAGTAGCCCTTCACTTCCTTCATGAGCTGAGTATCCTGTGTGGCGCGGGATCCCATGTGAGTGTTGATGCCGACCGCATAGGGAACCGACTGGAGGTCGCGTGTCATGATCCGGTCCACTTCCGAGGCGGGCATCCCGACCCAAAGCGACCCTGCCCCGGGTTTCCAGCGCCCCGAATCTTCAGGTTCCATGGGACAGTGGAGGATCACATCCCGCCCGTGATCGTGCAGGTAGCGGGCGGAATCAGTCGAATAGGGCAGGAGAGGAATAATGGCATAGGTCAGCGTATCCGGAAGAGTCCGGACGGCCTGTTTGACCAGGTCCAGATCATACCCCACATCGTCGATCACGATGCATACCGCGGGAGAGCCTTCTATGGCGCGGCGCCGTTCCGGCATCGGTTGGAGTTTCTCCCCTTTCGGCGTCTCCGGCTCAGGTTTCGGCGCGGCGACCCTGGGGCGCTCCTTTCCCTCGTGGGAGCGCTGGACGACTCTGAGAAGCTGGGTCCTGACTGCGAGAAGCGCTACAACCAGGAGGACCAGGACGATGATAACGCCCCAGGGAAACGGGCTCTGGATTTTTCTCTTCTTTGTTGGGCGGCCTCCCTTTTTACGCGGCATGCCGTCCCGCATCCGATGCCTTCTTGGACGGCGCCTTCGGCTTGGCCTTCAATGCCCTCTGGTAGTAAGCCTCATCGCTCTCTCCCTTCGCCTGTTTCAACTCTGCGGCGGGTTGGATGGAATGGCCGTTCATCATTTGGCCTCCGGGGTCAACAAAATAGGCCGTCACCAGGTGCACCAATCCCCCGTTCTCCACCGGGAAGTCTTCGTAAAAGGGAGCGAAGCCCATGGAAGGTTCTCCCACGCAGAGCGCACCGGATTCGATGAGCGCTGTGGCCAGCACTTCCCCGCCCCTTGCCGTGGTCTGGTTGATGAGGACACGGATGGAGCGCCCCTTGAGGACGCCTTCGCCCTTGAGAGCATGGGACAGTTTGCCGGATTGCCCTTCGGACACGGGGCCCTTCGCCTCTCCCAGGAAGTATCCGGCCCAGCGCAGGGCGTCCGCGACGCTTCCCGAGGCGCTTCCGCGAAGGTCGATCAGGACCGTCCCCTTTCCTGCCTCAAGCCGGTGCGTGAACACTTGCGCAGGCGTGGATTCAAGCGCCGCCAGGCGGACGATCTGAGCGCCGCCGGCCGCCGACAGCTTCGGAGCAGGCAAAGGAAGAAACTTCAGTGTGGCCGTGTAGGACTGCCAAGTCTTTTGCTTCAGAAAGATGCACTCGACCGCCTGCCCCGCTTTGCCGTGTATGGCCTCTAGAATTTCGGGGTATGTCATGTCGTACGTGCTCCGGCTCCCGATATAGCGCAGGGCGTCGGAAGGCCTGATCTGCGCATCCGCCCCGGGAAGCACCGAGATCACGCGTGCGAAGTCCGATCCCTTGGTGACATACAGAGGAAGCGACGCATCCGGATTGGCGAGGAGGGTCCGGTAAGCCGGCACTCCCTCCGGCGGGATGTAGGCGCATTCGGGGCCGGCGGCGCCGACGGCACCCGAGAGGGCCCCCTGGATGACCTGGCTCGGCGTCTTCGGGTCCACGTAGCTCTGCAAGACCATACTGAACACTTCCCGGAACAGGCTGCTGTCTTCCCGAGAAAGCGGCGGCGCGTTGGGGGTCTGGCTGCTCTGCGCCGAAGCGGTAGTCCCGAGCGCCGCCATCAGAATGAAGAGGCTAACGCAAATGCTTTTCCGAACCATGTCTCAACCCTTTCAGCCACTTGGCGGGATTCAACGGATGATCCCCCAGCCGCAGCTCGAAATAAATCCCCGGAACACCCTGTGCAACGTCTCCGCCGGCCGCTCCGACCACCTGTCCACGCTTCACGATCTGGTCCGGCTTGACGCTGATCTCGTCCAACCGGCTGTAGACCGTAAAGTATCCGCCGGGATGGCTCAGAATCACGGTGTATCCATAGCCCGTCAACCAGTCCGCGTAGGCGACCACACCGGCGAAAACGCTGTGAACGGGCGTGCCCAGCGGCGCTTCCATGTCCAGTCCCGGGTGGGGCACACGCGTCAGAAAACGCGGGTTGACGGTATCTCCGAACCCCTTAACAACCTTGCCTTTGACTGGAGGCGCGAGGTCGCCCTTGAAGTCCACCATATTCTTGCTGTAAAGGTCAACGTGCTTTTTGAACGAATAATCCTTGAGGTACCGGGTCATGGACCGGGCCGCGGCGATCTGTTCCTGGAGGGCCGACCGGGCTTCGCTGCCCTTTCGCTGCATTTTGGCCAGGAGACGGTGAAGCTCGGAGCGCTCTCCCAAGAGGGTTGCGTATTCGCTCTTCGCCTTGGCTTCCATACCGGCGTATTTCGATTCGTCGGACGCCAGCTTCTGCTCCACTTGCCGGCGCCGTTCGATGGTGGCGCGGTAGCCTTCCAGGGCCTGCTGGTCGCGCCGGCTCAGAACGGAAAGGTAGATTCCCGCTTCCCGGAGGTCCTGCACGGATCCCACCGCAAAATAAACGCGGTAATTCTGGAGCAGCCCGAGGGCATAGCATTGGCGCATTCTCGCCTCGAGGTACTTTTTTCTGCGGGCGGCGTCTTTCTGCAGAGCGTCTAATTCCTGCCGGGTCTGCTTCAGCGAATCGCTGAGCGCCTCTCTTTTCCCGTGAATTCTCTTGAGAACGGCCTGCGACAGTCTGACCCGCCTTCTCAGCAAGGCCAGGCGGTCGAGCACACCCTGCTGCTTTTGAGCGATATCCGCCACCTGGGAGGCGAGTCTGCGGATTTTGGCCTCCATCTCCTTGTCTGTACCGGCGGACTTTGCCCATAAGGCCGTCACGGCGATTAAAAGGAGGACGGCGGCCGGAATGCGCCTCACCGGGTTTCGCCTCCTCCCACCATGGGGTGGCCCTCCATGGACTCGGGCACCTTGACCTTGAGGAGTTTCAGGATAGTAGGCGCAACATCGATCATCCGGGGATGCTCGTTGATAGGAACGCTGAGGAAGAAGCTGCCAGGAACGAAGCTCGGATCCATGGAGCAGTGGTCGCCGCTCCAGGCTTTCTTGTTCGGCGTAATGAGCTGGTCGGGCGCGCCGCCCAGGGACGTTTGCCAGGATACCCGGTAGCCGGGGATATTGGTGACTCTGAGGTCGGGCACGAGGTCGGGGTTGTAGTCGCTGTAGAGTTCGTCCCGGGTGTAGACCTTGTAAACGGGGTGTTCGCCCGTAGCCGGATCCACCATTTGGGGCAGTTCTTTCTGGATCGCCTCGCACACTTCCCGGTACTGCTTGCCCGGCTCCACGATGCCGTGGGCTTCCCGCCCCTTTACGTTGATGTAGATATTGCCGAGCCCCAGCGCGTACGCCTTGGTCTTCGACCAGTCCACATTCTTGAAAAGCAGCCGGTTGTCATCGAAAAGATCCTGCAGCGACAATACGCCCGTGTCCGCTTTCAACGTCATATAGCCGTGGTCGATGAGCCATCGGTTGTAGTTCACCCCATACCGGAACGACGTGAACCCGTGGTCGGAGAGCACCATCAGAACCGAGTCCTTGGGCATTTCCCTCATGGCCTGCCCCACGATCTGGTCCATCCGCTCGTAGGCGGCTTTAATGGCCGCCTGGTATTTGGGCGCCTTGGAAGCAACGTACATGGGATGCTTGGGATCCATGTACCGCCACAGCACGTGCTGGATACGGTCCGTGAAGTAATAGACCTGCACGTAGAGATCGTAGTCCCCCTTCGGAAGAAGGCCCTGCATCATCCTGTCGTAGGTGTTGACCGTGTGGTTCATGTCGGAAAGGAACTGGTCCTCGTCGGCCAGCCCCGAGGAAATGGTCCACGTATCGATGGCCCAGCCCATGGTCTTGTAATAGCCGAACTTCTCGAGAAGCTGATATGGATGGGGGACATGTAAAGCCTGAGCTCGGGACCGGCCTCCATCAGGTAGAACCGCGACAGTCCCTGCAGGTGCAGGTACTTGTTGAAGGCGAAGTTGAGTTGGAACCAGTTCGACCATTCACCTTTCTTTAAAGTGTCGCTCTGTCCCTGCACCGTGAAGGTACATGTGCCCGCCTTGGGATCGTAGGACACCTGCATGGGGATGTTGATGGTGGGCTTCACCCCCTCCTTCTTCAGCTTTTCTTCCACGCGCTCCTTGATCTGCTTGCGGAGGTCCGGCCGGTCCACGCCCTTGAGGGCGTCGTCCACCACATACTGGTAGAAGGGCTTGTTGAAGGGCCCCTTGATCGGCACGGTCACTTTTTTGTACGACGCTACGGGCTGGACGGGAACGATCTCCACCGAAAACTCGTTGTCGCCCCCCGTGATGGCGGGGTCCGTGGTGAAAATGTACGGCGTACCCACCCGGCCCCGGATATCGGGAACACCCAGCCCGGACACCAGCCGCCCTTCCGGGAATCCGCGGGCAGGGAAGGTATCCGCCACGCG
>JARRNO010000153.1:0-5847 GCA_037384885.1 Acidobacteriota bacterium
GCCCACGAAAACGGCGTGAAATATATCGCGTCCCCCATGGGGTCGATCCGCGACAACGACATCATCGCGCTGTGCAACCAGCTGGGCATCGTCTTCGTCAACACCGGCGTCCGGCTCTTTCACCATTGATATGGCCACTGCGGCCAGGTAGAGGGGAGAGGGGAAAGGTTAGACGTCCAAGGATGCGCATGCGCTTCGCGCGGTTAGCCGTTAATCGTTAGCCGTAAGTGGGGGGCCGCTTTGCGGCCTCTGTGGGAGCGGCTTCCAGCCGCGATTATCTTTTAGCATCGAGCCGTTGAGTCGCACCAGGATGGTGCTCCCACAGAAGAGAAAGTTTACCGCCTGTGGGAGCGGCTTCCAGCCGCGATTTCCCACGAAGGACAAACCCTCCACAATGTAGCTGCCGCATCCCTGCGGCCATCTATTTCCATTAAATCCGGCCGGTGGGAACCGGCCGCTACATTTCGCCTCTCCCCTCTACCCTTTCCCTGGCTGCCCATCAGCCAACTTCCTGGCCGCTTGCGGCCATCGCTTGCAAAGGCCGAAGCCTTCAACGGCATGCAGTTCACATCTTTGCCCACGGAGGACTGCCTGCCAAATCCTTTAGCCGCCTTCCACCGTCGGCCGGCGTCCGTCTGGGCTGAAAGCCCACTATTCAGCAGACACTTTTCACAAGACACTGGCCGCGTGGCGGCCCTGCTCACGATTCACAAATCCTTGAGAAGTTTGGCGTAGGGATAGGCGGTCGCCACGGAGACGGCGGGCTCGGGCGTGTCCGCCGGGGGTTCGTAGGCGCCGGCTCCACTGTCGAATGTATACGTCACCGTGTACTTCCGAATCTGGGACGGTTTTTTGTAGTGTGCGGTTGAAGTTGTCACCGAGACCGTCATGGCATCAGGCGTCGCCTCAACAAGCGTTCTATCCGCCGTCAGCGTGCCCCTGCGCGGGGTGGGGGGAGTCGATTCTTTCACATTAAACAGGAAGCAGCGATGAAACGGGGGGCTGACTGACCGGATTCCATGCAAGACACCTCGTTTCAACTGGTAGAACTGCCGCGTCAGCATGGAGGAATGATCCTGCAGTTTCTGATTCACGTCCAGGCAGAGAAGGTCTCTCGTTCTTCCCTTCGAATCCTGCAGGAGCATCTCCTCCATGTGGGGGAAGGCATTCTGCGGCGAATACTCGTAAATCAGCGAATACTGCCTGGTCTTTGGATTCTCAAGAATCAGAAGCAACGCCGGCGTCCCGAAAAAGTACCCCATCCGGGTGTCGTAAGCGTATAGAACCGTGCCGTTTTCCATCGTCCGGCGGTACAATTTGCCGCGCACATCGGCCATCGTCAGGTCCGGTTTGTCTTTCGGAGGGTCGTACTTGATAACTTTATCGTATTTATCCAAGCCGAACTGGGCGCCTGACGGCAGTTCCGAACGCTGGACCTGTTTCCAGGCCGGTCCCTCCGGTCCGTGGACATCCCAGAGGGTGTTTGAAACGGGAACTCCGGCCAGCGCCTGGAGTGAGAATCCCAACAGGCAAGCCACGACGAGCGCCTTTGCGCAACAGTGGCCGCGCACGACATCTATATCGCATCGTTCCATTTGAACCTCCATTTCAACGCGCCGGCGGCGCGCCCGCAACAAGTCCCGGATGGGCGCGAACCTCCCCATCCGCTCCGGTCTTCCGCGATGTCTGTCTTCGCTGGATGGACATACGATAACACATGCAGTGTCCTGCAGCGGAACGCAGCGGGAGCCCGGGTAGCGTAAAGCCCTCCTGCCAAGGTTTGACAGCAGCTTCCGTGCACATTACATTGAAGTTAACTTCAACCCGAAGCATGTAACCGGGTCTTCTCAGCGGGAGAAGATTTTCAAGAGAAGCCGATCTGCAGCCTTTTGAGGTCCCCGCTAAGGAATGAACGGAGGGATAGGGAGGCTGTTCCTTCATTTGACCGAGCGATTTTGCAGGCGGCGCCGGTGAGGGCACCGTGGATAACGTCAACTCCAAGCCGCCAAGGTTGTCCACCTCATCCAGGCAGAGGCCTTCCCGGAAAAACGGCACGAAGCAGCGCCCGGAACCAATCGTTTTCAGAGCCGGGCTCGGGAGGATGATGCCATGTCCAAGTACTATGTTTCTGAAAAAACAGCGTATCTGTATGAAGAGCCAACCGGCTTGAAGCGGGCCATGGTCCTGATATTTGGAGACGAGGTGGAGGCGACGGGTAGCGCAATGAACGGTAGATTGCCCGTGACCTTCCGCAAGAAAAAGGGCTTTATCAAAGAAGAGGCGCTTGGCAACCAACCCGCCCTTGAACTCTATTTCATCGATGTCGGGCAGGGCGATTCAACCTTTGTCGTCACCCCGGGCGGGAAGACCATCCTGATCGACGGCGGAATCAATCGACGGGCCATGGGATTCCTGGCCTGGAAATACAGGCTTGACGACCCTAAAAATACCGTTGACGTCGATCTGCTGGTGCTGAGTCACGCCGACGGCGACCATATCGAGGGGTTGACGCCCATCATCAGCCACCCCCAGATTAACGTGAGACGCGTGATCCACAGCGGAATCGCTACGTTCAGATCCGGCGCCTACAAGACATCCCTTGGAGACACAAAGAAAGCAGGCGAGCGCAAATATCTAGTGACGCGCCACTCCAAGCTGGAAGACCTCGATGTCGCAAAACTGTCACCGAGCTACGCCGCGTGGAGGTACGCCCTCATCTCCGAGCCGGCCGGCCCGGAATGTGCGGCCGTCGATTCGTCAATGGCATCCATCAACCTGGGCGATTCCAAGGTGACTCTGGGCATCCTGGGTCCCCGCCTAGAATCGTTGAACGGCGAAAAGGCCTACCGGTGGTTCGAGGATGAGGCGCATACGATCAACGGCCATTCGGTGGTTCTTTCGCTGAGGTACAAGAATGTCACTGTTTTGTTCGGCGGTGACATCAACCGGAAGGGCTCTGAGAATCTTCTAGAAGACCCGGCGATTCGTTCCAAGCTGTCCGCCCACGTCTTCAAAGCGCCTCATCATGGAAGCCATGATTTCACTCCGGAATTTCTCGATGCCGTCCGCCCCCAGATTTCCGTCATCTCGTCCGGCGATGACCCAGACCACGGCCATCCCCGGGCGAGTTTCATCGGGGGGGTGGGCAAGGCCTCCCGGTCGGACGAGCCCCTGGTGTTCTCAACGGAAATCGCCGCCACTTTCGTCGAGGCGGGAGATGTCGATAATTCCATCGTGACAGATTCCGGCGCGGAGGCCCGCCGCCTTTTCAAGCGGCGGCTGCACGGCATGATCAACGTGCGCACGGACGGCGAAAAACTGTATTCGGCAAGACGCGTCGCAGCAGGGTATTGGTGGGAGTCTTACGAAAAGCGGGCGGTTGATTGATGAAAACGCCCCGTTGCCCGGGCGGAACCCACGGTGTCGCGCGGGCGGCGGGAGACCCCCGGTAATGAACACCCCGCCGTATTTCTAAAGGGAGAGACCGATGTGGAGACTCCTGAAAAGGAGCGAACCGCCAGAGATTGAGAGAGTTCTGAACGACGAAGCGGCTCGCATTCAGTCCCGCCGGGGAGCGGCGCGACAGGAGCCGGGTGATCCGCGCAAGGATGCGGTCGGCTTGTCCCTGTCGGGAGGCGGCATCCGTTCGGCCACCTTCAACCTCGGCGTGCTACAGGCCCTGAGCCGCTACGGCCTGCTGGACCGGATCGACTACCTTTCCACGGTGTCCGGCGGGGGCTATATCGGCTCCGCCCTCACGTGGTTCATGTCCTATTTGAAGCAGGCCTTTCCCTTCGGCACGACCCGGAAGAGCAACCTGGAACAGCCCGGCAAGATCGTGGCGTGGCTCCGGGCGCACGATCGCTATCTGGCCCCCGGCGCGGGCCTGAATCTGTGGTCCCTGGCTGCTGCTTTCTTCGCGGGACTCCTCGTCAACTTAGTGATCCTTGTCCCCTGGGCGTTTCTCGGGCTCTACCTGTTTACCAGGAAATGGTTCTGGACAGCACCGATTTATTTGAAAATCCACCTGGAACGAGTTCCCGATAACGATCTGTTCGCATGGCTGCTCTGTTTGGGGCTGGCCTTCTTGGCAGCCCTCCTGATCGCTTCCGTCGTCAGCCGGTTGGCCTTCCTGAGAGGATTCAAGCCGGAGCGCGCCTTTTCGGTGGAGATGGGCGCCCTCCTGATGTTTGCGGCGCTATGGGTTCTGGTGGGTACCATTCCTGTGGTGTACAATCTCACCGCGGCATGGTTTGCGAGCACGGCTTCTTCAATTTCTCTGTCCGGCCTCGTCACGCTGGCGGGCGCCTGTTTGAAAATTCGCGGAAGCCGGAAGACCGCCCGCTGGCACGGTCCGGTGCTCAGCATCGGCCTGGCTCTTTTAATATACGGGCTGGTTCTGTGGGGGTACCGCTTTGCGGTCCGCTGGTCCCGCATTCCTCTCTGGCTCTGGGTGGCCCTGCTCCTGTCGGTGATTCTGGCCGCCGCAGTCAACATCAACTACCTCTCCATGCACCGCTTCTACCGCAACCGGCTCATGGAGGCGTATCTGCCCTACAAGAAAGCCGGGGTCGGCGTCGAACGGGCCGACCGCTGCCTTCTGTCCTCGATCGGTCAGACCAGGGCGCCCTATCACCTCATCAACACCAACGTTCAGTTGGTGGGTTCAACGCGTCCAAAACTCCGCGAACGGGGAGGCGAAAGCTTCATCCTTTCACCGGCTTACTGCGGTTCGGAAAACACCGGCTTCGTGCCAACGGACAAGTTCGCGGGTGGGCGAATGAATCTGGCCACGGCCTTCGCCATATCGGGCGCCGCGGTCGATCCGAACACCTATGCGACCCGGTCCAGGCCGCTGACGATCCTCATGACCCTGCTCAACATCCGCCTCGGCTACTGGGTGCTCAATCCTGCCACCAAGGTCCGGTTGGGGAATTACGTGCCCCAGCCCCTGGCATACTGGTATCTCGCCAGGGAAATGTTTGGAAAAGGATTGAACGAGAATGCCCTGTACCTTCACCTTTCAGACGGAGGCCATTTCGAGAATCTCGGATTCTATGAGCTGGTTCGCAGGAAGTGCCGGGTCATCGTCATTTCGGATTCGGGCGCAGATCCAGATTACCGCTTCAACGATCTCGCCCGCGCCATCGAAAGGGTCCGGGTGGATTTCGGCGCCCAGGTAAAACTCAACGTCGATGACCTGCGGCCAGACGACAAGGACATGTCGCAGGCCCCGTACGTGACGGGAACCGTCTCCTACGATAACGGCCAGCCCGGCACGTTGATCTATCTGAAGCCAACGATCTTCAAGGGGCTTCCACAGGATATTTACAGCTACAACGCCGGCGACCGCTCCTTTCCCAATCAGTCGACGGCGAACCAGTTTTTCGACGAGCAGCAGTTCGAAGCCTACCGGGAACTGGGGTACCAAACCATCGCCCGGGCCTACAAGGAGAAAGCGTTCTCGGCCGTCGATCCGTCGCTGTCGCCTCCCGCCGCTACAAGCAAAACAGATCTGCGCAATGAAGCGGGGAGTCGGTGAGGACGAGAATTGTGAGTTGCGCGGCACGCCGCGCTGTTAACCGTTAGTCGTGGCACGAGAGTGCCGCTGCGGGTTGGCGAGGGACCGTCGCTGCAAGCCAACTGTCTAGAAGGTCAGGCAGCCAGAGAAGGGGAAATCGGCGCGGCTCTTACGCAGCTCAGCGCAGCAGGAACAACGACATCACGAAGTGAAAGGCAAGGCCAAACAGGACCGTCAAGCCGATCGCCGTCACCGCGCCCAGCAGGAACCGCACCGCCCGCCTGCCCGACCGGACCTTCATGAATCCAATGAACAGATTGAACGGG
>JARRNO010000154.1:0-5160 GCA_037384885.1 Acidobacteriota bacterium
CTGGGCGAAAACGCTCACTCCGACCGTGGCGGCGGCGAGCAGGCAACCGATGGTCAACAATTTTCGCATCTTCGATCCTCCTGACAGGGATGCTAAAAGGTCGTACCGATGGTAAATTGGAACGTTTGAAAATCATCTCCGGGCTTTGGGTTGAGATTGTGGGAATAGATCAGCCGGAGCGGGACATTGAACGTCGGGATAAAGAACCTCAACTCCAAGCCTGCATCCGCCCGGTAGTTGCGGAGATTCCACCGCTGCCGCTCATGATACGTGTTCCCGGCATCCACGTAAAGGGCCAGGTCCACCTGCTTCACCAGGTGGAAAACGTACTCGAGGTTCGTGAGGAAGTAGCGGTTGCCGCCTTCGATGGTTCCCGTGGTCGGATCCAGGAAATAGCGCCCGTCGCTGGTTATCGGATAAACGGTCCGGATGCCGAATCCGCGCAGGCTCGACTCACCGCCCAGGTAGTACCGCTCCCACGGCGGAATGAGGTGGTGGTCGAACGCCGTAATGAAACCCATGTCCAGGCGGAATGCGATATTCTGCTTCCGCCATGTCGGAATATAGATTTCGCCGTCGAACGAGGGTTTAATGAAGTAGTTATCGCCCCCGAAGGGTCCGCCGGCCACCTCCGTGGAAAGGTTCAGGGAGAGGCCCCGGGAAGGCCGGAACGGGTTGTTGACGCTGTTAAAGAAGATACTCGTCACGAAAGCAGATGTGGACGTGTTGTTATAAAAGAGACTGTACGCCGTGGGATTGGTTACGCTGAAGACGTTGGACACCTTTGACTTCTCGAAGCGGTATCCCACGGAGTATCCCGCAAAATCCCCGATGGGGAAGGTCACCGCGAAAGAGCCGCCCCGGGACGTCTGGTCGAACTGCAGGTAAGTCAGCCGGTTGTTGAAGATGGAGGCGTTCAGCCCGATGCGGTGCCCGAAGAACCACGGGTCGCTGTACTGAATCTGGTAGAGTTTTTGAACCTGCCCCGTGTTGACGTTCAGGGAAAGGGTGGTCCCGGTTCCCAGGAAGTTGTAGGTCCGGAAAGAACCGGAGATGAAGAAGCCGTTGACTCCGCCGTAGCCGCCGCCGAACAGCAGCTCGTTCTTGCTCGCCTCTTCGCCCTTGATGTCCACATTGACCATGTTCGTGTTGGGCACCTTGGTGATCTTGGGCTTTTCGTCCAGCTTGAAGATGCCCGGCTGCTGAAGTTTGTACAGCCCGCGCTGGTAACGCCTCATGTTGAAGACCTGGCGCTCTTCCACTCCCATTTCACGGCGAAGCACGTAGTCGCGGGTCTGCGTGTTGCCGAAGAACTCGATCCGGTTGACGTAGTATTTCTGGTCTTCCGTGATGGAGATCGTCACGTTCGCGACCTTCTCTTTGGGATGCTTGTCGAAAATTGGCGTGGCCGTAGCGTAGATGTATCCCTTCTCACCGTACTTGGCTTCGATCCACTTGGTGAAGCCGGTCAGAGCCACCCGGTTCAGCGTTTTCCCCTTCTTCAAGCGGAACATTTTGAGGCCCTTGGCCAGTTCTTTGTCGGTGAAAAGATGGTTGCCCGAAAAATCCACCTTGCCCAGGTTGTAGGACACACCCTCGTGGATGGGGATGGACAGCGTCAGCCACTTCTTCGTGTGCTTCCTGTTGAAATGGCTGTCAATGATCGGATCGCCGATATCCACATCAAGATACCCGTGGCTCTCGTAGAGATCCCTCAAGTTCTTGATGTCCTCCTGGTACCGGCCTTCGCTGTAAATGTCGTGGCGGGTGATCCAGGACAGGAACCAGTGGGGACGCGTTTTCTTGAGCGTGTATTTCAGGCGGATGTGCGAAAACGCGTGAACGCCCAGGAACTTCACCTTGTCGATCCGGGCTTTCGGTCCCTGCTTCACGTGGAAGATGACGGACACCTGGGAGGGGCCCAGGTTGTGGATCTCCGACGTGATTTCGGCATCGGGGAAGCCCTTTTCAGCGGCCATGTAGCGAAGCGCCGATTCCGTCCTCTTGATCTTGTCATAATCCAGGACCGTTCCCGTCTTGATTTCGGCGTCATTCTTTTTCAACTCGTCCAGAACAGTGCTGGACGTCAGCTTCTTCGACCCCTTGAACTCCACCGTGGCGATGATGGGACGTTCCTTGATATGCCAGATTAAAATCTTTCCGGTTTTGCCGTCCTTGACATCCACGGAGAGATCGTCGAAAAGGCCTGATTTCCAAATCTTGTTATATTCCTTGATAATCTGCTGGGGATCGTAAACATCGCCCGGCCGGATGCTGGTCAGGGCCATGAAAGCATCGCGGGTGAGCCGCTGGTTCCCCTCCAGAATGATCTTCTCGATCGTCGGCGCCTTGCTTTCTCCAGGCGCCTTTTCCGTCTTGGGCGGAGGGGCCTGGGTCTGCCCGGTTTTGGAAGAGACCGGCGGGCCGGAGGGCGGAGGCGTCTGAGAGTGGAAAGCAATCTGCATCATGCAGGTAATCAATAAAACAGGGAGTCCAATCTTGAACAGTGATCGAATTCTCATGCCGCTCCCGTCAGGAAATGGGTACGAGGTCTTCCTTGCCCAGAACGATGTCTTCGTCCCTGACCTCAAGAACCAGGGTCGTGGGTTCCTGCAATGAATGCTTGAGCATCCAGTTTGCCAGAAGGTCTTCGACATAACGCTGCAGCCCCCGGCGAAGCGGGCGGGCTCCGTAGGTGGGATCGGAGCAGCAGCGGTCAACCAGGAAGTCGAGCACCTCGCTCCCGGCTTCGAGCCGGACGTTCGATTCCCGGAGAGTTCCGTTAAGATCGTCAATCATCTTGGCAGCGATTTTAAGGTATTCGTCCCGCGTGAGCGAATCGAAGACGATGACTTCGTCGATTCGGTTGATGAACTCTGGAAGAAGGACACGGCGAAGCTCCCGCAGCACCTCGTCCTTTTTAGTCCCAAAGTGTTCGGAGCCCTGCGCCTCGAACCCGAGCGAACCGCGGTCCAGAATGTACTTCGATCCGATATTGCTGGTGAGGATCAGGATGGTGTTCTTGAAGTCCACCGTATCACCGTACGAATCCGTCAGAATTCCGTCCTCCATGATCTGAAGGAGGAGGTTCAAGACATCCGGGTGCGCCTTTTCTACCTCGTCCATCAGAACGACGGAGTAAGGGCGGCGCTTGACCTTTTCCACCAGCAGGCCGCCCTCTTCGTATCCGACGTATCCGGGAGGCGAACCGATCATTTTGGCCACCGAATGCTTCTCCATGTACTCGCTCATGTCAAAGCGGATCAGCGCCTTCTCGTCGCCGAAAAGAAACTCGCTCAAGGCCCGGGCGGATTCCGTCTTTCCCACCCCGGTCGGCCCTAGAAAAACGAAGGACCCGATGGGACGCAGGGGGTTCTTGATCCCTGCGCGGGACCGCCGGATAGCCCTGGCCAGGGCGGAAATGGCCTCGTGCTGGCCGATGACTCGCCTGTGGAGCGTCTCCTCAATCCGTAGCAGCTTTTCGCGTTCGTCCTCGCGGAGCGCTTTCACAGGAATACCCGTCCACTGGGCCACTACTTCTTCCACGAAGGGATGGTCCACGACGAGCGGCCTGGATTCGGCGCCCTCGTCCGGCGGCTGGGACGCCGTCCCGCTGTCCCCGGACCCCGGCGCATTTTCAGCGCGGGCCGCAGCAGCCCGGGCATGAGCGGGAAGATCACCCCCCACCTGGCCGGATAGACCGACTTTGGCCCTGGCGCCGGCTTCATCGAGCACATCCACGGCCTTGTCGGGGAGGAAGCGGTCGGCGATATAGCGGTTTGAAAGCTTGACCGCCGCCGAAAGCGCCTCGGGCGTGTACACGACCTTGTGGTAGTTCTCGTACCGCGCCTGCAATCCCTGAAGAATCCTGAAGCTTTCTTCCTCGTCCGGCGGCTGGACGCTGATGGGCTGAAAACGCCGGACCAGCGAACGGTCCCTCTCGAAATTGCGCTTGTAGTCTCTGAAAGTTGAGGTGCCGATGCACTGGAGACGCCCGCGAGACAGGGCCGGCTTCAGGATGCTCACCGCATCCAAGGACCCCTCGGCGCTGCCGGCGCCCACCAGCGTGTGGATCTCATCGATGAAGATGATCACGTCCCCTTCTTCGAGGATTTCCTTAAGAATTCCCTTCAGGCGCTCTTCGAACTGGCCGCGGTACTTGGTGCCCGCAATGACGAGAGAAAGATCGAGGGAAAGGAGGCGGCGTCCCTTGAGGGGCTTGGGCACCCGCCCTTCCACGATCCATTGGGCCAGACCTTCCACAATGGCTGTTTTCCCAACCCCCGGCTCGCCAAGCAGGATGGGATTATTCTTCTGCCGCCTGCTGAGGATCTGGATCAACCGCTCCAGTTCCGCTTCCCGGCCGACGAGGGGGTCGAGTTCGTTCTTTCGCGCCGCTCGAGTCAGGTCCTGCGTAAAGTCCTCAAGCGACACGGCCGCATCTTCTTTCCGCTTGTCGGCCGAACGTTTCCGCTTCGCCATGAGAAGCCTTTCCCTCGCAAGCTGGTATGTCAGGCCCCGCCCATTGAGGAAGCGCACCACGTGGGAGTCCTGGAGCGAAAAGAGCGCCAGGAAAAGGTGTTCGACGCCCACCTTGGTGGCGCCGGTTTTCTCGCTCTCCTCGGGCGCGAACCGCTCCAGGAGAAGGCGCACATCTTGCGACCAGGGCGGCGGATTGACCACGAAAAGCGGACGTTCGCCGGCGGGATTGACTCCCAATTCCTGCCGGATCAGGACGCTTTCCATGTGAATCCCGCCCGTAATGACGTTCAGCAGAGAGGATTCAACAGCCAGGATACCCAGGAGGACGTGTTCCGCGTCCGCAATGGGCGACCCGGCCTGAACAGCTTCATAGCGGGCAAAATACAATGCCCGCCGCGCTTGTTCAGTGAAACGGTCGCTCATGCACCCTCCTCAGCCGGGCTATTATAGCATCGGCCCTTTGCCCTGTCATCTGACGCGGCCCTCTTCCAGCCGGACGATACGGCGGCACGCCTGCGCGAGTTTCGAGTTGTGGGTCGCGACCAGGACCGTGAGCCCGCGATCCCTCGAAAGAGCGAGAAGCAGGTCGAAAACACTGTCGCCCGTGTCCTCGTCCAGATTGCCTGTGGGTTCGTCCGCCAGCATCAGCTCGGGTTCGTTCATGAGCGCCCGCGCAAT
>JARRNO010000155.1:0-3256 GCA_037384885.1 Acidobacteriota bacterium
CGGTAGGCTTCAGGGCCGCTTCGCATGCGTCCCGAATATAGGGGCGGAGCGCCTCGTGGAGTGCGGCGCCCTGGGCAAGGTTCTGCAAGTATACTTTCTCTCCCCGACGCAGTCTCTCGTAAAAATCGCTGATTCCGATAATGTCGGAACGCAGGCAGTTCCCAAGGATCATGCCGCCGATGGGAATCACGTACTGAGCCTCCATGAGGTTGGGAAGGTTCAGGATGGGGCCCACGAAGACGGCGAGCGGAACAGCCGTTCCCACGGCCAGCGCCGCAAAGAGCGTCAGTGCGAAGGTCCGGAGCCGGATGCGGCTGGTACGGGCGATGGAGGCGTCGGCGACGCCGATCATGACCAGCAGCCACGCTCCGTTGATCCAGGGATTGTCGAGCTTGAAGACCACCTGGAGATAGAGCCCGACGAAGAGCAGCTGGAGAGTCATCCGCACAACGGCCGTCAGAGTCTGGCCGAAAATCGGAATGCGGCGCCATAGGATGATGCCGAAGGGAAGGATCAGGAGCAGATAGCCCAGCGAAAGCCGCCAGGGACTAATGTCGATCGTGTTCATCCGCGGGACTCCTCCCCGATTTCGAGGGTCCTTCCTCCCAGATCGAGCGCTCCCGGGCTGTGGGCAGCCGTCAGGACGGTCAGCCGGTCCAGTGAGAGGAGATGATCCGCCACGGCTTGTTCCGCACTGGGATCGAGGGCGGAGGCCGGTTCGTCCAACAGCAGGATGGGGCGGTCGAGAAGGAGGGCGCCGATGATGGCGAGACGCTGTTTCTCCCCGCCCGACAGGTTGGCAAGAGGTTCAGTCAGGATGGTGTTCTCAAGCCGGAACCGCGCCAGCAGGCCCGGCACCCGGTCGAGGTTCCCACTCATGCCGGCGTTGGCGCGATATTCGAAGGGACGCCGCAGGGCCTCGCCGGCGGTGCCCGTACCCAGGTCGGGCTCTTGCGCCACGTACGCCATTCGTGTCCGCAGCCGCCAGACCGTCGCCGCCGTCAGCGGCGTACCCTCGATCGATACGTGGCCGGAGGCGGCGGGAACAAACCCAAGGAGCACCTTGAGCAATGTGGACTTGCCTGATCCTGAAGGCCCTGCAAGCGTGATTTTCTCGCCGGGCCGGACCGAGAAGGAAAGATCGTCAAGCACCGTACGTTTCCCGAAACGCACGCTCAAGTTGCCGACCAGAACGGCGATGGCCTTCTCCATTTCCCCCATGCTTTCCCTCCGGGGCAGCTCGCCCGGGAAAACCCACCGGCATCAGGCTATCACAGTGCAATCGCCAAGGGGCCGGAAGCCAATTGCTGTTTTCCATCCCCGCCAACCGGATGCGCTGCAATCCTTCGCCGCTTTTGCACCCAACCCCTACGGGCACTAAATTTTAGAAGGGGCATAGAGGAGGCGCCATGGAATTCAGGCAAGCCGCTCAGCAGCTGGGAGATTTTATCAAGGGGCGTCTTCTTTTCGTCGAAGACTACGCCCGCAGAAAGGGACAGGATCCTCCGCAAATCCTCGCTGAGGTGCGCCGTGAGGCGCTCGATCTTGCGGGCGAGGACGAGGAGAAAAGGACCCTCTTGGAAGAGAAGGTGTTTTCTGGGGTGATACTTTCCAGCGGCCATCTTCCCGACTGGGTGGACAAGGTGTTGCTGAAAGCGATGACGATCGTGCTGAAAGGGCCGGGCGCGCCGCTTTATACGACGACATCGCGGCATCCATGCATCACTTTCGAGGCGGGACGGTTCAACGCGCACCGCCAGGCGGACACGGTTTTTAAGGCCTTCTTTTCGGGCAAGACGCCGGACTCCTGGCTCAAGAACACCTTTCTGTCTATTTACCGGCAGTGCTACGGCGACAAGGCCGCAGATCAATTCGAGGTTCGGGAACCCGGGCCGGGGCATGTGCAGGTGGTGGTCGACAACAGCGGACTCGAAAAGACGGACCGGATGGATTGTTCGACCGGGGTTGGATATCTGTACGGCGCCCTGGAAAAGCTGGGCGCCAAATCACCCCTCGTCACCCATGAGAGGTGCGGCGCGGCGCCGGACCGGAAGGGGCAACCCTGTATTTTCGAGGTCACCTGGGACGCTGCCGGCGAGTAACGGGTTCGATCAGACCCGGATGACGATCTTGCCGAAGTGTCCCGCCTCCTTCATCAGCTTGAAGGCCTCCGCCGCCTGGTCGAAGGGAAAGACCCGGTCCACCACCGGACGCATTCCGTGTTGCGCCACGGCCCGGTTCATGGCTTCAAAGAGGTCGCGGCCGCCCACGAAAATCCCCTGAACGTGAAGGGACTTCATGAAAATGTAGTTGACGGTCAGCTCGGTCCTGGCCCCGCTCAACTGTCCGATGGCGCTGACGGTTCCGCCTATGCGGGCGGCCTTGAACGAGCGTTCCAGTGTCCCCGCGCCTCCCACTTCTACGACGTGGTCGGCCCCTTGGCCGTCCGTCATCTCCATCACACGGCGATGCCATTCCGGTTCGGTTTTGTAGTTGACGGTTCCCCACGCCCCGAGATGGCGGGCCCGTTCCAGCTTTTCGTCGCTGCTTGACGTGATGATGACACGCGCTCCGGCCAGATTTGCGAACTGGAGGGCGAAGATGGAAACGCCTCCGGTGCCCAGCGCAAGAACCACGTCGCCCGGCTTCACCGGCCGGTCCGACATGAGGGCGTGCCAGGCGGTCACGCCGGCGCAGGGCAGGCAGGCGGCTTCTTCGTCGGAAAGGTGTTCGGGAACGTGGACCACGCCTTCTTCGGAAAGGAGAGCGTACTCGGCGAGCATGCCGTCGAGCGGGCCCCCAAGCGTCGAGCGGCGCACTTCGGGAGCCGGGTCTCCCCCCAGCCATTTCTGGGCAAAAATGCCGGCGACGCGGTCGCCTTCTTTCACTCGGCTGACGCCAGGCCCCGTGCTCTCCACCCTGCCGGCGCCGTCCGAAAGAGGAACCAGCGGAAGCGGCTGCCTGGGATTGTAGACTCCCTCCACGGTGAGCAGATCCCGGTAGTTGAGCGAACAGGCGGCGACGCGGACCAGGACCTGGCCCGGACCCGGTTCGGGGACGTCCCGTGTCGCGGATTTGAGGTGATCAAGGCCAAAACCGTCCTGAATTTCAAAGACCTTCATGGATTCCCTCCTCTGGGATGTCTACCGGCGCCTTCCGGCGTTTCCAGGCGCAACTCTGTGGTGATCTGAATCTGCGGATGAAGCGAGCGATAGACGGGACAGCCGCGCGGGTGTGTTTCAAAGAGCCGGTCCAC
>JARRNO010000155.1:3301-8444 GCA_037384885.1 Acidobacteriota bacterium
TCCGCATCCACCGGGACGGCCAGATGATACACCACGTGGATGCGGCGGATGATCAGGACGCCGCCGTCTTCTTCGATTTCACCCGTCACATCCGATGTGAGGTCGCCCTGGGGAATCTTGATCTGGCGCGCTTCCAGCGCGCCTCCGAAGGTTCCCGTCAGTCAGCCGCCCGCCGCAGCCACGACGTAATCAAGCGTGGTGGCGTGCGGTTCGGAAATCTCCGGACTGACGCCGTAATGATCGGCCACGGCCCCGTGGACGCCAAAAAGGGCCGGGGTGTCTTCGGCTGGGAGCCAGGCCTCGCGGATCGGACCTTTCTTCCGGACGATCCGCACCTTGGACGTATAGGCAATATGGCTCATGTTGACCTCCTGCGCCGGCGGTTCAACGATCCTCCGCCGTGAACTGCAGCATCCACTGGGGGTATGGAAGCGGTTGGGCGCTGATTTTTTCCAGTTCCGACATCTCCTTGTCTGAAAGCTGCATGTCTGCCGCCGCGAGATTCTGCTCAAGCTGTTCCATCGTGCGGGCGCCGAGAATAACCGACGTCACGCCCGGTTTTTGAGCGAGCCACGCCAGGGCCACGGCCGCGGGAGACGCCCCGTGGGCCTTGCCGACTTCGTCCAGGAGATCCACGATGTCGTAGACGTGATCTTTGTCCACCGGAGGGAAAGCCGCTTCGCGGTCCGACTGGCGTGTTCCCGAGGGCAAGGGCTTTCCGCGCCGGAATTTCCCGGAAAGCCAGCCGCCTGCCAGGGGGCTCCAGGGAAGGATGCCGAGTCCCTGGTCCAGGCAGAGCGGAACCAGTTCATGCTCTAAATCCCGGCCCGCAAGGTTGTAATAGGCTTGAAGCGTTGCAAAACGGGCCCAGCCGTAGCGGTCGGAAAGCCCCAGCGCCTTGGCCAATTGCCAGGCGGCGTAGTTCGAAACGCCGATGTAGCGGACTTTACCCCATCGAACCAGGTCGTCAAGCGCCTGGAGCGTTTCTTCGAGGGGCGTGGCGGGATCCCAGGCGTGAACCTGATAGAGATCGATGTAGTCGGTGCCCAGCCGCTGGAGGCTGGCATCCGCCGAATCCAGGATGTGGCCTCGGGACAAGCCGGCTTCGTTGGGGCCGTCGCCCATGCGCATGCGCACTTTCGTGGCCACGACCACGTCCTTCCTCCGGCTTCCAAGCGCCTTACCCAGAAGACGCTCCGACTCGCCATAGGCGTAAACGTCTGCGGTGTCGAAGAAATTGATGCCGGCGTCGAGGCAGCGGGCCACGAGGTTCCGTGCCGCGGTCTCATCCAGGTTGCCCACGCCCCACTGGTTGGGACCGAAGGTCATGGCGCCGAAGCAGAGCTTCGAGACCTTGAGACCGGTTCGTCCGAGAAATCGCATTTCCATTGGAACCTCCTCGATCAGGAAAAGAAACAACGCAGGGCCGGTCGAATGTTCCCCGCTCTGTGATCAGGCGCTGGGGGCCGCGTAGCGCCGCAGGCCGTCCGCCTGCCTTCGGACGGCGCGGCCTTCCTCCGCAAGAAACTGCAGATGGGCGAGAGCCTCGCCCGTGGCGAACCATTTCTGGGCCGGGGGAAATCGTGTCCAACCCCCGCTCAGATCCCAATGCATCCGCGACGCCGTCTGATAGGCGGTGAAGCCGTTCGCACTCTCCGCCAGGATACGGCTCACCTCGGAAAGGCGCCTGTGATGATGTTCGCGGATTTCCCGGCTTCTGCGGCGGTGGCCCCGGAACGGGTGGAAGTGCCCGGGAAGCACGAGGTCCACGTCCAATGTATCTGTGACGTCAAGGCTTTCGAGATATCGCGCCAGTGGATCTCCCGCTCCATCTACACCGAGCGCCGAGATGTTGGGCGTCACGCCCTCCAGCAGGTGGTCGCCGGCGAAGAGCAGCTTTCGCTTTTCATCGTAGAGGCAGAGGTGGCCAGGCGAATGCCCCGGTGTGGCCACGCAGATCAGCTCTGCCTCCCCGGCCCTGATGACGTCACCGCCCGCAACATCGGTAAAAGGGGTTTCGGGCCCTGGACCATATGCGGATTCCGGGTTTTCGTCGACGAAAATTTGCAGTTCAGCCTTCGGAAGCCCGTTTTCCACGCCCGAAGGCGCCGCCGCGTCCCAGAAGGTTCCTTTCCGGATAAGGGCAGCCTCGGTCCGGCTCAGATAAATCTTCGACGTCGCACCCGCCGTCTTTTCCACCAGCCCGATGTGGTCCGGATGAAGGTGTGTGATGAAGATATCCATCTTCCCGCGCTCCGCGCCGAGCAGGTCGAGTGCGTTGACCAGCGCCTCCAGGCAGGCGCGGCGGTTCATGCCTGTGTCGACCAGCAGGGACCGTTCCCGCCCCCGCATGAAGTAGCTGTTTATCCAGCGGAGAGGATTCCGGGGCAAGGGCACAGCGATCCGGTACAGGTTCTCGTCGAGTTGTTCCACCGCCGGTGTCTGATTCAGTCGATCCAAGGGGCGTCCTAAAAGTGTTTGACCGTGAAGTCAATGAATTTTCTCGCCTTCCGATTGTAGGGCGGTTGCATGAATTTCAGCGGATAAATCCAGCCGCGCCTGAGCACGGCCCTGGCGTTCGAGCAGGCTTCGAATCCCCAGCGCCCGTGGGCCTTGCCGAACCCGCTCCAGTTGATGCCTCCGAAGGGGAGGTTGGGATGGAGGAAATGAACCACCGTGTCGTTCACGACGGTGCCGCCGGCGGTGGTCTCGTGCAGAATGCGGTTGACGCGGCGTGCGTCGCGGCTGAAGACATAGAGGGCGAGGGGACGCTCCCGGCCATTGATGAAGTCGATGGGCGCGTCAAGTTCCCGGTAGGCGTAAACGGGAAGGATAGGCCCGAAGATCTCTTCCCGCATGACCGGGCAGTCGTCGGGAACATCCACCAGCACCGTCGGTGCGATGTAGCGGCTTTCGGGATCCGTCTCGCCCCCGATGACCGCCTTGGCCCCGGCTTCCAGGGCCGATTTCAGGTAAGAGGAGAGGCGTTCGTAATGTCCGTCGTTCACGATCCGGCCGAAGTCCCGGCAGGCGGCGCGGTCGGGCGCTGTCTTTCCGTAAAAGCCTGACAGGCGCTTGCGCATCCGGTCCAGGAACGGCTCCAGCACGCGTTCGTGTATGAAAAGGTAATCGGGCGCGATGCAAGTCTGGCCCGTGTTCATGAACTTTCCCCAGGCGATTTTCCGCGCGGCGTCTTCCAGGTCGGCGGTGTCGTCCACGATCACGGGAGATTTGCCGCCCAGCTCGAGGGTAACCGGCGTGAGGTTCTCGGCGGCCGCCTTCATGACGAGACGGCCGGTGGCCGTGCTCCCGGTGAAGAAAATATGGTCGAAACGCTTTTTGAGAAGGGCCTTGGCGGTATCGGGACCGCCCTCTACCACCGCCACTTCATTCTCGTTGAAAACGGATCCGATCAACTTGCGGATCACCGCTGAGGAATGGGGGGTGTACTCGGAGGGTTTAAGCACCGCGCAGTTGCCCGCGGCCAGGGCGGATACGAGCGGACCGAGCGTTAGGTTGAAGGGAAAATTCCACGGAGAAATAATGAGGACGATACCTTTGGGCTCATAAAGCACATGTGAGCGCGTCCCAAGCATCCCAAGCGTGCCTTTGACCTTGTGGGGCTTCATCCACCGGTCCAAATGGCGCAATGCGTGCTTGGCTTCAATGACCACCGGATAGATCTCGCTGAGATCCGCTTCCGCCGGGGGCTTCTGGAAATCGGCATAGACGGCGGCCCGGACGGCCTCCTTTTCCGCCGTCAGGGCATCCATGAGCTTCCGGATTTTTTCCTTTCGCTCGGCGGCCGTCGTTTTCTTCATGAAGGAGCGGTTGGCTTCCTGGAGCGTGAAAATGCGGTCCACTTCGGACTGAATGCCCGCCGCGCCGGCCGACGCAATTTTTTCACGAACGGGTGCCATTTTTCCCTCCTATGCAGGGGGATGGATCCGCGCGCCCGGCCCCCCGTTCACCGTTTCACTCCGCTTCTTTAATGATGGGGCCGTTTCGAAAGCATGTCCAGCACGCCCATGGCGGCAATGTCCAAATCGAGCCTCAGCACGGGGTAGTCGTCCAGTCCGCTTTCCAGGCCCCTTTCGGCAAGGCTCTCCTGAACCATGCCGGCCATCCTGGCGGACAGTTCCCGCCAGTCTTCGCCGTGTTCAAGCGCGCTCTTCCCTTCGGAAACGAAGCGGGGCAGCCAGGCGGCCACTTCATCCAGCGCGCGCTCAACCTCTGTACACTCGCTGTAGTGCCCGAAAAAGAGCCGGCCGGGCTTCATGGATTTGAAGCGGTCCATGACCGCATGCATGGCGTCCGGATCGAACTGGTTGGGGGACGTAACGGGCATGAAAAACATATGGTCCGGGTTGGCCTTGGCTCGATAAAAGACTCCGGCGGCGTCGCCGGTGAAGAGACCGTTGCTCATGGGATCGTGGATGGTGAAATGATGCCTGGCGTGTCCGGGGGTGTCCAGGAAGCGGAGCGTACGGCCCGGAGCGATTTTCAGTGTGTCGCCTTCGCCGCGCACCAGCAGCCGGTCCTCAGGAATGGGAACGACGGGGTTGAAGAAGCCGTCGAAACGGTCTCCATAAACGGCGCGCGCCCCCGCCACAAGCCGGGAGGGGTCCGCCAAGTGCCGGGCGCCCCTTGGATGGACCACCACTTTGGCCTGGGGGCAGTCCTTCAGGAGAAGTCCGGCGCCGCCGGCGTGATCCAGGTGGATATGGGTGACGATGATCCACTTCACGTCGGCGGGGTCCAGGGCGAGGGCGGCCAGTCCCCTCAGTATGTGGGGGACCGACGGGCTCGGTCCCGTTTCCAGGAGGGTGAGTTCGTGAGCGTCCTTGAAGACGTAAGTGCCCGTTCGTCCGCTGACGCCCATGTCGTAGTCTTCGATGAGATGAAGTCCGAAATCAAGGTCGTGGATGATGGTGTCTTGCATGGCGGCTCCTTGGTGTCACTGCCTTTCGAATCTTTTGCCTGTCCTCAGGCGCCCATCTTGTCGGGAAGAAAATCCCCGGGATCGAGCACCCCAGATGGTTCGCCCCCCATGAGAAACCGCACGGTGTTTTTTGCCGCGCTGCGTGCGCCTTCCAGCAGGGAGCCGGCGACCATGGCCGAATTGTGGGGAGAGCCGAGAACG
>JARRNO010000156.1:0-8204 GCA_037384885.1 Acidobacteriota bacterium
GCGATTGGGTTTCGGGCGCGGCGGGTGTGGCGGAAGCTGCCCCGGGCGCCTGAGCCGGTTGAGGGCTTAAGCCTCGAAATAGAGCCGGTATCAACCAGCCGATAATGCCAAGGCTGATGCCTGCAATGATGCACTCGATCCAGCCGAGGATAAATATGGACAAGAGGAGGTTTTTGCTCAGAGTAAGGAGATAGAACTCCCAGATAAATCGCACGCCGAATGTTAGGATTCCGATCCAAAGACCAAATAGAAAGCCGCGGATCGGCAAGAGCTTCGCATTTTTGTAAACCTTGAAGAAATAGTAGGTGAAGAAGAGACTGAAGAGAAACTCGGCAAGAAACATAATCGGGAGATACTGACGAAGCATGTCGGGGGGCTTGACCAGCCCGCCCTGAGAAAGCAGCATTCTATTAAATACATAGTTGTAGAAGATTAGATCAAAGACGAAAAACTCGATCATGACGGCGAGAAAACCCAGAATCCATCGAATGGCTCTCATGTGTCTCTCCTTTCCATTCCCCGGCTTCCTCCGGCCGGTCCCGGTCGATCAATGTGGCGTATGCCCTGGTTGCAACGCCGGTCATGCGGTTTTTCCAGATGTGGGTCGGCGTGATGTGGTTCCTAGATGTAGCATAGATTGCAGGCTGTCACAAGGGCATGGGCTTGCGGGAGGTGGGGGGCGGCGCTAGAATGAAAGCGCTGCCACAACCTGCCATGGCCCGCTCCGGCAGGAAAGGCCAAAACCGCGAGGTGGTACTGGACACCGAGAAGTCGTGCGCGAAGAAAGGGCCTCCAGATGAATATCGGCGCTCACTTTTGGACCGTAGCTCCCAGAATCAAGCATGACCTCGCAGGAGAGCCGCCGCCGTACGCCCGGCCGTGGAGCGTCAACGTGGAAGATCCCCGGATGGGCATGCTCCGTCTGACGGGAAAGCTTAGGGAGAAGGAAAGCGCCCGGGAAGTCCTCGTGGTTCTCCATGGACTGGCCGGGACCTGCGACAGCTACTATTCCCAACGCGCCGCGGTGGCGGCCGAACAGGCAGGCCTTGCCTGCATGCGTATGAATTTCCGCGGGGCGGACGGGGAAACGGGGGATTTCTACCACGCCGGACTCACCTCTGATGTTTCGGCGGCGCTGGAAAGCCCTGATCTGAAATCCTACGACCGGATCTATCTCCTGGGCTATTCCATCGGAGGGCACATCGCCTTGAAATACGGCGTCGATTACCGCAACGAAAGGCTCAGAGGAATCGCCGCAATCTGCTCTCCTCTCGACCTGGCCGAGTGCAGCAGGATTATTGATTCCCCCAGAAGCTGGTTCTACAGGCAATACCTGCTCATCGGGCTCAAAAAACTCTACACGAAACTCGCCAAAAACCATCATCTCCGTGTTCCGGTCTCCAGGGCCATGAAGATCAGCAGCATGCACGAATGGGATGAAACCATCGTGGCGCCCCGGCACGGGTTCGACGGCGCCGCAGATTATTACCGGAAAACAAGCGTGGGACCGCTCCTGGACCAGATGAAGCACCGGGCCCTTCTGGTCGCTTCACGGCACGACCCGATGGTTCCGGCAGAAGCCATCCTGCCCTGGACCGGCAAGGCGGACGGTCACATGGAGACGCGCTGGATCGAGCGCGGCGGCCACGTGGGCTTCCCTGAAACCCTTGACCTGGGCTTCGACACCGAACGGGGCGTGGAGAACCAGGTCATTTCCTGGCTGAGAGAATCCACCCCGTGACCCTGCGGATTAGTCCTGCTCCCGGATGAAGATCTCATAGATTTTCGGCTCCCTTGAGGGCATGATTCTGGACGAGATGCTCAAGAGTATGCCGTAAACGACGGCGCCGTATACCACCATTCCAAAGACGAAGGCGGCTGCGGGAAGCGGCGCCTTCCCGAAATGCAAAAAAGCCCACCGGCCCAGGAGCAGGGGAAGCGCCACCACCATGATGGCCGCATTGAGCGCCAGCCGCAAAAGCATCACCAGGAAGAGCTGTCCCTGCGGCAGCCTCGGGCGAAGCCGCCTGCCCCTCGGCACCACGGGAATGGGCATGAGGATCGACGCCAGGTTGCCCGCCCCGAGAAAAATCAAACCAAGCGGGAGATAGGCCGCCCAATCCGCCGCGATCCTTCCAGCGCCGATACCTTTGTAGACCAGGAGAACCGTTACAGGTACCAGGATCAACGCGTAAAAGAGAAAATAAAGACAGTTCTTCCCGGCGAAAAGCCGCCACCTGGGAAGCGGAGACAGGACGGTGGAAAGAACCCCGTCCCGCTCCATGGCGATCTGGTTGAAAGCGAGCGGTCCCAGGTACATCAGAAAGAGAAGGGGAAGGCCCACCTCGAGGACACCCGCAGTGAATCGGCTATGGCCTGGAGAAGAAAAGATGATGATCAGGAAGAAGGGGCCGATCAGCGTCTGGAGCAGGAGCATCTTCATGTTTGTGTCCCGCACCAGGTAGCGGAATTCTTTATATAAATAGGGCCAGAACGGCAGATCCTGCAAGAAGCCGGCCCGGCGGCGCCTGCCGGGGGCCTTGTGCGCGGAAGTTTTCCGGCGGCGCGCCGACCCGGCGCCCGTTTCCATCAGCCGTCTCAAGAGCCACGAGCCTGCCATCAGAAGCGCCAGGCATTCGAGCAGCGCTGCGCTTAAGACCACCAGCCCGTACCAGCCGGTTCCGATCCACGCGACCGGGGCGGCCCCCGGGAAGAGATAGGCGATGAATTTCAGGTAATGCCAAGCCGAAAGCAGTTGGGGCCCCAATGTCTTGAACGTGCTGCCATTCGCGCTGCCCGTTGAGCCGAAAAGATAATTCTGGAGCAGGAACCAGCCCATGAAGAGAAGAAATCCAACCATTCCGGTGATTTCAACGAAGCGCCGAGAGCGCCTCAGGTGATAGAGCACATAGTCGGCGGCCATCAGAACCAGGAAGGCCTGAAAGCACCAAAGCACCGCTCCCGCAAGGGTCATCACCGCCCGAAGCGGCGAACCGGATGCCGCCATGGCGAAGCTGCATCCCAGGAAAAATCCCGCGGGTGGAAGCAAAAGCGGCCCCGCCATCCGGGCCAGGAGACCGGAAACGAGAATCTGACGGGGCGACACGGGCAAGTGGAAAAGCAGGCTGGGATCGATGCCCCCGCCCAGCCGCAACCCGAGGAAAGCGAAAAGCAGAATGAAAACGCCCTTTCCGATGTTCTCCGCCAGCTTGCCGGTCTTGGACGGACGCCAGGCGAGGAGGAAGTGCAGGCGCAGCAGGGTGCGGAACCGATACCCCGCGGGCGTGTTCCCTACGATGTCAGCCATGAGGCCTCCTCGTGGTCGATAGGGACGCCCACCGTCTTAACGAAGACGTCTTCCAGGGTAGCATCGGAGGGAAGTTGAAGCGCCTCACGCATCTGTTCGAGAGTGCCCACCGTGTGGACCCTGCCCTTATGGAGAATGGCGATTCGGCTGCACAAGCGCTCCACGAGTTCCATAATGTGCGAAGAGAAAAATATGGTCGTCCCCTCCGCCGCCATCCGGCCCAGGACATCTTTAATCTTTTTCAAGGCAAGGGGATCGATCCCTGAAAAGGGTTCGTCCAGAAAGAGCAACTTCGGCCGGTGGATGAGGGCGCAGCCCAGGGCGATCTTTCGCTTCATGCCCTTGGAATAGTCCACGATCAGGGAACTGCCTGCTTCCTCGAGCCCCAGCCATTCCATCAGATCGGCCGCGCGCCCCGCCGCCGTATGCGGATCAAGGCCGTACAGCCTTCCGGAGAACACCAGCGCTTCCTCGCCGGTCAGCCGCTCGTAAAGAGACAACTCTTCCGGGACGACGCCGATTCGCGCCTTCACCGCAAGGGGACGCTCGTAAGGATCCATGCCAAAGACCCGCACAGATCCGCTCGTGGGTCTGAGCAGGCCCACGGCCATCTTGATGGTGGTGGACTTTCCCGCGCCGTTGGGTCCCAGAAATCCAAAAAATTCTCCGGCGCCCACGGTCAGATTCAAACGGTCCACCGCCCGGAATCCGTTGAAATCCCGTGTCAGGTGGGAAAATCTAACAAGCTCATCCCTGTTGTCACTGGTTTCTGCTTCCGTGGAGATGAAAGCCATTTCGGTCTCCTGCGTCGGTTCGTTCAAAGCTGCCCCCCATATTTTCAGTGAAGAATGGTTTCATGACGCCTTCACAGGGCCGGCCGCGGAAAGGGTCAGGAAGACAGAAACTCCCTCTCCCGGTTGGTCCTGAAGTTCCACACTTCCTCCCATACGGCCGGCAAGCTCCCGGCAGACGAGGAGGCCGAGCCCCGTCCCGCCCTCCTTGGTGGTCAGGTACGGCGTAAATGGGGACGGGGCGACATCGGACGGCAGACCTCCGCCGTGATCCATGACGGCGAGGACGGTTTCCCTTCCTTTGGGCACCGCCTCGATCCTGATTTCTCCGCCCTTTCCATCCTGTGCCTCGATGGCGTTCAGGGTCAGGTTGAAAAGGATCTGGTACAGAGCGCCCTCCTCGGCCATAACCCGGGTGTTCTCGGGAATGCAGACCATCAAATCGACCCCGGCCTTTTCGGCGCGCGGCGCCAGCGAGCGCACAACTTGTCCGGCAGCCGAGGCGGAGTCCACGGCCTCCAACTCAAGCGGAGCATCTTCGGCCAGGGTCTTGAAACGGCCGACCAGCTTTCCCAGCCGGTCCAGCTGGTGCAGCAGAACCTCAACCGCTTCGCCGATCAGCGCATCGCGCTGGGGATCGCCCGGGGAAGACGCCTCCACCTCCTGGAGCCAAAGACGCATGGGAGTCAGCGGATTATGCAGCTCGTGGGCCAGAAGCTTCGCCATCCGGCGATAGGTCTGGCTCCTTTCCTCTTCGAGGGCTCTTGTGAGATCCGTCCATTGCCACAGGATCCGGTCTCCTGAGATGGACCGTTCCAGTCCGTAAGTTCTCTCGTTGAACTGGAAGGTGGATTCCGGTTCCGTGAATCCCTCCGCCCAGAGGCTTTTCCCAAGATCGTTTCCAAAAAGAAGTTCGCCGGAGGAACCGGTCAACACGATCCCGTGCGGAATCAGTTCCACCACACGGCGGAAGAGCACAGAAGCGTTGCGCAAGCTCCTGCGCAGGTCCGCCTCGCGCGCCTGCTGGCGAAGCGTGACAAGCAGGTAAGGAAGATCGAGCGGTTTTTCCACGAAGTCTGCGGCGCCGTGTTCGCGGACTTGGCGCGCCGTGGAGGCTTCGCCGTATCCCGTCATGATAATGGCGAGCAGGTCGGGATTCCTTTTCTGGAGCATGCCCAGCAGCTCGAGACCGTCCATTTCGGGAAGGCGCAGGTCAAGAAGCGCCAGGTCCGGCGGTGCTTTCAGTGCAAGCGCTTCCGAGGGCTTCTCCACGGCGACGACTCGCAGCGACGTGCGCTGCCCCAGAATGCGTTCCAGCTCTTCCCGAGTCGCATGATCGTCTTCGACCACGAGAAGCGAGAGTTGGCCGCCGTTTTCATCGCTCATCCGATCCTCCCTCTTCCTGACGTTTGGCCTGGCAGTTGAGCGTCACGGTGACGCATGTTCCGCCGCCGGGAGGCTCCTCGAATCGGACGCTGCCGCCCATCCGCCGCGCGAGGATGTCGACCACGAAGAGCCCCAGGCCCGTTCCACGCGCCTTGGAGGTCACGAAAGGCTCGAAAAGGTGGTCCCGGATTGCCGGCGGGATGCCGGCGCCGTTGTCCTCCACGCAGAACCGGCAATGGTTCCCGGCCGCATCCAGGCGGATCTCGACCCGGCCCTCGTTTCCGCGCTCTGCGGCGGCGTCGTGAGCGTTGAGAATCAGGTTCAGCGCAATCTGCACCAAAGATTCTTCGTAGCCCATCACGACCGGCGCCTGGCTCGGCTCGGGCCAGATCAACGAAGGCCCCTTCGAGAAGTGAGGCGAGGCGAGCCGCCGGGCGGCGTCAAGCCATTGTTCCGGAGCCACGGGTTTCGGAGGCCCTTCGGGTACCCGGGCTGTCAGCGTGAGATCTTTTAGGATCTGCTGAGCCGAGATGAGATGCTGCTTGAGTTGCTTCAGATCCTCACGCGGCGGCGGCGCTTCGTGTAGTAACATGTCCTCCACCCGCAGCCGGGCGGGATTCAGCGCGTTGTTGATTTCGTGAGCGAGCCCCGCCCCGATGCGCTCCATCAGACCGAGCCTTTGCGCCCTGAGCAGCTGTTCCTGCTGGCTCCCAATCCGCTTCAAAAGACGTTCGAACGCTTCGTTGAGCCAACTCGTCTCGTCCGTGTCGGGTTGCGAGGGCGGCTTTTCCTGTTCCCATGCTTCCATGCGTCCGGCCAGGCGTACGACCGGCGAGACGACGTGTCTCCGCAATTGGGAGATCAACATCTTCCAGGACCAGAACCACAGCCCAAGGACAATCAGGAAGAACGCCGCCAGGCCCGCGAGCGCCAGATTGAGCGCCCGCTTCAGCGCCTTCTGCACCGCCGCCAGGTTGCTGCGGTCCACCAGGACGTACACCTCGCCCCAGTGGCTGGTTTCCAGGTAGAGGGGGAATGAAACGAGAAACAGGCCCTGGCCCACGTCGGCGGCGGCGGAGTGCAGCTGCGCTACGGCTTTGTCCGGGATGGCCTGGCCAACTTGAAGGTCCAGGAACCCTTCCAGAGACTTGATCCGGATTCCCCTCAAGTGGTCGGAAAAGGTGACCCGGGCCCAGAGCTCCTGGCTGAGGCTTTCTTCGTTTTCCTTGAGGGAAGCGCTGTAAATGTCGTAGCGCGCGTGAAGAATGTCGTTCAGGTCCACCTTGAACCCCGCCCTGAGCGCCGCGTTCCAGATGACGGCGTCCGGCAGCGAAAGGTTGCGGTCCACAAAGGCCGCCAGGCCTTCGATGGGCGGGGACTTCTTTTGGACGCCGGGATCGGATCGCGCCATCTGGAGCATCTGGGAGGCGTAGAAACGGCATCGCTTCAGGTAAGGATCCGCAGCCAGATCGTAAAGAAGAACCCTCGCAAGGCTGTTTGCCTCCTCCACCGTGTAGGATTCGATGGACTGGGAGAGCAGGCGCGACTGGCCGGCCCAGGCCGCCATCCAGAAGAGCAGGCCGATCAGGGCCGTCGCAGCGAGAAGGACCCCGCCGCGAGTCCCCCACACCGAGAGCTGTTTTTCCAGTCTCGGCCGGCTCACGGCTTGTCCTCCCGGGCGCTGATCCGCGCTTCGGCGCGCCGCAAAGCTTCCTCCGGGTCTACAACGCCCGCGAGAGCGTCCTGGATGGCCTGGCCCACGATGATTTCGTCTTCCCAGCCGAGGGGCGACGGCGCCAGCGAATAGTGGGAGAGGACTTTGGAAGTTGCGCCCCGGGGAGGTTCGGCCTCCTTTGCAGCAGGAAAGTAGCCTCGCTTTGAAAGCCACTGTTGGAATCCTTTGCCCAGGAGACGTTCCAGATGGCCCTGCTCATGGCCCTCGAGACCGTAGGCCATCAGGCACCATCCGTTGTTGAGGGCGATGGGGGATTTTCGGGCCGGAAGCGCCGCCACGGCGAGAGTCGTCTTGGATCCGGCATCCTTTCCCAAAATGGTGGAAACGTCCGAGGCCATGCAGAAAACCACGGCGGTCTGCCCACTTTGCAGCTGGTTTTTGACTTGCTGGATAGGTTCGGTCCGGAGCCCGAACTCCGCCATGAAGCCCAAAACGTGGGATTCCGGATAGCGGTACACGTGATGAAGCGCCTGGCCCGCGTAGCTATATGCCAGCGACCAAAACAGGACATTTTCCTGGACGGAGCTGGCCACGGGATGAGAAAGGTCCTTTTCCCAGGACCGGAGGTTCAGCATGTCCTCCCTCAAGGCCGCCAGGTTCCGGGGCGGGGGAAGCTTGTACTTCTTCCACAGGTCGGCGCGATAGATGAGGACGGGCGCGTCGATGGTGATGGGCAGGGCCGTCAGGCCGCCCTTGCCTTGCCCGTCGGCGCCGAGAAGAGGGTTGAGCAGGCGGGCCTGGTCCTGGGGAAAGGGTTGCGCCCATTTTGAGAAGAGCGGGATGAAGCGCGCCTGGACGACGATACCGTCGAAGGCCTGAGACCGTGTGGAGAAGAGAAGAACTTCCAGATCGTGGGCGCGGCTGTACGGGCGGAGCGGGACGACCGAAAAGTTGATGCCTGCGGATTCCGGAGCATCGGCAAAGACGGGTTCGAGAATGGGCGGCACGCCGATGCGCAGCACTGGCGTCGGCCGCTGCGGTGCGG
>JARRNO010000156.1:8211-12560 GCA_037384885.1 Acidobacteriota bacterium
GTCGGCATCTCATAAAACAAGTATACCGCGCCGCCCGGGCGGCGAGAAGGTGAAAACACTATCTGGATTTCGGATGGCCTACAGAGGGTGATGATCACAATGAGGTGGTGGGACGGGGCCGCGGGCGCTTAACGCGCCGTCTTGCTCCGGTCAAAGTCCCTGCTGAAAAGCAAGCTTTTCACCCGTTCCTTTTGACCGTCGCGCCGCACTGCGTGCGGAGCGGCCCCGTCCTTCCCGACACCCAGCCGAGATGCGGGTTTTTGCCTTCACCCCCCATATAAAGGGAAACGTGCGCCGACAGTCCGGAGCTGCCTCCTGCGTCACTGCTCACCGGTTCACATCCTCGGAGTACATCCCAGTACGCCTGCGGTGTGACCGGCTCGCGTTCCTTGGATTCAGCCGCCGTCCGGTCGGCAGCCGGATTTTTCGATTTTGCCTCAAAATCCGATCATGCGCGCATGCCTTCGCAGGAATTACCGGAGGCGCGCCGCCTTCGGCGCCTCCGAGGCTTCGCCTCTCGCGGACTTCGTCCGCGGCCCCCGGAAAAAAAGAAGAAGCGGGGGAGCAAGGCGGGCCGCGCCAATGGCCGCGTTGCGGCCAAGGAAGAGGGGAGAGGGGAAAGGGTAGACGCCGGAGGTAGCGGGCTTCGCATGCGCCGCGAAACTCGGCGCGACGGCGGAGCGTTGGCGGCCGACGGCAGTCAAAAATTGGGGAGACGTCCTTTGCGGGTCTCTTCCCAGGGGGGGAGATTTGCAGAAACCCAAACCTTGCATGCCTTGTCGGTATTCATGTGATGTTGGCCGTGGGAGGCGTCTCCTGACGCTGACTTCCCGCAGCGGCAGGCTATTCAAATCTCTAGCATCCGACGTCCGTCCGCTGACGTCCGTCGGACCGCGCCGCGGCCTGAATCCCCAGCTCCGGACCCTGCCAAAGGCCGTCGTCGTTCTGAACCCAGCCCATGGATGGAGAGCGTTTTTCGCGGGCAAGTTCTTCAAGCGGCGCCAGGTACGAATCGGGTTCCTTCTGAGCGGCAAGGCCGGCCATGGCGGCGTCCAGCAGCATCTTCCAGCCTTCGAATAACCCCGGACCTGTCTGTGGCCGCCAAGCAGTGCCGAGGCGCCCGGCATCCAAAAGGGCCGTTCGAAGGGGCTGTGCTTCGGCCCGGGGAAAAGCCTCCGCCCATTGCTGGCCGCCGCGTCGTCCAAGAAGGCCTTTGAACAGGGCGGCGCACGCCATGATGAGGGGGAGCGGCAGCGTGTCCAGCGTGCGGATTTCGAGGTACCCCCTCATCCTGAGATCGGTAAAGATGGCCGTGTTGTGAAGGCGCCAATCGGCGATTGTGATGGGGCCCAGTTCACCTGGATTGTCCAGAATTTCAGCGAAGGTCCGGCCGCCTCCCGGGACCCACTGCCCGTCCCTCACAAAAAAGACGGCGGGACGAGACAAGCCATAGTCCACAAGGCTTCTGAATCCGAAGCCCTCGGAAAAGAGGTGGTCGGGAAGGCCGCAGCGGTCGGGATCGGTCCTCTGCCAGATGTCCGGCCGCAGCGTCTGCCAGCCGTTGGGACGGCCGCCGTAAACGGGAGCGTTCGCCGTGAGCGCCGTGAGGTAAGGGAGAATGGGGAGCAGGGCGCGCACCATTTCCGCCAGGTGAGCCTCGTCTTCGTAGTCGAGGGTAATCTGAGTGGCGGCCGTCAACTTCATCATCCAGCGTCCGCGGTCCCCCCGGGCGCGCAAGTGACTGGCCAGAATGCGGTACCGCGACTTGGGAACGTCGTCGTTGTCTTCGGGGGCGTTCAAGGGCGCAAGAGCCCAGGGAGCAAGGCGAAAGCCTAGGGAGCGGGCGTTCTTTTCGGCCCGGGCTACTTGGCTGCGGAGAAACGCCTGGGTGTCGGCGAGCCGCTCTTTTGGAGGGGCTGCGAGTTCCACCTGGCCGCCGGGTTCCAGCTCAAACATCCCTCCGTCCGGAAGTTCGAGGGCGATCAGGTGCCCGTTGTCCTCGATGATCCCGTCCTTGAGAGACCTGAGGCGTTTGAGAAGAGCCTCCACGCCCCGTGCTCCGAAGAAAGGGACAAGCCGCCCTTCTTCGTTCACGGGCAGAAGCTCCCACTCCACGCCGAGCTTTCCCGGAGACGGGTGGGGAAGCCGAAAGTGTTCCTCCAGCTGGGATGCGCTGGTGACCGGGGTGCTGTCACTGGAGACATAGGTACTCATGGTTGACCTTCTTCATGACTCCCCGCCGCGCCGGAATGGCGGGAGGGCGGGGCTTCGGGGCGCTCTACGCCACTGGGCGGGGCAGAAACCAGACAGTCCTATTCCGGATGTTCTTCCCGCCAGCTGCTGTACCGGGCCATGTAGTCGTTGAGAACCCGGTCGGGATCCAGATGCAAATAATCGGCGATCTGCTTCAAAAACGCCTTCAGATAGATAACGGCGGGCAGCGCATCGAAATTCTCTTCTTCGATGCACTGGATGTACCACGACCGGATGTTGGTTTCCGAAACGATCTCCTCCACGGAGATGTTCTGGGATTCCCGGGTAAGGCGCAGGGCCGGCCCATCAAAGGCCTTGATCTCTTTCAGGAGGGACTCGAGCGTCCGGATTCGCCGCGAGGCGGTATCCTCGACGGCGGGAATCTCCGCCTCCTGGTCCGGCGGAGGAGAAGGCGGAACGGAGGCACCCTCCTTGGGCGGTTCGCGGTACTCGCTGACCCGTTGTTCCGGCGTCATCAGCCCTCTGGAAATAAGGTCGTCATCATAGCGAATCCGGAAACTGCTTGAAATCAGGGTCTTGTAGGCTTCTTCGAGCCTGTCCCGGACCATCTCCCGCTCTTCCTTCGTGAGCAGCCCGATGGTCAGGTTCGACGTTTCCAGGTAAGGCTCGAGCTTGCGGGTGTAGGCCGCCTGGATGTCCTTGGGCATGGCGTTGAAGGGAAGGTCGAGCAGTTCGTAGGCGTTTTCTTCCTCTTCCCGCTGCTGCTGAAGCCAGCTTTCGGCCGGAGGGGGCTCCTTCTCTTCCTTCAGAAGCAGGTTGGCCAAGCGTTCCACCGCCATGCTGAAGGCGCACATGGGATACGCTTTTGATATGGCTTCGAGCGATTCGGCGGCGCCGGCCGCCTGTTCGTCCCAGTCCACCGGTCCGAGGTACCGGAAAGGAACCAGAAAGTATCGGCGCAGCAGCGCCTCGACCTGGGCGCCGAGCCGGCCGTTGCGCGCCGCCTGCGCGCCGGTGACGACAAAGGTCAAGGCGAGCCGCTTCATGCGGCTTTCCAGGGCGTCAAGATCGCCGTCCTTGATGCCTTCGACTTCGGCAAGCCCGTTGAAAGGAGATTCCCAATTGAGCTTGTCAGCCAGCTCTGCGTAACGTTTCTTGTTCAGAGTGGTCTGGATCAGCCGGTGGAGAAGGGCCCGGACAAAGCGGTAGAAGGGTTCGAGGCCGGGCTGGGTGGCCTGGCAGGGCAAGACCGCCGTATCCGCGCTCAGCATGAAGTCGAGGGTGTCCATGTCCGTGCCCGATCCGGAGTCGATCAGGATGTAATCGTAATCGGCCTCCCGCAGGCCCGCAAGAATTTTCTGCTTGACCAGGTAGGCCATGTTGGCGGCTTCCGGGATATCGGGGCTGCCCGCCAGCAGGAAGAGGTTCTGAATCGGCGTGGCAACCACGGCGTCGCCGATTTCCTCGACTTTTTTCCGGGCGAGGGAGCCCAGGTGGACTTCTGGCCGCATCATGCCCAGCGCAAGGTGGCAGGAGGCCTCGCTCAGCGCGGCGTCCACGAGCAGGACGTTGCGGCCTTTCTTAGCCAGCTGGATACCGAGGTTGGAAGCCAGGAGCGTCGTTCCCACGCCGCCCGTGGGGGCGCCGAAGGAGAGGATCCTGGCCGTTTTATTGTCATCATCCTTGAAAAGCTTTTCCGGACTCATCGTTCTCCTCAGATTGGCCAGTGTACCGCAGCCGCCCTCCCCCCGGCAATGAGGAGGCTTCCCTCCGGATGAAGGCGGCGCCGTACATTCCAGCGGGTCCGGGGCCGCCGGCGCTGCCCGCCCTTTCTTGCCCGCGCGGCAAATCCCGCACATACAACCAACGTCTCACCGTCCATGATTCAGTGTCGGCACCCCGGCCATCGCACCCCTCGACGAGGTTGAGTGTTCGAGCTCTCGGGTTGTCCTTTGGGGATGCCTTCGAAAAAGATGGTGCGCCCGGAGGGACTCGATGCTTGTTGACCTAGAAGCCTCGGGGCCAGAGGCCCCTGCGTTTCAAGGTGCACAACGCATCCCGGGGCGTGTCCCCTTCCTCGGTTTCTACCATCCGCCGCCAAGCAGTTGGCGGCAAATTTTGAAACCTACGGACAA
>JARRNO010000157.1:0-10705 GCA_037384885.1 Acidobacteriota bacterium
CCATGTACCAGAAAAGGATGGACACACTGAAATAGGTTGCGACCGCGAAGACGTCCCAGACCAGCGGGGACCGGAAGTTGATCCAGATGTGCCGGACGTTTGGATAAGGAAAAAGCCAATAGGCGAGCCAAGGCCGCCCCACGTGAATGGCCGGAAAGATCAGGGCGCAGACGAAGGCGAAAATTGTGGTGGCCTCGGCGATCCGGCTGATGGCGTTGCGCCATTTCTGCCTGAAAAGATAGAGAATGACCGAAATGAGCGTTCCCGCGTGGCCGATCCCGACCCAGAACACGAAGTTGATAATCAGAAAGCCCCAGGCGACGGGGATGTTGTTGCCCATGGTTCCGATGCCGGTGTAGATCATATAGCCGATGCAGACGAACCCGATCAGCGTCACCAGACTGGTGATCGAGATGGCGATGTACCAGGCCCTCGGAGGTTTTTTCTCGGTCCAGGCCCTGACCTGGTCGTCGAGACCCCCCAGGCTGACATCGCCCTGGACCAGGGGTTCGACGCGGAGGGCTTCGGGAAGCAGCGCGTCAGACATTCTTTTCCTCCCGCTTGGTGGCCGGGTTTCTCAGTTCGGCAAGGTAGGTAATCCCGGGCCGCACGCCGAGGTCCTCCAGGACCTTGTACCCACGGTTGCTTTCAGACCGATTGGACACCCTGCTGTTTTCGTCCTTGAGATCCCCGAAGACGATGGCTTCGGCCGGACAGGCCACGGCGCAGGCGGGCCGGATTTCCCCGTCCCGGACCGGCCGGTGCTGATCTTTTGCTACCTGCTCGCCGTTGCGGATGCGCTGCAGGCAGAAGGTGCACTTTTCCATCACGCCGCGAGGCCGGACCGTCACCTCCGGATTGAAGGCGAGATCGAGGGGGTCTTTGATGAAGCTCGTGTAATCGAAGAAATTGAACCGGCGTACCTTGTAGGGGCAGTTGTTGGAGCAGTACCTCGTCCCTACGCACCGGTTGTAGACCATGACGTTGAGGCCTTCGTCGTCGTGCATGGTGGCGGCCACCGGGCAGACGTTTTCGCAGGGAGCATCGTCGCACTGCTGGCACAGCATCGGCTGGTGGAAGACCTCGGGGGCGGACGGATCGCCTTTGTAATACGTGTCGATACGTATCCAGTGCATGATCCTCCCCTTCGCCACTCGATCGGGGCCGACCACCGGGATGTTGTTTTCAGACTGGCAGGCGATTTCGCAGGCTGTGCAGCCCACGCAGGCGGACTGGTCGATCACCATGCCCCACTTGTGGTTGGGGAAGCGCTCCTTGGGATAGAGGGTGGCGAGGTTCACCTTCTTCTTGGGTTTGGCCGCCTCCTTCGCGTATGTGTCCATGCTCCAGAGATGCGTGATGTATTCCTCGCGGCCCAGAAGACGGAATTGATGCTGCGTGCGAACGAGAGACTTGCTGTCTCCCGTCGCCGTGACCTTGGCGTCCTCGCTGAAAAAGGGATGCGCTTCACCGCCCTGAAGAACAAAGGTGTTAGCCCCGACACCGCTTGCCACGCTGCCGGGGGTCCGCCCGTAGCCAAGGGTCGTGAACACTACGCCTTCCGCCTGTCCGGGCTGTATGAGCGCGGGAAGCACCACGCTGCCGCTTCCGGCGGCCACCTTCACCAGATCGCCGTCCGAAAGATCCATTTTCTTGGCATCCGCAGGCGAAAAGGCCAGCACGTTTTCCCACGACATCTTGGTGACGGGTTCGGGAAGTTCCTGCAGCCAGCCGATATTGCCGTAGCGCCCATCCCAGAGCCGCTTGTCGGGCGCGAGAAGCAGTTCCAGGGCGTCCGACGGTTCCGAGGCCGCTTTGCCGGCCGCCTCCGTGAAGGCGGCGGCGCGGGGGCTGCGAGGCGGTCTTGCCTGGGCGTTTCTGCGCAGGATTCCGTCGTGAACCGCCGCTGTCCAAAACTGGTCGAAATCGGCGAAAGTTCCTTTGGGATAGACTTCGCTTTGCCACCGGGCCATCAGGTATTTTCTGTAATCCGTCTGCACGTCTCCACCGAGAGACTGAGTCCAGGCCAGTAGGATCTCTTCGGCGGGCTTGGTGTCGTAAAGCGGGCGGATCACCGGCTGCTGAAGGCTCAGCAGATTGGCGGCCGCTTCGTAGTCGCCCCAGCTTTCCATCCAGTGGTTGACCGGCAGAACGATCTGGCAGGCTTCGGCCGTTTCGTCTTCTTCCAGGCCGAGCCGGACGTTCAGCGGGACCTTTTTCATGGCTGACTGAAAAGCCTCGGCGCCGGGAAGGGCGTAGAGCGGATTGACATCCCAGAACACGGCGAGTCCATATTTCCCGGCAGACATTTCAGATGCGAGCTTCGAAACCTCCGCCGTCGAGGCGAGCGGGACGGGATCCGGCGAATAAGCCGTTTCGACCGTCGTCCCCTCCACACCGAGCATGACGTTAATCAGCTCGGCCGCCACGTGGGCTTCGGCGGGAAGGGAGGGACCGGCCATCACGAGGGAGTGTTTCCCTTCCCTGGCCAGGTCCGCCACCATGGCGTCCACCACCGATTTGCCGAGCTTCTGTTGCTTCACAACGTCATCAAGCACAAAAGGCGCAAGGCTTCCCGCCGGGAACCCGGCCGGAAGCGCCACCCCGTGCCGGCCGTGGAGCGCGCCAGCCACCGCGAACAGGAAGCGCGCCGCGTGTGAGGGCCGCAGCCGCAGACGCTGGTCGGCCTTTGTTCCTGTCAGGCTCATGGCGCCTTCCACGGCGTAAAGTCGGCTGATCGGCTCGTCCGGGCTTTTCAGTCTCCGGCGCGCCGCATATCCCGCAATGGAAGTGACCTGCGACTCCATGGCCCCCAGGAAATCGGCCTCAGCGGCCAGGATCACATTGGCGGCTTCCAGGTGATAAACGGGGGTCAGGGCCTTCCCATAAAGGCTTTCCGCGGCCTTTTCAGCCGTGGGCGAAAGCGCCGGCTCCCATTCGACGTGGCGAAGGTTGGGAACCTTCGACTTGAAAGCCTCAATCACTTTCCGCCGTGTGGGGGAGATCACCGCGGGCGTGAGGAGGAGGACCTCCTTACCCGATCCGGACGCCTTCTTAAGAGCGCTGATGATACGGTCGTTCGCTGCCTTCCAGTTGGAGGGGCGGCCGTCCATTTTCGGCCCCCGGAGACGGTCCGGACTATACAGGCCGATCACTTCCGCCTGGGCCCTCAAGGACGTTTTGCCGTTGAAGACCGGATGCTCGTCGTTCCCATCGATGTGGATGGGACGCCCCTCGCGTGTCTTGATGAGGACGCCGTACGGGACCCGCCCCTCCTGATAGGTGCTGGCGTAGTAATTCGCGACGCCGGGGATCACATCCCTGGGCTTCTTTGTGTAGGGAACGATAGTCTTCTCGTCCGGCTTCTGGCAGGCCACCGTGGCGGCCAGGGCCGCCGAAGCGCCCATCAGGCTCAAAAAACGCCTGCGGGAAACAGGGTCTTTTTCAGACGGCGGCTGAATGGGTTTAAGAACCTCGGGCGCAAATTCGCTGCGGGCATCCTCGGCCGCGGCGGCCGGGTCCTGCTTTTCCGCCAGAGAGCGCCAGAATTTAGCCGGCTGCTTCTTCTTATCTTTAGCCACGACGCTTCACCGAATAGAGAGCAGGGGAGACCTTCCGGGAAGTGCGCCGGGGGCCGCCCTGCGTCGGGTTGTCTTTGGTCACCGAACGCCTTTTCAGAAAGCGCGGCCTTCTCGAAAGCAGGGCGCCTGCGAGCGCGACCCCGAGCAGAGCCGCCATACCGAAAAGGACTTGACGACGACTGGTTGTTTTCATCTCGTGACTCCTCTTCCGGCTACCGGTGGCACGCCGAGCAATTTGTGGGACCCTTTTTAACGGGGGAGCCCGGCGGCAGATACCGGCTCGGATCTCGGTGGCAGTCCAGACAATGGCCCATCCGCATATTCATCACTCGCGTCAGGACCTTCATGGTTTGAACAGGCCCATGGCAGGCCTGGCAACGGATGCCGGCGTTGACGTGGGCCCTGTGATCGAAATAGACGTGGTCCGGCAAATCATAAACGCGCGTCCAGGCCAGAGTGCCCCCGGATTTGAAAATGGCTGTGATTTTTTTGATGCTCGGGTTATTGACCCGGGTATACCGGTGGCAGTTCATACAGGTCTGCACGGCGGGTACCGTAGCGTGCCGGCTCCTGTCCGCATTGGTGTGGCAGTACTGGCAGGGGATGCGGTTTGCGCCCGCATGCAGCTTGTGGGAGAAGGGAATGGGCTGTTTCGGCGCATAGCCCAGCACGAATCGCGCCGGCTCGGCGACCCAGCCGACGACCACCATGGTTGTCAGAATGCAAAACAGACCCAACGGAAGAGTGATATGCCAGAACCGATCCTGTGGATGCACCCAGAACCTCCACCTTGCAGCTTAACGAGGCCCAATCCGGCCGCTCGCGGGCAAGCCGCCCACGGCGCGATAAGTCTCGCCAAGAGATGAAACCCAAAACCGACGGGTAATCGCTGCCTCAGGGGACAGCGCCGGGAGATCCCGGCGCCGGTGCGGAATGCATATGACGCCCGGACGCGGGCCACCGTCGCGATGGTTCAAATCCGTGGCCGATTGTGATGGATGTTCGCTCTGAGAATCCCTCTCGGTTGATTGACGACATCGACAGAGCAAGTCCGGGTCTCCTGTGGAGCGCGCGATTCAAACGTGATTTGACCTGCCCGCCCCGGCAACGCTTCAGCCGGGTTTGTTTCACCCCGAGAATCTCTGAACGAGAAAGACTGTGGCGTGAAGAACGCCAACGTCATCACTCAAAAGATAGCATAACACTCAAAATGATTCAATAATTGCAATAAATTCACTATTGGTGACCGTTTGCGCCACTTTTGTCGGCCGGCGGCACCCGGGGCGCGGCCCAGGCGGGAGAAAAGCGGGGCTTCATGTTTCAGACCATCATCTCCGTGTGATTTCACCCAGGTGCAAACCTGTGCCGTCGAGGATGGGAACACCGGCTGGCGGACAACCAGGGTCTGCCGTTTCGGCAGACACAATGTCCCTACCCGGGCCGGATCGCCTTCGGCTCCTCTTTGGCGCGACGGAAACAAGCGCGGCGGTCGGACGACGGCTTACTGGTCTGGGGATTGGATGAAGTAGTAGAACCGGAAGACCGCACCAAGGCGGGGGACGGTCACAAAAGAGGGTAGCGGCGGGAGCGGGTTGCTGGTCCTAAGGGCGTCCAGTGCTGACTGATCGTAAGAGGGGATGTTCGATGACCGGATGACCCGCAAATCCGTGATGCTCCCGTCCTTGTTGACATAAAAATGGACGGCCACCCACCCCTCCTGCTGAAGAACCTCCTGGGCGGCCGGTACGCTCCAGTTCGATTTCACGATCTGCTGCACTTTCCTGGCGTACGGGCCGAGATCCCAGGCCGCCGTGTCGAAGGACAGGTTCCCCGTGTTCAGGCGGCTGGCGTTGGGATTGTTGAACCCGCTCTGGAGGCTTCCCAGCATCATTTGCTGAATCTGGCTGCCAACGCTGGCCGGCCGGCGCGGTGCGGGGTTGGCCCCCGAGCGTCCCTTGGACGCTTGTTCGCGCGCCCCGCCCACGGGCAGCCCGTTCCTGGAGTTGGAAGGTTTGCCCTTCACGGTACCTGCACCCTTCTGGTTGGGAACGACCCGCTTGGCTTCTTCCCGCCCGTTGCGCCGGTTGTCTTTTCCCTTCGCCTTGGCCTGGGACGGAGAACGCCGGGGCTGGGGTGCGGCCGCCGCCCGGCCGGCGCTGCCCCGTGACGGGCGTGCGCCCTTCGAAGGCCGCACGAACGGACGCGTGACATCGGCGTTGCCTTTGCCGCCCTGCTGCCGGACGGGATTGTTTCCGAAATTCTGGGGATCGGGCGAATTCCCCTTTTCCTTGTAGGGGCTGGCGCCGCGCCGGTTCATGTCGGATTTCCGGCTCTGATCCATGGGCGGGAGCTTGGAAGGCTTCATGTCCTTGACGTACACGAAACGCACCGGCTGGCCGTTGACGGTCTGGAGGCGCTGGGCGGCCTGATTCTGGCCCGCCGGATTGGCGGCGGCGGCCATGTACTGGCGCGTCGCGAAAAAGAGGATAAAGGCATGGATGAGAATGGCCGCGACCACGGCCGTGCTCGGCACCCAGTGGTCCCGCAGCTTCGCCCGTTTCCAGAGTTGTCCCAATCTAATCATGCCAAGGCCTGACGTCGCTTCGCGGGTCCACCGTATCACACTCCGATATCGCCAGCCCGATAAACCGAGCTCGGACCGGCCCGAAGTCCGTCCCCGGATGCTGGGGATGGATCCGGTTCGTGAGCAAAATATAACCCCTTTCGGCTTTCTTTTCCAGGTATACCCCCGTTCCGGTGTATCCGTCGTGCCCCGCCCCATTTGATCCGAGGGCGGCTCCAGGAGCCCAGCCGGCAGAATCCGCCAGTTTGAATGCAGACGAACGGGACTCGCCCTTTCGGGCGCATCCGTGAGTCCAGGCCAGTTCGAGGGACTCGGGGGTCAGGAACCCGCTTGACGGAAAATATCCCCGGGCCAGTCTTACAGCGCCCTGAACCGTTGCAAAAAGTCCGGCGTGTCCGGCCACGCCGCCCAGAAAACGGGCGTTCCCGTCGTTCACCACGCCACACGCCCGTCCGCCCGGGAACGGAGGGATTTCCGCACCGTGACGCGCCGCCATGGCAGACTCTTTCCAGACCCCCACTTCGGTCGCCGCTGCTCGGCCTGTATCTCCAGGGCCGGGCCGGAACATGGCGTCACCCCGCCCGCATCCCAGCGGCTCCGCCACCCAGGAGTAAAAGAGCTCGTCCAGCGGGCGTTTTATCCGTTCTTCCAGGATGAATCCTGCCAGAATATAGCCCAAGTCGCTGTATACGGCTTCGACCTGGGGCGCTCGCCGCGGACATTTTCCCGCTAGCCAGGTGCGGGACTGATCTTTGGACAACGCGACGGCATAAAGCGGTATCCAGTCAGGGAAGCCGCCCTCGTGTCTCAGAAGGTCGAGGAGGCTCGGCGCGGGAGATTCGCCGGCCTCCAGAGGCTCGAACAGGTCAAGGCGGCCGGCTTCCGCCAGTTTCAGCGCCAGCAACCCGGTGCAGAGAGGCTTTGTCAGAGAAGCGAGGTCGAAAAGAGTGTCGCGGGTCACCGGCCGATATCCGGGTTCCACGGAAGCGGCGCCGCCGAATCCCGACCACGCCGCACCGCCGCCCTGGAACACGGCGAATCCGTAGCCGGGAAAGCTTGCTCCGCATTCTTCGTGGAGGTAGTTTTCGACCGCGTTCATCGAATCCGGCCTCAGCGGGAGACCTTTTCCAGAATCATCCGGGCCGTTCGCACGGCCTCCCGCGCGGCTTCTCCTCCAACGGTCGGCTCGGTCTCTCCCCGGAGCACCGCGGTGAAGTGCTCGAGTTCCGCCCTCAGAGGCTCTTTCTTCTCGACAGGCGTATCCACCTTAAGAATATTTCGTCCTTCCGCCGTATCCTCGACCCGGTAGTGGTCCACCGCCTGTTCGGCGTAATCCACGGCGAGATAGCTTGCGGGCTGGAAGACGCGAAGCTTCCTCACCTTCTCCCGGGAGATCCGGCTGGCCGTCAGGTTGGCCACGCACCCGCCTTCGAAAGCCAAACGGGCGTTGGCGATGTCCACGAAGGAGGTGAGGACGCTGACGCCGACCGCTTCGACCTTCTCTACAGGACGCTTGACGAGGCTCTGAACGATCTCGATATCGTGGATCATGAGGTCCAGGATCACGTCCACGTCCAGGGAGCGCCCGGTGAAGACCCCCAGGCGGTGGACTTCAATGAAGCCGGGCCGGCTCACCCAAGCGGCCAGACGTTCCACGCCTGGGTTGAAGTGCTCCACATGCCCCACGAGGAGCGGCGCACCGCCCGCATCGCGGGCCGCCAGGATGGCGTCGCATTCCTCAAGGCTCGCGGCCATGGGCTTCTCGCAGAGAACGCCCGTCCCCTTTCTGAGGAACATCTCCGCAAGCTCTCGGTGAAGGGTTGTTGGGGCGGAGATCACCACACCGTCCACGCCGGGAAGCTCTGAAGTATCGCTGAAGGGATTCGTTCCGTACTTTTGTGCAATTTCAGATGCGCGGGCGCCGTCTTTGTCCACGACGCCCACCAGTTGAACCCCGTCCATGTCGGAAAGGATTCGCGCGTGATGGCGGCCGAGCGAGCCGACGCCCACAACGGCCATGCGCAGGTCAGAAACAGGTCCGGATTTCTGGTCTTTCATTGGCTGCCCCGCGATGGCGAATCAGCGCTGGATCCCCCGCTCCGATTCGCGGATAAATGACACGAGCTGCCCCACTGCTTCGACAAACCCCAGTTCGGCTTCCACCTTGTCGAGCGCTTCCTTGAGGAGGAGATCGGACTGGAAGAGAAGGCGGTAGGCGGACCTGAGTCCTTCGATGCTCTCCTTGGAAAAGCCCTTCCTTTCCAGACCGATGGTGTTGATGCCGTAAATCTTGGCGTCGCTGCGGGCACCCACCGTCTTAATGAAGGGCAGGGCATCCTTGGTGATCACCGAAAAACCGCCGATGAAGGCGTAATCACCCACCCGGCAGAACTGGTGAACCGCGGAGAATGCTCCGACCGTGCTGTGCGCCCCGACGTGGACGTGGCCGGCAAGGGTGGCGGCGTTCGCGAAAATGACGTCGTCCCCCACCTGGCAGTCGTGGGCCACGTGGCTGTAGGCCATCATGAGAATGTTGCTGCCCAGGCGCACCACTCCCCCGCCGCCGACCGTTCCCCGGTTCACCGTCACGAATTCCCGGAAAACATTGTCCGAACCGATGATAACTTCCGTAGGCTCTCCCTTGTATTTCAGATCCTGCGGCGGTCCTCCCACTGCCACATGAGACACGAAGGTGTTTCTTTCGCCCACCGTAACTTTGCCGGTCAGGCAGGTATGGGGGCCAAGAATGGACTCTTCCCCGATCGTCACGTCCGAGCCGACGTAGGTCAGCGGGCCAATTTCGCAGCTCTCCGCGATCCGGGCGCCGGGCTCGACCACCGCTGTTGGATGTATCTTCGGCATATCTTCTCTTCTCCTATCGGTCCACCATGGCGGACATGATCACGGCCTCCGCCGCAAGCTGCCCGTCCACGTAAGCCATCCCCTTGAGCTTGCAGGAGCTGGACTTTCTTATAAGAACCTACACATCAAAACGCCGTAGGTCCCACGGGGTTAAGGGCGTAATGAAACCCGATTCTTCGATTCCCATGAAGTAGACCAGCTTGCTGTCCCGGTCTTCGATCACCTGGAGACGCAGCACGCCGCCCACCTGGGCCATCGCTACGACGATCAGCACCCCCGGCATGACCGGTTTGCCGGGGACATGCCCCTGGAAAAATTCCTCGTTGATCGTGACGTTCTTGAGCCCCACAATACGCTTGCCGGGCTCGATCTCCAGGATGCGGTCGACCAGGAGAAAGGGATAGCGATGCGGCAGCACCGCCTGAATTGCCTCCACGTCCATCATTCTGAGTTCCTTTCTTCGCTGGAAGCGGCGAACCGTTTTTCAAGCCGCCGCAACCGGGCGACGACATCTTCCAGCCGTGCCACGAGCGCGCGCTCCTTTAGCCAGGCTTTGTGCTCCCTGGCGGGGATCCCCGTCACAAGGACTCCCGGAGGTACATCCTTTGTCACGGCCGACTTGGCGCCGACCCGGGCCCCGTCACCGATCGTGATGTGCCCCACGGCGCCAGACTGGCCGGCCACGATAACACCCTTTCCCAGGCGGGTGCTTCCGCTGATCCCGGATTGAGACACCAGGATGGAATGGTCGCCGATAATCACGTTGTGACCGACCTGGACGAGGTTGTCGACCGAATCCGTCGGATCCCAGGACGCATCCCGCGTGCAGACGGACCCGGTCCCCCAGGATCGTCCGGTCATAGAGCACGACCCTGGGAAAGATCCGGCAATCCCGGCCGACCACGCAGTCGTCCCCCAGCACGCTTCCGGCCTGGATCACACTGTTTGCCGCAATTCGGCAGCGTTCGCCCAGCACCACATGGGGTCCGATATGGCAGGTTGGGTCAAGTTCACAGTCCCTTCCCACAACAGCGGCCGGGTGAACACCAGGCCGGAATGCCTTGTCTGGATAAAAAAGGCCCACTGCCCGCGCGAAGGCGGCGTAGGGATTTTTGTGAACCAGCAGCGTTCGCCCCTCGAGCGCGCGCCCCGGGGCAGTCAGGATGGCTCCGGCGCCGCTTTTTCGTGCGGTCTCTGCATATTTGGGGTTGGAAAGAAAGGAGAGCTCGCCCACCGTAGCGCGGTCGAGGGGCGCAACCCCGTGAAGCTCCACCAGGGGGTCACCCTTCAACTCTGCACCCAGCTTTTGTGCGAGCTCTCCCGCTTTCATGGCCGACCATCCTGAAATTCGTCCCTGCCGGGAAGTCCGCAAACTTGGGCGGACATATCGGCGCGGTCGTTAGGACGCGGCTTCTCTCGCGGCGCTCGACAGGTCCGCGGACCTAGTTCTTTGCGCCGCCCGAGCCGGTCCCGGGATACTTGGCGTTCATGGCCCGGATCACTTCATTCGTAATATCCAAAGCATCCGCGTTGTAAAGGCAGATCTGCTTTTCGAGAATGATGGAGTAACCCTTGGTCTTGGCATAGGCCGTGATGACGCTCTGGGCTTCTTCGGCGAACTTCTGCTGCAGGCGCTGCTTTCGATTGTTCCATTCGTCCTGCGCGGACTTCGCCATGG